>CAZAPJ010000005.1:0-135332 GCA_964487025.1 uncultured Hydrogenophaga sp.
CGACGACGCAGCCGTCAGCCTCGGATACTCCGCCAAGGACATGCCTCAGCGCTGAGCCGCGGCGCCCGCCCGGCTTTCCGGGCCTTGATTCTTTTCGTTCGACACCACACCACTATCGGAGACACACCATGCCCCTCGCCGCCGGCCCTCTCTCGCGCTGGACCCTGCTCGCCCTGCTGCCACTGGCCGCCGCCAGCGCGCTGGCCCAGAACTGGCCGAACAAGCCGATCCGGCTGGTCTCGCCCTCCACCGCCGGCGGCCCGCCCGATGCGTACGCGCGCGCCCTCGCCGACCACCTCGCCAAGGAAATGGGCCAGCCGGTGGTGGCCGAGAACTCGCCCGCCATCGGCGGCATGATCGCGGCGCAGACCATGGCGCGCACGGCGCCGGACGGCTACACCTTGCTGGTCAACACCGCCGGCATGATGACCATCACGCCCGCGGCCAACCCCAAGGCGCAGTACCGGCCGGCCGACTTCACCCCGATCTGCCAGGGCGTGGAGGCCGCGCTGGTGCTGGCGAGCCACCCCGGCCTCGGCCCGAAGACCTTCGGCGAGCTCGCGCCCTGGCTGCGCAGCCAGAAGACGCCGCCCACCTATTCGTCGTTCGCGCCCGGCTCGCCCGCGCACTTCCTCGGCTACCAGTTGAGCGAGGCGCTCAAGGTCGAGATGACCCACGTGCCGTACCGCAGCAGCCCGCTGCAGATCACCGACATGCTGGCCAACGTGGCGCCGCTGGGCTTCGTGCAGATCGCCACCGCCAGCCCGCACATCCGCTCCGGCAAGCTGCTGGCCTACGCCACCACCGGCGCGCAGCGCTCGCCCCAGTTGCCCGAGGTGCCCACGGTGGCCGAGGTCGGCCTGTCCCAGCTGGAGACCACGGTCTGGTTCGGCCTGGCCGCGCCCAAGGGCCTGCCGGCGCCGATCGTGCAGCGCCTGACCGAGGCGCACCGCAAGGTCGTGGCCGCGCCCGAGTTCCAGACCCGCATGGCCGCGGCCGGGCTCACGCCCACGCCCGACACCTGCGGCGAGCGCTTCCTGGGCAAGATGAACACCGAGACCGGGCGCTGGACGCGCATCGTCAAGGCCACCGGCTTCGTGGCCGACTGACTACAGCCTGTTCACTTCGCGCCGGCCACGAAGCCCAGGCCGGCCGAGATCGACCGCGCGGCCTCGCGCACCGCGGGGATCACCGCGTCCCGCACCACCTCGTCGGTGAAGGCGTGCGTCATCGCGGTCGCGTTGATGCCCGCCACCACCTTGCCCGAGGCGTCGAACACCGGCGCGGCGATGGAGCGCACGCCGAGGTGGAATTCCTGGTCGTTGAACACGTAGCCATCGGCCCTGGCGCGGGCCAGCATCTGCCGGAACGCGATGGGATCGCTGGTCGAATTGGCCGTCAGCGCCGGGATCGGGCCGGTTCCTAGGATGGCGTCCACCTCGCCGGCGGGCAGGTAGGCCAGCAGGATGCGCCCGATCGAGGTGGCGAACACCGGCGTGCGCGAACCGACGTGGATGTTGATCGCGGTCGGCAGCGGGATGCGCGCGTTGGCGACGTAGACCAGCTCCCCGCGCTCCAGGATGCCCATGTGCACCGAGGCGTTGACCGCCGTCTTGAGCTGGTCGAGCACGGGCTGGGCCAGCTCGACCATCGAGAGCCGGCTGAGGTAGGCGTAGCCGAGCGACATGGTGAGCGAGGTCGGCCGGTAGCGGCGGCCCGGCTCCTCGCGATGCAGATAGCCCAGCTGCTCCAGCGTCTGCACGTAGCGGAACGGCTTGGCGCGGCTCCAGCCCAGGCGCTGCGCGATCTCGGTCAGCGTCAGGCTGCCCGGCTCCGAATCGAAGATGCGCAGCACGGCCAGCCCCTGCGCCAGCGCCTCGACCCAGTAGCGGTTCTTGTCGGCGTCGCCGCCGCCCGCCTCCTCGGCCGGGTCCGGGGGGGTCTGGGGCGAAGAGGCGTCCGTGGGCGTGGCGTTCATGGGCGGGCGGGCGGTGAGGCAAAGGGGCGACAGCGCGTGCTCGGGCGCCATGGGTCAACCCGCGATTCTAGGGAATCGCCTCGCGGCCACGAGGCATTGGGGCGCGCTTCGGCACCCAGTACGGGTTAGTACCGATCTTGCCAACCCTTGGCAAAAAATTTAGCATAGAAAACTAGATTTCGTATTCAAAACTTTTACCATGAACGTTCCACGCATCGCCATCGTCGGCGCGGGCATCGGCGGGCTGTCCGCCGCGCTGGCCCTCAAGCGCTTCCACCTCGAACCCGTGGTGTTCGAACAGGCCCCGCAGTTCGGGCGCGTGGGCGCCGGCATCAACCTGACGCCGAACGCCGTCAAGGCGCTGGACGGCCTGGGCATCGGCCCGCGCCTGCGCGAGGCGTCGTTCCGTCCCACGCGCCGGGTCAGCCGGACCTGGGACAGCGGCGAGGTGACCTCCATGCTCGAAATGGGCGAAGCCGGCGAGCGCCGCTACGGCGCGCCGCAGCTCACGGTGCACCGCGCCGACCTGCTGTCCGCGCTGGAAGCGGCCGCCTCGGACGTCGAGATCCACCTGGGCAGCCGCGTGCGGCAGATCCGCCAGGCGCCCGGCCACGCCGAGCTGGTGCTCGATGACGGCCAGGCCCACCGGTTCGACGCCATCGTCGGCGCCGACGGCATCCATTCGGCCGTGCGCGCCGAGCTGTTCGGCGCCGACCAGCCCACCTTCACCGGCCAGGTGGCGTTCCGCGCCATCGTCGATGCGCGGCATTTCGCGGGCATGGACCTGACGCCGACCACCAAGTGGTGGGGGCCGAACACGGCCAGCCAGGTGTTCACCTTCCTGATCCAGGGCGGCCAGGAACTGTTCGTGTTCGCCACCGTGCCGGAGGACGCGTGGCGCCACGAGTCGTGGTCGATCAAGGGCACGCAGGCCGAGCTGCTGGCTGCCTACGCCGGGTTCCACCCCGAGGTGCAGGCCATCCTGGGACGCTGCGAGGTGGTGCTCAAGACCGCGATGTACGTGCGCGAGCCCATGGCGCACTGGACGCAGGGCCGCGTCACGCTTCTCGGCGATGCCTGCCACCCCATGCTGCCGTTCATGGCCCAAGGGGCGGCGATGGGCATCGAGGACGCCGTCGTGCTGGCCCGCTGCCTGGCGGCCGGCCAGGACGTCGCCCAGGCGCTGCAGGACTACGAGGCCCTGCGGCGGCCGCGCGCGAGCCAGATCCAGGTCGCCTCCGGCAAGAACGACTGGCTGCGCAGCGACAACAACGCCGATTGGGTCTACGGCTACGACGCCTGGAACACCCCCCTCACCCCGGCCGCCTCGGCCGAACCCCTCGGCGCGAACTGAAGCCGGTTTTTTCATCAAGGAGCTCCCACCATGAAACGACGCCAACTGCTGCTGACCGGCTCCCTGGCCGCCACCACCCTGGCCCTGGCCCCGGCCGTGCGCGCCCAGGCCGCCTTTCCGACCAAGCCGATCCGCATGCTGGTGGGCTTCGCGCCGGGCGGCGCCACCGACGCCGCGTTCCGCGTGCTCGCGGCCAACGCCAGCACCGTCCTCGGCCAGCCCGTGGTCGTGGACTACAAGCCCGGCGCGGGCATGGTCGTGCCGGCCCAGCTCATGCAGACCACGCCGCCCGACGGCTACACCATCGCGCAAGTGGCGGTCTCGGTGTTCCGGCAGCGCTACCTGACCAAGACCAGCTACGACCCGACCAAGGACCTGAAGTACATCATCGGGCTGGCGTCCTACCCGTTCGGCCTGGCGGTGCCGGCGAGCTCCGACATCAAGACCCTGGCCGACTACCTCGCCTGGGCCAAGGCGCACCCGGGCGAGATGACCTACGGCACGCCCGGCACGCTGTCGTCGCCGCACCTGACCATGGAAGACCTGGCCCACCGGGCCGGCGTCAAGTTCACCCACGTGCCCTTCCAGGGCGGCGCGCCGGCGCTGGCCGCGGTGCGCGGCGGCCACGTGAAGTCGATCGCGGACGGCCCGAGCTGGGCCGCGCTGGTCGAGTCCGGCGACCTGCGCCTGCTGGCGATGGCGGGCGAGACCCGCAGCCCGCGCTTCCCGCAGGTGCCCACGCTCAAGGAGCTCGGCTACCCGATCGTGCAGAACGCGCCGTTCGGCCTGGTCGCGCCGCGCGACACCGATCCGGCCATCGTCAAGCGCCTGCACGACGCCTTCAAGCAGGCGATGGAGCAGGACAGCTACCGCGACGCCCTGCGCCGGTTCGACATCGACGCGCAGTACATGAGCAGCGAGCAGTTCACCGCCTTCGCCCACGAGATCACGCGCACCGAGCGCGAGCTCATCGACCGCATCGGCCTCAAGCCGCAATGAAGCCCCGGTGAAGCCCCAATGAAGCCCGGTGGCGCCGGCCCGGCGGTGGCCGGCCGCCGCCCGCTTCTTTCATCCTCCCCTCGAACAGCAGGCATGCCATGACGAACGCAACGACGACGACGACGATGAACGAAAGCAGAACGCCTCGCCGGCCACTCGCCACCTTCCTGGCCGCGCTGCCGCGGCGCGCGAGGCGCCTGGCGCTGTGCGCGGCGGCGGTGGTGCTGGCCGGCTGCGCCGGCGGCCCGCCGGCGCCCAAGTCGCTGACCTACTCGACCGGCGTCGGCACCGTGCCCTCCACCGCCCTGGTGGACATGCTGGCGACCGAACAGAAGCTGTGGCAGAAACACGGCCTGACGCCGACCACGCCGCCGCCGCTGGGCGGGGGCGACCGCCGGTCCTGGAACGCCACCGACGAGAACCATTCGGACGTGCGCCTCTACGGCCTGGGCGCGGCGATCAACTACATGAGCCGGGGCGTCGACTTCGTGGTCGTGGCCGACCTCGGGCTGCACGCCCAATGGCACATGTGGTCGCTGGCGGACAAGCCGATCCAATCCACCGAGATCCGGGGCAAACGGATCGCGGTCACGCAGTTGGCGGGCACCGACAAGCTGTACGCCGACCTGTTCCTCAAGTCGCTCGGCGTGGCGCCCGGCGAGGTCACGTTCGTGCCCACCGGCGGGCTGCCGCAGAACTACCAGGCGCTCAGGAACGGGCAGGCGGACATCTGGGTCACCACGGAGCACGCCTCGGTGCTGATCGACCGCGAGCGCCGGCTCCGCAGCGTCGTCAAGCTGTCCGACTACGTCGGCCAGGACTGGGACCCCTACGTGATCCTCGCCAAGCGCGAGACGCTCCGGAACGACCCCGACCTGATCCGGCGCGCCGTCGCCGTGCTGCTCGAAGCCGCCCAGCAGGTGGCGAGCGCCAGCCCCGAAGTCAACCGCCAGCGGCTCATGCAGCGCTTCAAGGTCGATGCGGCGACCGCCGACCGCCTGCTGCCGACGGTCGCGTCGCAGAACCCGTCCGGCCGCATCCGCGTCGCCACGATCGAGAAGATGCGCCAGTACTACATCGACCAGGGCATCATCCGGGCCGACGCGGTGCCGCTCGACCGGATCTACGACCAGGCCGCGACGCGCGGGCGCTAACGGATGTCGATCCGCCTTGGCTGCGCGTGCTCGGCCTTGGGGATGCGCAGCTTCAGCACGCCCTGCGCCAGCTCGGCCGAAACCTTCTCGGTATCGAGCTCCTTGCTCAGCGTGAACACGCGCCG
Organism: uncultured Hydrogenophaga sp.; assembly: GCA_964487025.1. Taxonomy (GTDB): domain Bacteria; phylum Pseudomonadota; class Gammaproteobacteria; order Burkholderiales; family Burkholderiaceae_C; genus Hydrogenophaga. The sequence continues at coordinate 5,611 of CAZAPJ010000005.1, forward strand.
AAAGCGCGCCAGGCCCACCTCGGTGTGGTGGGAGGCCAGGCCCTGCGGCACGGAAAGGTCGGACTCCGCCTCGATGGTCAGCGTGTCGGACTCGACCTGCAGGTTCAGCTTGTCGCGGCTGACGCCCGGCAGGTCGGCGTACAAGGTGATGCCGCCGGCATCCTCGATCACGTCCACGGGCGGCGTCAGGGCCGCGTCGCTGTAGCGGGAACGGCGGTCCTCCTGTCCGGCGGCAGCGGTGGCCGCGCCGGATGCCGGGGCCGTGGTCTGGACTGTGTTGCTCATGTGGGTTCTCCTGGATAGGTGATGTCTATATAGGGGGCGGACTGGCCGGCATCGCCGTCACTGGACCGCGATGCGGCGCGGCTGGGCCGAGGCGCGGCGCTGCACGGTGAGGTGCAGGACGCCGTCGCGCAGCTTGGCGTCGACCCGGTCGGGGTCGGCGTCGTCGGGCAGCGTGATCACCCGGCGGAAGCGCCCTTCGAAGCGCTCGTCGATGTGCACGGCCGTCTTCGCATCCGGGTCCGGCAACGCGCGTTTGCGCTCGCCCGCGATGGTCAGCACGCCGCGCTCCAGGTGGACCTCGAGGCTGGCCGGCTCGACCCCCGGCGCGAAGGCATAGATTTCGATGGTCTGGGGCGTGCCGCCGACGTTGAGGGCGGGAAAGCCGTTGCGGGCGAAGCCGCGGATGGTGGGCGACAGATCGAAGGCCTGCTGCATCTCGCGCTGCAGGCGATCCATCTCGGCGAACACGTCGCGCGGGAACAGGGACCGGTACATGGCGAAACCTCCATTCAAGACAACAAAGAATTGAATTAATGAACGGAGCGCCGGAGGCGTTGTCTCCAGCGCTTCCGGTGGGGGAGATAAGGGCGCGGCGCCGGGATTTCAAGCGGCGGGGCGCCGCCGGCCGAGGGGTCGATGGCCAGGGAAATATCTTCCTTGGAAGATAATCTGCTGCCTCGCCACCCTTCCCTTCGACCCATTCTTCGGAGCGCGACCATGCCGCCCTCGACCGACCGCTACGAAGCCGCCCGCCGCGACTTCCGCTGGAACATTCCCGAGCACTACAACATCGGTGTCGACGTCTGCGACCGCTGGGCCCGCGCGGCGCCCGGGCGCGTGGCGATCATCCATGAGCTCGAGCGCGGCCGCGTCGAGCGCTTCACCTTCGAGCAACTGCGGCACCTGTCGAACCAGGCCGCGAACGCGCTGCGCACGCGCGGCGTCGCGGTGGGCGAGCGCGTGGCCATTCTGCTGGCGCAGTCGCCGCAGACCGCCGTGCTCCACATCGCCTGCTACAAGGCGGGCGCGATCGCCGTGCCGCTGTTCAGCCTGTTCGGCGAGGAAGCGCTCGAATACCGGCTGCGCGACAGCGGCGCCCGGGTGTTGGTCACGGACGCCGATGGCGCGCGAAAGATCGCCGGCATCCGCCACCGCCTGCCCGAGCTGGCGCACGTGCTGGTCGCCGGGCCGGCCGAAGCGGACGGCGGCACGGCCTGCCTGGCCACGGCCATGGACGCGGAGCCCGCGTCGTTCGAGGCCGTGAACACGCGCGCCGACGACCCCGCGCTGATCATCTACACCTCGGGCACCACCGGCAAGCCCAAGGGCGCGCTGCACGCCCACCGCACCCTGCTCGGCCACCTGCCCGGCGTGGAGATGTCCCACGGCGGCTCGCTCGCATCGGCCGGCGGCGGCGTGTTCTGGACACCGGCCGACTGGGCCTGGATCGGCGGCCTGCTCGACGTGCTGATGCCGGCGCTCCACCACGGGCTGCCGGTGGTCGCGCACCGTTTTCCGAAGTTCGATGCGGCGGCGGCCTTCGCGCTCATGAGCCGGCACCAGGTCACCCACGTGTTCCTGCCGCCGACCGCGCTCAAGATGCTGCGCGCCGAGCCCCGGCCGCGCGAGCGCTGGCCGCTGGCGCTGCGCTCGGTGGCCAGCGGCGGGGAGTCGCTCGGCGCCGAACTGCTGGGCTGGGGCCGCGCGGCGCTGGGCGTGGACATCAACGAGTTCTACGGCCAGACGGAATGCAACATGGTGGTCTCGTCCTGCGCGGCCTGGTTCCCGGGCCGCGCCGGCGCCATCGGCCGCCCGGTGCCCGGGCACGACGTGCAGGTGGTCGACGCGCACGGCCACCCCGTGCCGGCCGGCACCAGCGGGCAGATCGCCATCCGCTCGCCCGATCCGGTCATGTTCCTGCGCTACTGGAACCAGCCCGACGCCACCCGCGACAAGTACGCGGGAGCGTTCCTGCTGACGGGCGACACCGGCTGCGCCGACGCGGACGGGTTTATCCACTTCGTCGGCCGCGACGACGACGTCATCACGAGCGCCGGCTACCGCATCGGCCCCGGACCGATCGAGGACTGCCTGCTCGGCCACCCCGCCGTGCGGCACGCCGCCGTGATCGGCCAGCCCGACCCGCAGCGCACCGAGATCGTGAAAGCCTTCGTCGTCCTGGCCGACGGCGTCTCACCGAGCGAACGCCTGACGCGGGAACTCCAGCACCACGTGCGGACCCGGCTGGCCGCGCACGAGTACCCGCGCGCCATCGAATACCTCGATGCGCTGCCGATGACGGCGACAGGCAAGGTCGTCCGGCGAGCGCTGAAGGGGCGCTAAGTGCGGATTGCCAGGAGGCGTGCGCTGCACACCTTCAAGGCCATGCCCAAGCGCCGGGTGGTCGAACGCAGTGGCCGCATGCCGAGCCTTAGCCACGGCCCTGCTTGAATTGCATCAGCCACGCCCGCGCGCGCCCCGCCAGGACGAGCCAAAAAAGCTTTGTCGCGGAGAGTGCCGGTGTGTTGCGGGGTCGAACGTCGGCCGGTGCCTGCGAATGCCCCACCGAGACATCCGCACGAGAAACGGGCACGGCTTCCTCCGACGCGGCGGACTGGCCGCTGTCCAACTCCTCGGAAAGGTTCTGGGCAAACAATTGCATCAGCGCGTCCGTCACGGCGACGCCACCGGTGCGTGCGAACTCCTCGAGCACACCGCCCAGTTTGGCGTGGGACACCAGAGAGACCCGGCAACGGGGGGTGGGTGATCCGTCCAGCGGCTCGACGACGTACTGGACGTCAACTTGCGCAGGCGCTGGCGTGCGCAGTTGCGCGCCTCCCGTGACGCCGAGCTGGCCCTTGCCGGCAATCGGGTCGACCGCCGACGTCACCCGTCCTTCGAACCGGATCTTCTTGGGCCCAAAGGCCACCAGCATGCTGCCCCGATAGCTGCCATCGGGGTTCTTCCCCGCGATGGCGGCGCCGGGCATGCAGCGCGCCATGCGTTCCACGTCCTCGAACGCCGCAAGAACCTCGCCCGCTGCGGCGTTCACCACAAACTGACCTTCGAAATGCATCGTTGTCCTCGACTAGGGCCTGTTCACACGAATTTTCCAAGTGCGAATGGGGTGAATCAAGCGCCAATCTAGGCGCACGGCGACGGCCAGACTGGACGTCTGGCCTAGGCGGGCAACGACGAGTGGCGCTTTATTCACCCCGTTCCCTCCGGGTTGCGATCAAAAAGGCCATGCGCCGCGTGGCGAAGCCTCGCCGGGCCGCCCGGCCCGTCTGCGTTTCGCGCCTTGCGCATGGCCTTTTTGAATCGCAACGCATCTTGGAAAATTCGTGTGAACAGGCCCTAGTGCCGCAGCAATGGCGCCCGGTTCGGCCGTCCAAAGAAGAGCTTTGCGTACGGATCGCTCACCACCGTGGGCGAGACGCACAGGTCGACCACGTACAGGCCACCTTGCCGCACACCCGCGGCCAGTGCCGGCTGCAACTGCTCGATCTGTGTGACCCGCACACCATCGCCGCCGAAGCCACGCGCAATGGCCACGAAATCGGCCGGCTTCCATTGGGCGATACCGGGGTCGGCCTGCTGGGCGCGCAGCTTGTGCACTTCCGCACCGTAACCGCCGTCGTTCCAGACGATCAGCACGAGGTTCATACCGAAGCGGACCGCCGTGAACATCTCCTGGATATTCATCAATACCGCGCCATCACCCTCGATAAGGATCTGCGGCCGCTGCGGTTCGGCGAAGCCCGCGCCCATGGCGAAAGGCAGGGTCTGGCCGATGGCACCGAAGTCGGACGAAAAACGAATCGACACGTCGGGCCGCAGCGGCATGTACATGATGGGAAACGCCCAGAAATGGCCACAACCACAGGTCACCGCGCTGTGGGGCGGCAAGGCAGCGCCCAGGGCCGCCGCGGTACGCCTCGGGTCCAGACCATCCGTGGGGGTTTCGAACACCGGCGGCGCGCGGTTCAGCACCGCACGCGTGGCCTCGGTTCGGTAGCCCGTCTTCGCGCCACCCCGTTGGCGCAAGGCCTTCGTGAGGGCGCGCGCAGTGGCTTGGGCGTCGCCACAAAAGTAAGGCCCGGGGATCAACCCCAGGCGTTCGGGCTGGGGCTGGATATCGACCCGCGCTATGGTCGCGGTGGGGAACATGAGCCCACCCTCCGAGGTGTAGTAGCCTATGTCGGCACCAAAACCAAGCACGAGATCGGCTTCGCTCAAGAGCTCTTCGGTCGCCGCGCTGCCGAACGTTCCACTGACGCCGACGTCGTACGTCTCGCCCGCGAACAGACCCTTGGCGGGCAGGCTGGTGGCCAGCAGGGCTCCAACCTGAGCGCCCAACTCGACCAGGGCCGGCCCGGCCTGCGCCGCCATGGCGCCTCGCCCCGCGAGAATCACCGGGCGCTCGCTCGCCTCGAGCAGCACGCACAGCGCTTCGATGCTCCGCGCATCGGGTTCGGCCGGCCGAGCGGGCACGAACTCGGTCGACGGTCGATACAAATAGGGCCAGTCAAACACGGCTTCTTGCAGCCCGACATCCAGGTTCACCACGACCGGGCAGCGGTGCACCCGCGCCGCGTAGAACGCGCCCGACAGCTCCTCGGCCAGGTTCTCGGCGCTCGTGACGTCCACGAACCTCGCACCGCACGACTGCACGAATTCGCGCTGCTCCATGCGTTGCGAGGCGTGCAGGGCGTTGCGATGCACCTGGCCAACAATGACCACCAGGGCCGAACGGCCGCGCACGGCGACCGCCAACGAAGTGCCGATCTGGGTGAGACCTGGCCCGTGCGTGACGGTGGCCACGCCGACGCACCCCGAGGCGCGCGCATAACCGTCGGCCATGGCCACCGCCGCCTGCTCGTGGGCAGCCGAGACCATGACCACCGCTCTCCGAGCGGCCAAGCAGCGCCACAACGATATGTTTCCATCGCCCAGCAGGCCAAACACTTTCTGGACGTTCTCGGCGATGAGACTCTCGGCAACTGCTTCAAACAACTTCACCCGTTCGCCCTCGCCTCATTCCGTCGCCACGATCTGTGGGTTCTGCTTCGCCAAGTCGACAAGTTCGGCGAGCTCCTTGCGGGTCGCGTCCGCGAGTTCCTGCGGCCCCTTGGCGATCGGGGTGATGGCTTGCTTGCGCAGCGCCTCCTGCACCTCGGGGTCGTTTACGGCATCGTTGAAAAGCTTGCTCAGCTCGGCCACGACCGGCTCGGGTGTGCCGTCGTTGGTCCACACCGCATACCAAGTGGTGGCCACGTTGCCGGGCACGCGTTCGTTCGCGGTGGGCACGTCCGGATACTGCGGTGAGCGCGTTCCCGCGCTGTAGGCCAGAACTTTGGCGCGCCCGCTGGCAAGCACCTGCGGCGCGGTGTTGGTGGGCTCGAAGCGCACGTCCACGCGCCCGGCAAGGAAGTCGGGTATCGCGTTCGCGGAAGCGTACGGCACCAGCGTAAACCGGGCGCCGGTCGACAGCATCACCCGTTCTGCGGCCAAGCGCGCCAGGCTGGCGGGGCCCAGGATGCTGATGGTGTACTTGCCCGGCGACTTCTTGCCGGCTTCGATCCACTCTTCGAAGGTGTTGAAGGGTGTGTCTTTGTGCGCGATCCACAGGCAAGCGATTTCACCAATGCGCGTCACAGGCTTGAGCTTGTCCGCGTCGTAACCCAGGTTCTTGTAGACCACGCGGTTGATGGTGGCGATCTGGCTCATGCCGAACAGCACCGTGTACCCATCGGGCCGGCCTTGCGACAACATGCGCTGGGTGCCGATCACCCCGTTTGCACCAGTGACCGTCTCCACCACCACCGGCTTGCCGATGCGTTTCTCGACCGCACGCGCCACGAGGCGGGCCGTGACGTCGGCGCCCGACCCTACGGGCGCGGGCACGAAAACGGTGAGCGGTTTGCTGGGAAATGCTTGCGCCATCGCGGTCTGCGCGGCAGCAAAGCACAGCGCGACCGTCAGGGCGCGCCGAGTCGAATTCAGAAAAATCGCCATGTTCGTCTCCTAGTTGTTCCGAATACTGGTCAGGCGACCAACTCGGCATCGCGGGGCAGAAAGTCTTCGACCGGCACCAGCAGAGGCAACAGCTTGGCGCGCGCCTCTTCCAGGGTGACGAGGTCTTCCGGCGGGCAGGGCCGAATCTCCAGGTCGGCGCCATAGATCACCCGCTCCTCCATCATTCGGCATTGGGCGTCGTAAGGCCAATACATCATCATCGTCTGCGAGGTGACGAACCAGCCGTCGGCCACGTCGTGGCCCTTGGCGCGCAGGTAGTGCCCACGCACGAATTTGTGGCTCTTGTACTCGGTGTGGAAACCGTCGTCGCCCACGGCGATGTGACCGTCGGTGTGGTAGATCACGTTGCTGTCGTTATCGGCCATGTCCCTGTATAGCGATTTCACCGCCTTTGCGCCGTCATACACCTTGAGTCCGTCGCGGCTGTGAAACCGGTAGACCGGGTGTTCGACCGTCATGCGCGGATCAAAGATGTCCTCCCAATGCCCGGTAACTTCCAGGATGGAATGGCGCTTGTAGTTCTGGAGGATGGCGCGGTGGCGCGGGTTGACGGTGCGCGAGAGCAACTCGTCCACTTCCGGCAACCGCTGGAGGATGTCGATCTTCATTTTTCGTCTCCTGGGCGTGGGGCGTACCGAAGTCAACCCCGGCTGAACTTCATGCCGATATCGGCAAACGCCCTCACCGTCTGGGTGCCGAATTCGCGCTCCACCCGCTGACCGACCGCGGGCGAAAAGGAAACGGAATCGCGGGGCCGATCTTGCGATGCCGGCTGGATGATGGCGATCAGGCGCGCCGTCTCGTCCGAGATGTTTCGGAACGACCGATATATGCCCTTCGGAATGACGATCAGGTCGAGCGGCCCGAGAATTTCGGATTGCTCCTCGTGTTCACCCCAGAACACTTGCCATTTCCCGGACACGATCAGGAAACTCTCCACCGCCTCTTCATGGATATGCGAGGCGGCCCCCTGCTGCGGCGGGCATTCCGCGATCGAGATGATGGGACCGAGCGCGTACTTGATCTTGGCGCCGATGCCCCGGCCCTGGTAGTCCTCGGGCACCATCATCGGGTACACACGGTGCGCCGTGATGCTCTCCATCGCGGCCTCGGGCACGGTGGCGGCGTGGTGCTTGAGGTAGGGGGTCACCTCGCCAAAACGGGCAATCATGGGCGTGGGGTTCTGGGCCATGTCTCGCGTATCCTTCTTCAAAAAGAAACGCGATTCTCAAAGCCCACCCCATCGCCGTCCAATCCCAAATACTGATAAACATGATGCCTTGGCGGCATCACCATGGGCCCTGGCGCTTCTAGCTCAAATATTCGCCCGGTGCTTGGCGCCATCCACCGCTATGCACACACCGCTGATGAACTCGGACACATCGGAGGCCAGGAACGCGGCCAGGTTTGCCACTTCCGAGGCGCGTCCCGGGCGGCCCCAAGGAACCTCGGCGAGGAATTTCTCGTAGATTTGCGGATTGGTCCGTCGCCGGACCTCCCATGTGCCGCCAGGGAAGTCGATCATGCCGGGCGCGATCGTGTTGACCCGAATTCTTGCGGGCCCCAACTTGCGTGCGAGCCCCTTCGAATAGCCGATCACGGCGGCCTTGAGGGCGGAGTACGCGAGCGAACTGCCGTTGGCCTCCATGCCCGACACCGATCCGATGAAGATGATGTTGCCCCCGCCCGCCGCCGTCATCCAGGGGATCACCCGCTCGGACGCACGCACCGAAGCCAGCAGGTCAAGCTGGATGTTGCGTTGCCAAGCCTCTTCGGTGTCACCGCCTCCCAACGCGGAGGCGTTGTTCACCAGCACATCCATCCGTCCGAACGCCGCATGCGCCGCGTCGAGAAAGGCAGACAACTCATCGGCTTTCGCGGCGTCTGCGGATCGAACAAAACAACGCACCTGCAGCGCTTCAACCTCGGCCTTGAGGCGTTCCAGCGAATCGCGGTCGCGCGCGCATGCCGCGATGTGCGCCCCCTCTCGGGCCAGTACGAGGCATATCTCCCGGCCGATGCCTTTGCTGCCACCGACGACACACGCCACCTTGTCGCGCAAATTGAGCTCCACGCCTATCTCCTGTTGTTCAATGGGGTCCGATACAGCGAACGAGTTCGCGCAGGTGCTGGCTGATGGTGCCCAGCATCGGATTCGGATAGCGGTCACGCCGCCGCACCAGAAAACGCGGCACCGTGAAGCCGTTCAGCTTGCTGGCGCGGATTCGTCCATCGCCGACCTCTGGGTGGATGCCGGACTCGGCCAGGAACGCATACCCGATGCCTCGCATGACCAGCTCCTTCATTATCTGCGCGCTGCTCGCGCGGTGCCGCACGTTCAGCCGGATCGAATTCGAGGCGCTGAAGATTTCGATCCAAGCCTTTTCGTTCCCACTGGGTGCGAGGATCAAGGGCAGATCCTGCAGCTTTCGCAGGTTCTCGATCTCAGCGGGCATGTCGTCGGTGGGCCGGCTCAGCAAATAGACCTGCTCGTCGACGAGATGTTCGGCAATGAATTCTTCGCCGCTCACCTGGCTCAGCACGGCAATGTCGAGCCTGCCGTCGTTCATCAGCTCCAGCAAGCGGTTCGAGGGGTTCTCGTAGAACTGCAGGTGCACGTGGGGATAGTCCCGCGACAGCACCTCGGCGAGTTGGCCGAACAGCTGCAGCCCCAGGCCCGGCGGCGCGCCAACGCCCATCTCGATGCCCGTGTGGTTGCTGCATTCGCGCACTTGCTCCTTGGCCACTTCGAGCTGGCTCAGCAGCAGCTCGCTGTGCCCCAGCAGAAGCTTGCCCGCCGCAGTGAGCTCCACCCCTTCCCGCCCGCGCAGAAACAGCACGGTATGCAGTTCGTCCTCGAGCGCGAGCACTTGCCGCGTCAAGGCCGGCTGAGAAATGTGCAGCGATTGCGCGGCTTTTCTGTAGCTGCCCAGCAGGGCAATGTCGCGGAAATACTTGAGTTGCCGCATGTCCATTCAGCGTCTCCGTTGCTTGCTTGGCGAGGAATGCGGCCGAGTGTACCCATGGGAACCTTCGAATGAAGCACACAAGGTTGCCACATCGGCCGTGATCCCGCCGATCGATGCGGCCACGAATGGAGGCGAGCCGCCGTGAGCTGCGGCTCCTCCGACGCGGCTCACGCAGGCATTGGCAATCCGCGTACCGTCGATCTAATCAGCGGACAAGGCGGAGAACGCCGATTCGATGATGCCGCTCAGCCCCACGCACCGTTCGCTGCGCTTGGGGATCAGGTCGAAGCGGGGGTTGGTGGCCAGTTGGGGCTGCGGCAACTAGAACGATGCACGCACGGAGGTCTTCGCCCGGAGTGTCGAGGGGTTGAGGCAGTTGTCCGGAGCCTCGCCCTCCAGCAGCCAGCCGGCCAGCGCCCGCAGAACGGCCTGGCCCATGGCCTCCCGCGCCTCGATGGTCGCACTGCCGATGTGCGGCAGCAAGGTGGTGTGCGGCAATCCCAGCAGGCGGGGATCGAGGTGGGGCTCGTTCTGGTACACATCGAGCCCGGCCGCCCCGATGCGGCCTGATTCGATCGCATCGATGAGGGCCTCTTCATCCACCAGATCTCCGCGCGCGATGTTGACGAAGATGGCCCCGGGCGGCAGCAGGCCGAGCCGCCGTGCATCGAGCACACCGCGGGTCTGCGGCGTGGACGGCGCGCAAACGCAGAACACGTCGCTGACCTGCAGCAGCGATTCAAGCGTCGAGTGGTACGCCAGATCGCCATCTCCGCTTCCGTTGGAGATGGGAGAACGGTTGTGGTAATGCACCCGCATGCCGAAGCCGCGGGCGCGGGCGGCCAGCGCCAGACCGATCTTGCCCATGCCGAACACGCCGAGCGTGCGGCCCGCCAACTGCCGCCCCAGGAAGCGCGTCGGTGACCAGGGGCCCCAACCGCCGCGTCGCAGCAGCCTTTCCGCGGCAGACGCATCGCGCGCGGCCGAGAGGATCAGCAGCATCGCCGTCTCAGCCACGGCGTCGCTCAGCACATCGGGGGTGAAGAAGACCGGTATGCCCAACTCGGTAGCGGCCTGAAGATCGATATGGTCATGCCCGGCCGAGTAGGTCGCAACCGCACGCACGTGCCGGGCCAGGGCCTGCAGGCGCGGCCGGTCCAGGCGCTCGGTGACCATCAGCAGCACGGCGTCGCAGCCTTCCGCCCAGTCGTCGAACGCGCCATCGATCGGTTGGTCGCGGGTCCAGAGCACGAGGTCGAAGCGGTTGCGCGCTTCGGCCAGAACGGATTCCGGCAGTGCGCGGGTGATCAGCAGCCGCGGGCGCGCGAGTGCATCGACCGGGTCACCGGGGAAGCGTGGCAACGCATCGGCATGCATGTCCATCAGGTGCCTCCGTCGCCCTGGCGCCGATCAGCTCGTGCGAATGCCGAGCCGGCGAATGATGTCGCCCTTGGACTCGTGCTCCGTCTTGATCATTCGCCTCAAGTCTTCTGCGCTGCCGCTCAGGGGATCCGCGCCGAGCTCGACCATCCGTGCCACCAGGTCCTTGCGGGCAAGGGCCTTCTCTCCCGCGGCCGCGATCGCGGCACAGACCTGGTCGGGGGTCCCCTTGGGCGCCACGAGCCCGCACCAGTCGGTCATGCTGATGCCTGGAACGATTTCCGACACCGTGCGGACCTCCGGCAGGGCTGCCAGGCGCCGAGCGCCGCAGACGGCGAGCGGCTTCAGGCGGCCCGCGCTGATGAACCCGGCGACGGGCGTGTAGGCCGCAAAGCCGAGCGCGATCTGTCCGGCGACGACGTCGTTCGCCATCTGCAGGCCGCCCTTGTAGGGGATGTGCGACAGCTTGCCCTGGGTACGCTCGCGCAGCATCTCCGCGACCAGGTGCGGCGAGGTGCCGATGCCCGGCGTTCCGTACGCGACCACGCCGCGCATGCTGGCCTCGAGGACACCCTCCAGCGTCTGCGCGGGCGCTGCCGGCCCCGCCACCAGGATCAGCCCGATGTTCGAGACCGGCAGAATGGGCGTGAACGCCGTCTGGAGGTCGTATTGCTCGGAGGGAAGCAGGTAGGCGTTCGACCCGAACATGCTGTTCACCGCCATGAGCAGGGTGTACCCGTCGGGTCTCGCCTTGGCGACCGTCTGGGCCGCGATGTTTCCCGCCGCGCCCTGGACGTTGTCGACGACGAACGACTGGCCAAGCTCCTGCTGCAGGTGGGGCGCCAGCAGCCGGGTCACGACCTCCGCCGTACTGCCGGGGCCAAAACCGTTCACGATGCGCACCGTCTTTGCCTGGGATTCCTGCAAATGGGCCAGGCTCGGCATCCCGCCACCGATGGCGGCAGCCGCGTACGTCAGGAGTCGCCTTCTGTTCATGGAAATTCCTATCTCGGTTGAAAGGTGATCGTCTTGGCAAGCGGGCTGAGGCGAAATGAATGCTTCACGAATCGCTCATGGCGTTGCCGCGGATGGCGGTTGCTACTCTGCTCGCGGAGGTCCACCTCTGCATAATCGAGAATCGCGTGCACGTGATATGGGCTCGTTATCGCGATGGCCCGGCCGCGAACGACCCATCCTCGGCAAGCGGCCTGCGCGCCGCGCACCAACATGGCGAACGCGCACCTGCGCAGGGCATGGCGGCGCGCGATCGCCTACCGGATCGGGGTGGGTCAGTGTCCGAGATCGGCGCGGGCCTTCCTGAAGCCATCGCTCGCCGACACCAGGGGCTGGTGCGAGAACCGGTCGTGGAGCGCGAACACGGGCGCCATCACCTCCCGCCGCGGTGAACCGTCGCTGTGGTACGGACGGTTGAGGGTCACCGAGAAGAGCCCGTCGCGCCGATACGGATTGCCGCAATCGCCCTCACCCAGGAACCAGGCCGTGTAGTTGATCCGGCCGCCTTGGCACGAAACAGGCTCCGCATCGAACAGGACGGCGTGCACCGCGGCCAGGTCCAGGTGGCAATGGTGCCCTTCGAAGGGGCCGATCTGCCACGAACGGTGGCGGCCTTCCAGGCTCACGGCCAGCCCCGGCGCCAGTTGCTCGGTCTTGAATTCCACCAGGACCCCCTGCCTGAATATCACCAGGGAGGCGTCCATCCACCCGAGAGCGCCGGCGAGCACCGACTCGACCAGCGACGTGTCCTTCATGCGCCACCCCCCGCGGCCGCGGAAACGGCCGAACGCAGCCCCGCCATCCCGGCCTCGTCGGCGAGCACGGCGTCGAGACCGGACCAATCCGCCTCCACCGGCACCGGCGGCGCCTGGCAGGTGAACGATGCGATGTGCGGGTAGCGGCGGATGTGATCGGCGGCGCGCCTGAAGTAGCGCCGGGCCACGTCCTCGCGAAGCCGGTCGCCGTGGTAGGGGCAGACGGACAGGCCAAAACCGGCGTCGCGCATCGGATCGCCGCCCGGCGCCACGAGCCGCAACTCGAGGGCGGGGCGAAAGCCGTAGCACACGCTCGGCGCGACCACGTAGCAGGCTTGGCGGAGCCGGCCGAGGTCCAGGTGGACATGGTGCCCGCCCCCCTGCAGCCGCAGCTCGCGCAGCCCCGAGAACCGCCCGGCGTAGTGGGGCGCGGTCAATACCGCCTTTCCGCGCGGCAGCATCTCCATCAGCCCGCCATGGCGCCACTCGCCGCAAAAGACGATCAGGTCGGGATCACCGAGCCAGCAGCGGAGGATGGCGTCCACCGCCTCCACCACGCCCGGATCCGGAATGCCGCCCCGATGGTCGATGCTCATCGCATGCCTGGTCCGGCGCTGCCGTCGGCATGCACGCCGTGCGCATCGAAATCCTCGGCCAGCAACTCGAGCGGCGATCCGTGCGGCGTCCGCCGGGCCGCATGTTCCCAGGCGTGGCGGTAGTGCGCGAGCGCCTGCCGGCCCGCCAGGCCCTTCTCGGTCACGAGGCCCTCGAGCGCGGCGAGCCAGTGCAGGTAATAGGTCTCGCCCGTGTCCGGGTCTCCTTGTGCCCTGGCCTCGGCGATCGCCCGCCCGAGGGCGGCGGCCCATTCGGCCGCGGTGAACGCGCCGCCCTCCTGCAGCGCGGTCTTGATGGCGAAGGCCTGCGCCTCCCAGGCCTGATTGAACACGGGATCCGGCGAATGTCGCGGCATGTCTGTCATCCGTTGGGGGGTCATTTCACGCGGCCTCCAGATAGGGCTCGAAGGCCTCGAAGGAAACGGTCACGCCCTGTGCGGCGCCCTCCCCCCAGAGTTCCCGGGCATCGAAGACGACGGTGTAGAGCCACTGCGGGTCCTCGCCTCGCCCGGCCATCACCGCGTCCGGATAGACGTGGAAGCCGCGCACCGCCTCCACGGTGCCCGCGCGGCCACGGACGTAGCGCGGCAGCCGCGTATGCGTCGAAGGGTCCATGTCGCGGGCACGCACGCGGTCTCCCGGCGCAAAACGCGCTTCCCGCGTGGCCGTCCGCCCGAATGCCCCGCGGCTGAACACCGCGTCGATGCCGGGCAGTCGGAGCACGCGCGCCACCGGCCTGGCCGGCCGCAACGATTGCCCGGCCGCGAGTTCATCCTCGCCCAGCAGCCCGGCCGCGACACAGTTGCGCTCCAGCCCATGAATCCACCGCTCGTAGTAGGAAGCCGCAAAGTAGGCATCAGGCGGCAGGCGCTCCTGGGCGTCGCGGAACGCGTCGATGTGCCATGCGCCCGTATAGGCCAGCGCTCGCTGGAGCGCCACGACGCGGCCTTCCCATCCGGCACGGAACACCGGCGCGCCGTCCTCCCGGTCGACCCGGCCAAAGCCTTCGTTGCCGCCGATGTCGTTGATGCGGGCCATCTCAGCTGTTCGTGGTACCCGCGGCAAGCGGCAAGCCGGTGCCGATCATGGCGTCGCGCGTCACCAGCGTCGCCAGCCGGTCCTCGCTCCAGCCCTCGGTGCCCGCCGGGCGCATGGGCACCACGATGAAGCGGGTTTCGGCGGTCGAATCCCAGACGCGGATCTCGGTGTCGGGCGGCAGGCGCATGCCGAAGTCCGCCAGCACCCCGCGCGGGTCCCGCACCGCGCGCGAACGATAGGGCGTGGACTTGTACCAGCTCGGCGGCAGCCCCAGGATGTCGACCGGATAGCAGGAGCACAGGGTGCAGACCACCATGTTGTGCCGCTGCGGCGTGTTCTCCACGGCGATGAGGTGGTCGCCGACGCGTTGGCCCAACCCCATCGTGCCGATGGCGGCGGTCGCATCCGCGAGCAGGAACGCCCGGAACGCGGGGTCGGACCAGGCCTTGGCCACCACCCGCGCCCCGATGTGCGGCCCCACCATGGTTTCGTACTTCTCGACGATGCGGTCCAGCACCGCGGGATCGACGTAGCCTTTCTCCACCAGGATGGTTTCCAGGGCGCGCACCCTCAACTGGGGCTCGGAAAGCGCCGAACCCTGCGCATGGCCGTGATCATGGTGGTTGCCGCTCATGCGGAAGATTGTGTCACTTGTGGGTGTCGAGCAGAAAGTCGCCCACCACCGCATTGAACAGGTCGGCGCGCTCCAGGTGGGCGGCATGGGCCGCGCCCGGTATGACGCACAGCGAGGAAGCCGGCAGGGCACGGTGAAGCTGCACGGCCATCTCCGGCGTGAACGTGCGGTCCCGCTCGCCGAGCACGACCAGGCAGGGCGTCTCGACGCCCCCCAGTTTCCCCGTGTAGTCGGCGCCATTCACCGCCTCCATGGCGGCCAGCGCGGCGGGCAGGCTCATCCTGCACCCCGTCTCGGCCGTGCTTTCGTAGCAGGGGTGGCGCTCACCCTGGAGGAACCACGTCGCCACCACGCGCCGGGCCGTGCGCTCGACGCCGTCGCGCTGCAGGCGTTCCATCGTGTCGGGGATGGACTCGAACCGTTTCGCGTGGTCGATCGTCAATGCCGCCCCGTACAGCACGGCCCGCGCGATCCTGTGCGGCGCGTCGAGGAGAAGCTGCTGGACCACGAAGCCGCCGACCGAGTGGCCGGCGACGTGGAACCGCTCGATGCCCAGGCGGTCGGCCAGCGCCACGACATGGCGCGCCATGTCGCCGAAGGACCTGCACGGCGGCTCCGATGCGAACCGCCCGAAGCCGGGAAGGTCCGGCGCGATGACGTCGAACCGCCGGCCCAGCGCCGCCATCGTCGGCGCCCAGTCGGCGCCGCCGCCGCAAAAGCCGTGGATCAGGATCAGGGGATGCCCCGCTCCGTAGCGCGCGACGCGGCCGAGTTGTTCAGGTGTGAATGGCATCATGGTGCTGGCCTTGTGGGATGGACGTGGAGGAGCCGCGCGGCTCGCAACGGATCTCGGGGTGGCGCGCGGCGGCCTGGCCGCCCGGGCTCCCGCGCATCATCGCGCCATCGCCGTCGCGCCGCAGCGCATCGGTCAGCAGGGCGGGTGAAATCGCGGAGACCTCGGCGGCGCCGCACAACTGCATCGCCCGGCGGAACTCGTCCGTCAGGATGTCCAGCGCGCGGCGCGCGCCCGGTTCACCGGCCGCCGCCGCGCCATAGAGGCATGCGCGGCCGATTGCCACGGCCTGCGCGCCGAGCGCGATCGCCTTGACGATGTCGGTGCCGCGCCGCACGCCCGAGTCCAGCAACAGGGGCACGCGTCCGGCGACGGCGGGCGCGATCATCGCCAGGGCGTCGACCGAAGCCGTGGCGCCGTCGAGCTGCCTGCCGCCGTGGTTCGACACCCAGATGGCGTCCACGCCGAGGCCCGCGAGGCGTGCCGCGTCCTCGGGGTGCACCACCCCCTTGACGTGCAGGGCGCCCTTCCAGCGATCGCGTATGCGGGCCAGGTCCGGCCATGAAAAGCCCGCGTCGAGCTGGCGGGCCACCATCGCGGCCACGGAAGCGTTGCCTTCACGGCGGCCCTGGAAGCCGTCGAGATTGCGGAACCGGGGCAGGCCCGAGCGCAACTGGCGCCACATCCAGCCCGGGTGCGCCGCATAGTCGATCACGGAGCGCCACGTGGGGCGCATCGGAACCGTGAACCCGTTGCGCAGGTCCCGCTCCCGCTTGCCCGCGGTCGCGAGGTCCAGCGTGACCACCAGCGCCTCGTAGTCCGCGGCCGCCGCCCGGCGAAGCAATTGGTCGGTGAAGGCCTGGTCGTGCAGCACGTAGAGCTGGAACCAGAGGCGCCCTCCCGCCTGTTCACGGACCTGCTCGATCGTCGACGTGGCGACGGTGGACAGCGTGAAGGGAATGCCCAAGGCGGCGGCGGCGCGGGCGACGGCGACGTCCGAGTGCGGCCACCCTGCGCCCGTGGCGCCCATCGGCGCGATCACGATCGGCACCGGCGCCTGCACGCCGCCGATGGCGGTCGTCAGGTCGGGCTGCGACACGTCCCTGAGGACCCGCGGCGACAGGCGCCTGCGCTCGAAAGCGCGCCGGTTGTCCTCGAGGGTCGACTCGTCATCGGCGGCGCCGTCGAAGAAATCGAAGACGCCCCGAGGGAGCCGGTGCCTGGCGAGGCGGCGGAGGTCCTCGATGGATTGCGCACGGTCCAGGGCGTTCATCCCTTCTCCTCACCGAATTGCCTTGTGCCCATGGGTCCTCGTCCTCCTGAAGGGATGTGCGCTGGAACGCCAGTTTGGACCAAGGCGCCGGTTCACCCATAATTCCTTTTTCGGCAGAAGTGATCCGGATTCACTATCACCCTTCGGCCCCTTCGGCGGGCACCATGTCTGCCCCTCCACCCCCACGCGTCCCATGAATGTCAGCCTGTCGTCGCGCAGCCTCAGCCGATTGATCAACAACCGCCTGCGGCTCAAGCACATGGAGTTGTTCGAGCAGGTGTGCGAGAAGCGCTCGCTGCGCAAGGCCTCGGATGCCTGCGGCATCACCCAGCCCGCGGCGACCAAGCTGATCCAGGAACTCGAAGGCATCTTCGGCACCGCGCTGTTCCATCGGGACCGCCAGGGCATGCGGCCGACCCTCCACGGCGACCTCGTGCGCCGCCACCTGGCGGTGCTGACCGCCGACATCCAGAACCTCCAGTCGGAGCTGGAGGTGTTCGCCGCGGGCGGGGCCGGCCGCGTGCGGCTCGGCGCCATTCCTTCGGTCGCCTCCGAGTTGCTGGCGCGGTCGGTGATCATGAGCCTGCAGGCGCGGCCAGGCGTCCAGATCTCCTTGCGCGAAGGGACCACCGCGGAACTGCTCTCCGCGCTGCGGCAGGCGGAGTTCGACCTCGTGTTCTCCCGCGTGATGGAAGAACCGGCCCACCCGCAGTTCCATTCCGTCGTCGTGTACGACGAGCCCTTCGCCGTGGTGGCGAGAGCAGACCACCCGCTGGCCAATGCCGCGCGCATCGACTGGCGGAAGCTGAGCCAGGCCCAGTGGGTCCTGCCCGAAGCCGGCACGCCGATGCTCGATCTGATCAACGGCGTCTTCGCCCAGCACTCGGTTCCGCGGCCAGCACCCGCGGTGGAGTGCAGTGCGCCGGACAAGGTGCGCAAGCTCGTGACGCACACCGACCTGCTGGGCGTGCTGCCGCAATCCGGCGCCTGCGAAGGCGAAGCGCGTGGGGAGCTCGCCATCATCTGCCCGAGCCTCGGCCCCAACCTGGCGCCCATCAGCCTCGTGTTCCGCAAGGACATCGAGCAGCCGCCGGCGGTGCTCGCCTTCGCGGAAACGGTCCACGCCGCGGCGCGCGAACTGGGACTGCGCTGAGCCCCGCCGGCGCTCCGCGCGGTCTCAGGCCGTCCCCACCACCGGCAGTTGCACCGGCGCGCGTCCCTCGTTCTCGTGGGCGATCATGTCCTCGAGTTCGGCGCGCACGCCCCGGTGGCCCGCGTCGCGGTAGCGGTTGGTCATCTCGTGCGGGTCTTCCTGCAGGTCGTACAGTTCGCCTTCCTGCGACTCCCTCTCGACCGTGAGGCGGTAGCGGCGCGTGCGCACCGTCCGCAGCGTCAGCGGCACCCCCACGCGCCCCGGGCGCAGGTCCCACTCGTTGTAGGCGAAATCGCGGCCGGCCCCGTCGCCTTCGATCAGCGGCCGCAAGGTCTTCCCATCCGTGTCCCCGGCGCCGGGAACGTTCGCATAGTCGGCGATCGTGGCGCAAAGGTCCACCGTGGAGACGGGATCGGCCACCACCTTGCCGGCGGGCACGCCCGGGCCGCGCACGATCATGCCGACGCGCAGCAAGCCGTCGTACATCATCGGCCCCTTCAGCACCAGCCCGTGATCGCCCAGCCAATCGCCATGGTCGGTCGTGAAGACGACGATCGTGTTGTCGGCCAGGCCGAGTTCCTGCACCGCCACCAGGATCCGCCCCACGTTGTGGTCGATCAGCGAGATCATGCCGTAGTAGTTGGCGATGAGCTCGCGCAACTGCGGGTCGTCCAGCACCGGCATGCGCGAGTACTCGGCGCGCAGCTTGAGCAGCTCGCCCGACAGCTTCGGCGTCGTCTCGACGCTGGCGCGGTGCCACCACGGCCGGCGGTCGAAATCGCGCCGGCGCTCGACCGGAAGATCGACCTCGTCGGGGTGGTGCAGCAGGCTCCAGGGTTCCGGCGCGTCGAACGGATGGTGCGGGTCCGGGAACGAGGCCCACACGCAGAACGGCTCGTCGCGCCGCTCCCGGAGGAAGTCGATCGTCTTGTTGCCGACCCACGTCGAGTTGTGCCACGCCGGCGGCAACTGCGAATGGAAGGTCTGTGGAGTGCGCGTGGGGCGGCCGGCGTAGAGCCGGTTCTTCTCCTCGCCGGCGCCGTCGGCGTGGTACCAGCGCTCGTAGTGCTGGCCCTGCGGGGCCTTGAACGGCAGCCAGTGGTTGTGGCCCAGCAGCATCAGGTCCACGTGCTGGAAACCCATGTACGGGCCATGCCAGGGCGGTGCGAAGTCGGGCGTGCTCTCGATGCACTCCGGCGTGCCGGTGGGGCTGAAGGTGAAGTAGCTGGCGAAGTGCGCCTTGCCGATGAAGCCGGTTGCGTAGCCGTTCTTCGAGAGCCGCCCCGCGAAGCCTTCGGTTCCGATCTCCGCTGGCAGGTCGATCCCGTTGTCCGAGACCCCGTGCGTGCAGGGATACAGGCCCGTGAGGATCGACGCGCGGGAAGGTTGGCACACCACATTGGGCGTGATGCAGGCGGCCATGCGCGTTCCTTCGCGCGCCAGCGCGTCGAGGTGCGGCGTCTTCACCTTCCGACCTTCGAAGCCATAGCAGTCGGCCCGATGCTGGTCGGAGGTGATCAGGAGAATGTTGGGTCGTTTTTCAGCGGTGGTGGACATGATGGGGTCATCCAGACGGGATGCCACCACTCTGCGCGCCGCGGGCCCGCTTGCATAATCGAAAATCGCATGCGCGTGATACGGGCCGGTTATCGCGTTCCGGCCGCTCACCCGACCCCGCGCTGCTGGATGCCCGCATCGCCCGAGGCGGGTTGCGCGGCCAGCGCCTGCCAGTCCGCGCGCGCCTTCTCGATGCCCTGGCGCTTGACGTGGCCGTAGCCGCGGATGTGCTGCGGCACGTTGGCCACGGCAACCGCGTGCTCCAGCGTCTGGGGTGACAGGCTCTCCAGGACGCGCTCGACGTGCGAGCGGTACTCGGCGATCAAGGCGCGCTCGATGCACCGCTCCCCGGTGTAGCCGAACGGATCGAGCGGCGTGCCCCGCAAGCCTTTCAAGCGCGCCAGCACCTGGAACGCCATCACCATCCACCCGCCGAAGCGCCGCTTGCGCGGTGCCTCGCCCCCGTCGAGCAGGGGCGGCGCGAGGTGGAAGGCCAGCTTCAGGTCTCCACTGAACTGCGCTTCGAGCTGGCGCCGGAACTCGGGATGCACGTGCAGCCGCGCGACCTCGTATTCGTCCTTGTAGGCCATAAGCCGGAACAGGTGGTGCGCCACCGCCTTGCTCAAGGCCTGCCCCCGGCCCACGCGCTGCTCGGCTTCGCGCACCTTCTCCACGAACGCCCGGTAGCCGCGCGCGTAGGCCTCGTTCTGGTAGTCGGCCAGGAAGCGCGCGTGGCGCTCCACCAGGACCGGCAGGGACTCGGGCATCTGCACCACCACCGGCCGCGCCGGCGCGGCCGTGCGCTCCACCGCTTCGGGGTCGTGCGCGCTCAGCCGCCCCCAGTGGAAGGCCCGCAGGTTGGCCGCGACGGCCACGCCGTTGAGCTCGATCGCCCGCACCAGCGCGGCCAGCGACACCGGCACCCGGCCACGCTGGAACGCGTGCCCGAGCATGAGCAGGTTGGCGAAGATGGCGTCGCCGCACAGCGCCTGCGCCAGCCGCGTGGCGTCCACCCGCACCGGCTCGGCGCCCGTGGCCTCGGCGATCAGCGCGTGCACGCCCTCGCTCGGAAACCGCCAGTCGGCGTCGCGCGTGAACGCGCCCGTGGGCTGCTCGTGGGTGTTGACCACGGCCAGCGTGCGGCCGGGCCGCATCTTGGCGATCGCCTCGGCCGAGCCGGCGGTCAGCAGGTCGCAGCCCAGCACCAGGTCGGCCTCGCCGGTGGCGATGCGCTGCGCGCGCAGGGCGCCCGGGCTCGCCGCCAGGCGCACGTGCGAGGTGACGGCGCCGTTCTTCTGGCTCATGCCGGTCATGTCGAGCACGCTCGCGCCCTTGCCTTCGAGGTGCGCGGCCATGCCGATCAGCGCGCCCACCGTGATCACGCCGGTGCCGCCGATGCCGGTCACGAAGAGGTTGAAGGGCCGCTCCAGCGGCGGGACGGCCGGCAGCGGGATCGCGTCGGGCGCCAGCGGCGATGCGGACGCGGGCACGGCGGCGGCCTTGCGCAGCGCGCCGCCGCGCACGCTCACGAAGCTCGGGCAGAAGCCCTTGAGGCAGGAGAAGTCCTGGTTGCACGAGGACTGGTCGATCGTCCGCTTGCGCCCCAGCGGCGTCTCCAGCGGAAGCAGCGAGGTGCAGTTGGACGCCGCGCCGCAGTCGCCGCAGCCTTCGCAAACCAGCGGGTTGATGAACAGCCGCTCGGCCGGCGTCGGCAGTTCCTGTTTCTTGCGCCGGCGCCGCTTCTCGGCCGCGCAGGTCTGGTCGTAGATCAGCACGCTCACGCCCGGCACCTCGCGCAGTTCGCGCTGCACCGCGTCGATCTCGGCGCGGTCGTGCACGGTGGCGCCGGGCGGCAGGCCCGGCGCGCCGCGCCAGCGCGCCGGCTCCTCGCTCACGATGGCGATGCGCACCACGCCCTCGGCCGCCACCTGGCGCGCGATCTGCAGCACGCCGGTGGGCCCGTCGACCGGCTGGCCGCCGGTCATCGCGACCGCGTCGTTGTAGAGGATCTTGTAGGTGATGTTGACCGGCAGCGTGCGGTTGGCCGCGACGGCGGCGCGGATCGCGAGGTAGCCCGAGTGGAAGTAGGTGCCGTCGCCCAGGTTGGCGAACACGTGCGGCAGCTCGCTGAAGGCGGCCGCGCCGATCCACGGCGCGCCTTCGCCGCCCATCTGGGTGGTGAGCTTGTTGAACTCGGGGTAGATCGCGGTCGCCATCACGTGGCAGCCGATGCCCGCCAGCGCCAGGCTGCCCTCGGGCACGCGCGTGCTGGTGTTGTGCGGGCAGCCCGAGCAGTACCACGCGGGGCGCGTGGGCGTTTCGGCGGCGCGCTTCAGCGCCTGGTCCTTGGCCTCGAGGAAGGCCAGCCGGGCCCGGATCAGGTCCTGGGTCGAGGTCTCCAGCCCGAGGCGCGCGATGCGGCCCGCGATCACGCGCGCGATCTGCGCCACCGAGAAGTCGGCCTTGGCCGGCAGCAGCCAGTCGCCGCGCCCGTGCGGGCGGTGCACGTCCCACTCGCCGCGCTCGTCGAACTTGCCGATCACGCGCGGTCGCACGTCCTCGCGCCAGTTGTAGAGCTGCTCCTTGAGCTGGTACTCGACCACCTGGCGCTTTTCCTCGACCACCAGGATTTCCTCCAGCCCGCGCGAAAACTCGCGGATGCCCTTGGGTTCCAGCGGCCACGGCATCGCCACCTTGAACAGGCGGATGCCGATGCGCGCGGCCAGCGCCTCGTCGATGCCCAGTTCGTCGAGCGCTTCGAGCACGTCCAGGTAGCTCTTGCCCGAGGCCACGATGCCGAGCCGGGCCCGGGGCGCGTCGATGGCGATGTGGTTGAGCCGGTTGGCGCGCGCGTAGGCCATGGCGGCGTAGATCTTGTAGTCCTGCATCAGCGCCTCCTGGCGCCGCGCCTGCACGCCCAGCGTCTCGGTCGAGAGGCGGTTGTTCAGGCCGCCCTCGGGCATGGCGAAGTCCGCCGGCGTGGCGATGCGCAGGCCGAACGGGTCGGCCGCGATGGACGCGCTGGATTCCACCGTGTCGGCGAGCGCCTTGAAGCCGACCGCGCAGCCCGAGAAGCGCGACATCGCCCAGCCGTGCAGGCCCAGCTCGATGTACTCCTGCACGTTGCAGGGGTAGAGCACCGGGATCATGGCGGCGCCGAACACGTGGTCGCTCTGGTGCGGCAGCGTGGACGAATAGGCGCCGTGGTCGTCGCCGGCCACCAGCAGCACGCCGCCGTGGCGCGCGGTGCCGGCGTGGTTCATGTGCTTCAGCACGTCGATGCTGCGGTCCACGCCCGGCCCCTTGCCGTACCAGAGCGCGAACACGCCGTCGTAGCGCGCGGGGCCCAGCAGGTGGGTCTGCTGCGTGCCCCAGGCGGCGGTGGCGGCCAGTTCCTCGTTGATGCCGGGCACGAAGCGCACGTGGTGGCGCTGCAGATGCGGCTCGGCCTTCCAGAGGGCTTCGTCGAGGCCGCCGAGCGGCGAGCCCCGGTAGCCGGAGACGAAGCCGGCGGTGTTCAGGCCCTGGGCCTGGTCGCGCAGGCGCTGCATCAGGGGCAGGCGCACCAGCGCCTGCACGCCCGAGAGGTAGATGTGGCCTTCGGTGGCGGCGTACTTGTCGTCCAGCGCGACCTCGCGCAGAAAAGTCGGCTCGGTGGGAGCGTTCATGGGGCGTCCTTGTGGGCGGTTCCGGTAAGAGCCGTCCGGCGGGGTCGCCGCCGGGGGCTGGGGAACGGACCGCTCGTGGGTAGACGCGCGGTCCGTGGGCAAGGCGATGGAGCGAGGTCGTTGTCGGCAGGCGCCTCCGGCGGTTCAGTCGGTCGTGGCCCAGCGGGTTTCGGACAGCATGATTTCGTGGTGACCGCGGCCGGCCGGGATCATGGGAAAGCAGTTCTCGTTCGAGTGCACCGCAACGTCGAGAAGGAACGGCCCGGGCGCCGACAGACAAGTGTCGAGCGCGGCGCCCAGCTCGCCGGGCTGCGCCACGCGCTGGGCCGACCAGCCGAACGCGCGCGCCAGCGCGACGAAGTCGGGCAGCGCCTCGGTGTAGCTGTGGCTGTAGCGCTCGCCGTGGTGCAGTTGCTGCCACTGGCGCACCATGCCCATGTGGCGGTTGTTGCAGATCACCAGCTTGACCGGGCAGCGGTGCTGCACGGCGGTGGAGAGTTCCTGGATGTTCATCAGCACCGAGGCGTCGCCGCTGACGCACACCACCAGCCGGTCCGGGTGCGCGACCTGCGCGCCGATCGCGGCCGGCAGGCCGTAGCCCATGGTCCCCGCGCCGCCCGAGCTGAGCCAGCGCCGGGGCCGCTCCAGCCGCAGGTACTGGGCCGCCCACATCTGGTGCTGGCCGACGTCGGTCGCAACGACCGCGTCGATGCCGCGCAACTGCGCCGCGAGCGTGGCCATGAGCTGCTGCGGCACGATCGCGTCGGGCCGGGTCTCGAACGCCAGCGAGCGCTGCGCGCGCCAGCCTTCGATGCGCTGCCACCACGCGCGCGTGCGCGCCTCGGCGCCCTCCTCGCCATCGAGCCGCTCCAGCAGCGCGCCGAGCAGCGCGTTCGCGTCGCCGGTGAGCGGCACGTCGGCCTTGACCACCTTGTTGATCGAGGTCGGGTCGATGTCCACGTGGACCACGCGCGCGTGCGGACAGAAGTCGCTCAGGCGGCCGGTGACGCGGTCGTCGAAACGGGCGCCGATGGCGATCACGAGGTCGCTGTGGTGCATCGCCCGGTTGGCTTCGAGCGTGCCGTGCATGCCCAGCATGCCGACGAACAGCGGATCGGACGCCGGGAACGCGCCCAGGCCCATCAGCGTCAGCGTGCAGGGGCTGTGCAGGCGGCGCGCCAGCAAGGCGAAGCGCTCGCAGGCCTGCTCGCCCGCGTTGACCAGCCCGCCGCCGCCATAGAGCACCGGGCGGCGGGCTTCGCGCACCAGCCGCACGGCCTCGCGCAGCTTGGACTGCGGCAGCGGCGCCTGCGCCGACAGGCCGCGCGACGCGGCCGGCCGGCGCGCGGGGCCGGGCTCGCCGGGCGTCTGGCCCTGGATGTCCTTGGGAAAGTCCAGCAGCACCGGGCCGGGCCGGCCCTCGCCGGCCACGCGCAGCGCCTGGCGCGCCAGCGCGGCCACGTCGTCGACGTGGCGCACCTGCACGTTCCACTTGGTCACCGGGCGCGAGATGCCGAGCGCGTCGCATTCCTGGAACGCGTCGGTGCCGATGGCGCCGCTGGCCACCTGGCCGCTGACGCACAGCACGGGGATCGAGTCGCTCATCGCATCGAGCAGGCCCGAGATGGTGTTGGCCACGCCCGGGCCCGAGGTCACGAACACCACGCCCACCCGCCCGGTGCTGCGCGCGTAGCCCTCGGCCGCGTGCACGGCGGCCTGTTCGTGGCGCACCAGCACGTGGCGCAGGCGCGGCTCCTGGTGCAGCGCGTCGTACAGCGGCAGCACGGCGCCGCCCGGGTAGCCGAACACCGTGTCCACGCCGGCCTCGATCAGCGCATCGAGCAGGACCTGGGCGCCGGTGCGCGCCCGCGAGGCGACGGGAATCGAGGAAGTGGCGGTGAGGTTCATGGGTCAAGATCGTATTCAGCCGAAGGCCGAAAAGGCTTCATAATTTTCATCATTAACGGAATTAATAAGGAAGGTTTTTCTTCTTATGGCCACCAAAAAGGAAGCGTCTTTCGACAAGTTCGACATGGCCATCCTGCGCGAGCTGCTGCGCGACTCGCGCCGCTCGCTGCAGGAGATCGGCCAGCAGGTCGGCCTGTCGTCGACCGCGTGCTGGAACCGCATCAAGCAACTGGAGGCGGCGGGGGTGCTGGAGGGCTACTCGATCAAGGTGAACCTGGAGCGGCTGGGGTTCCAGAACACCGTGATCGTGCAGGTCAACCTGGAAAGCCACAGCGACGAGACGCTGTACGAGTTCGGGCGCGTGCTCGAGACCATCCCCGAGGTGCTCGAGGCCCACCTGGTCTCGGGCGACTACGACTACTTCATCCGCATCGCGGTCAAGGACACGCGCGACTACGAGCGGCTGCTGCGCGAGAAGCTCTACAAGATCCCCGGCATCCGCCACAGCAAGTCGAGCTTCGTGCTGCGGACCCTGAAGCAGTCGGCCTCGCCGCTGGGGTGATCAGGCCCAGGGCCGCACGCTCGCGCGGTCGAGCGCGCGCAGCCGCTCCAGGCCCCGGCGCTCGCTCTCGATCCCCGGCACGGCCCAGCCATGCTCCAGTTCCACCAGCCCCTGGTAGCCGCGCTGGTGCAGGCAGCGCAGCAGGGACTCGAAGTTGATCTCGCCCGAGCCCGGCTCGGCGCGCCCCGGGTTGTCGGCCAGTTGCACCACCTCCACCAGGTCCCAGGCCTGTTCGAGGTGGTGCAACAGATCGCCGTCCATGGTCTGCACGTGCGAGGTGTCGAAGACCAGCCGCACCGCGGGGTGCCGCGCGGCGCGCACCACGGCGAGCGCGTCGGGCCAGTGCGCCAGCAGCATGCCTTGCACGCTCTTGCGGCTCAGCGTCTCGACGCACAGGCACATGCCGGCCTGCGCCGCGAGGTCGGCGGCGTCGCGCAGGTTCTCGGCCATCCGGGCTTGCTGCGGGGCCAGCGGCTGCTGCGGAGCGGCGCCGCCGAGCACCGCGAGGCGGGTCGCGCCGACCCGGGCCGCGGCCTCGATGGCCTGCCGCACTTCGGCGCGTATCCAGGCCCGCGCGTCGGCGTCGTCGCGGCCCCAACTGGGGTTCTTCAACTGGTCGAAGGTGGTGTAGAGCACGCAGCCGGCCTCGAGGCCGGCATCGGCCAGCGCCTGGCCGACGCGCGCCTGCTCGTCGGTCGGCCGGCTGCGCGCGGCGGCGTACAGCACGCCGGCGAAGCCGGCCTCGGCCGCGAAGCGCACGTGCGCCACCGGGTCGTGGCTGCCCACCGTGGCCGCGAACAGCGGCTCGAACGGCGGGCGGTAGCCCAGGTGCGGGGCTAAGCGGTGGTGCCAGGCCGAACGTGCCGGCGTGCTCATGGGGCGGCCGCTCCCGGGTCGAGCAGATCGCGGCCGATGTCGGCCACGCGCGGCGTGCCGCACAGCTGCATGGCGCGCCGCAGCTCGTCGGTCAAGATGTCGATGGCGCGCTGGGCGCCGGCCTCGCCGGCCGCCGCCGCGCCGTACAGCGTGGCGCGGCCGATGGCCGCGGCCTGCGCGCCCAGCGCCACGGCCTTGAGCACGTCGCTGCCGCGCCGCACGCCGGAATCGAGGATGACCGGCACCCGCCCGGCCGCCGCGCGCACCACCGCGGGCAGCGCGTCCACCGCGGCCACGGCGCCGTCGAGCTGGCGGCCGCCGTGGTTGGACACCCACAAGCCATCGACGCCGAGCGCCACCAGCCGCGCGGCATCGTCGGCGCGCAGCACGCCCTTGACCAGCAACGGCCCGCGCCAGCGCTCGCGCAGGCGCTGCAGCGCGGCGCCGTCGAAACCCGCGTCCAGGCTCTGCCCGACTTTCGCGGCGATGGAAGCGCGCGCATCGGCCAGGCCCGCGAACCCGGCCACGTTCTCGAAGCGCGGCGGCCCGTGGCGCAGCATCTGCCAGCACCAGCCGGGGCGGCGCAGCACGTCCAGCGCCAGGCGCGGGCCGGGGCGCAGCGGCACGGTGAAGCCGTTGCGCAGGTCGCGCTCGCGCTTGCCGCCCACCGCCAGGTCGAGCGTGACCACCAGCGCCTCGTAGCCGGCCCGCTCGGCGCGCTGCAGCAGCGCTTCGGTGAAGGCCGCGTCGCGCAGCACGTAGAGCTGGAACCACAGCCGCCCGCCGGCCTGCTCGGCGACCTGTTCGATGGCCGAGGTCGCCATGGTCGACAGCGTGTAGGGAATGCCCAGGCCCGCGGCCACGCGCGCGATCGCCACGTCGGCCCCGGGCCAGCCCGCGCCGATGGCGCCCGTGGGCGCGATCACCAGCGGCGCCGCGGCCGCGGCGCCGAGGATGGTGGCCGAGAGGTCGGGCCGCTGCACGTCCACCAGCACGCGCGGATGCAGGCGGATGCGCTCGAAGCCCTCGCGGTTGGCGCGCAGCGTGAGCTCGTCGTCGGCGCCGCCGTCGAAGAAGTCGAACACGCCGCGCGGCAGGCGGCGCCGCGCCAGGCGGCGCAGGTCCTCGATGGCGTGCGCGCTGGACAGGCCCGCCATGGTCAGGGCGTGGGCGTCTGCGCCGGTGCGAACTTCACGTCCGGGAACGCCGCCACGGCCGCGGCGCCGCCGTCGACGGCGATCACCTCGCCGGTGATGTGCGCGCTCAGATCGGAGGCCAGGAACAGCAGCGGCCCGGCGATCTCGGCCGGCGTGGCGGGCCGGCCGATCGGAATCACGCGGCCGATCGCGTCCCAGGCGTCGGCGGCGAGCCGCTGGTTCAGGCGCGGCGTGCGCACGTAGCCGGGCGCGACCGCGTTGATGCGCACGCCGCGCGGCGCGTATTCCACGCCGGCACAGCGCACCAGGTGGTGCAGCGCGGCCTTGGACACCGCGTAGGCGGTCTGGTTGGGCACCGCGCGGCCGCCCGACATCGAGCCCACGAAGGCGAAGCAGCCGCCATCGGCCGCCATGCGCTCGGCGCCGATCTGGATCGCGAGGTAGGCGTGGCGCAGCACGATGTCGAACTGCTGGCTCCACGACGCGTCGTCCACCGCCGCGAGCGGCTTGATGCCGGCCACGCCGATGATGTCGACCACGCCGTGCACGCGGCCGAACTGCGTGCCGGCGGTGTCGAACACGCGCTGCATGTCGGCGCGCGAGGTCACGTCGGCCGCGCACGGCACGCCGCCCACGGCCTCGGCGATGCGGCGCGCCAGCGCGTCGTCGCGGTCCACGCAGAGCACGCGCGCGCCGGCCTGCGCGAGCGCGTGCGCGGCCTGCTCGCCGATGCCCTGCCCGGCACCCAGCACGATGAAACCGCGCCCATCCAGGCGCAATAGGGAGAGGTAGTCCGGCGCGGCGCCGTCGGCGGGTCTGGTCATGGGGTCTGCGCCATCAGGCGGGAATCTTTTCCCGGTGCGTGGGCACCAGATCCTGCCACAGCGCGCCGTCCTGGAGCTGCTCGTCGCACGCCGCCACGCCGCGCAGGTCCAGCCCCACCGCGGGCGGCGTCTCCTGGTTCATGGCCTGCCTGATCGCGCCGATGAGCATGCGCCGCACCCGCACCACGGCCTGGTCGGCCGGCACCAGGTGTTCCTTCGAGCGGTCGTACAGCGGCCCCTGCGAGAGCGCGATGCTGGCGTCCTCGACCTCGACGCCGCGCAGGCCCGACCAGTTGTCCTTCATCGCCACGCGGTCCTGGCCGAAGCTGTCGGCCCAGGTGGCCTTGAACACGCACGACTGGCGGTCGTAGTAGCGCGGGTCGTCCAGGCCCAGCAACTCGGCGATCTTGTCGTGCGTCACCGGCGAACGGCCGTAGGCGACGATGTAGGTGCTGGTGTGGGTATCGTCGTCCGGCACCTCCAGCACCGCGAACAGGAAGGCCGGCGCCGGGATGATGCGGCCGTAGGGCACGATGAAGGGCACGACGCGCGCGTTGCGTTCGCCCGGCCGGGCGGTCTTGCGCAGCGCCACGTACTGGAAGCCGAAGGCGGTGTCCTCGATCTTCAGGGCCGGCTCCAAGTCGTTGGACACCAGCGCGGCCGGGTTGACCACGTCGGGATTGGGCACGAAGCTGTCGTCCAGCCAGCCCGGGCGGGCCATGTTGGTGTGCAGCACGCCCACGTGCGAGCTGTCTTCGCCGCCCTCGACCAGTTGCAGGTAGTTGCACGCCACGTTGACGCGCAGCACGGCGCGGTGCTCGGGCAGGGACTCCATGAAGGCCCAGCGCGAGAACTCGGGCTGCTGCTCCTTCGGCCCGACATAGGCCCAGACCAGGCCGCCCGCTTCCTCCACGGGATAGGCCGGCGCCTTCATGCGGGCGCGGTACTGGGGATCGCTGTGGTTGGGCGTTTCCAGCACGGCGCCGGCCACGTCGAACTTCCAGCCGTGGTAGAGGCAGCGGATGCCGCCCTCCTCGACCCGCCCCAGCGCCAGCGACGCCCCCCGGTGCATGCAGAGCTCGTCGAGCATGCCGACGCGCCCCCGGGTGTCGCGGAACACGACGTAGTCTTCCCCGAGCAGGCGCACGCGCAGCGGAGGCGCATCCGGCTGCGGCAGTTGCGCGGAGGTGCAGACCGGGTGCCAGTAGCGCCGCATCAGGGTCCCCATGGGGGTGCCGGCCCCTACGCGGCAGATCAGTTCGTTGTCTTCACGTTTCAGCATGGTGGTTCTCCTTGGTCTCTGTGCTCGACGTCAATGCGCCCGGGCCGCCGCCCTCGCGCCCGAGACGATGTGGTGGTGGGGCACGAGCTGGCGCCAGTCGTCTTCCATGCCGATCTCGCCCGAGGTGCCGACCACGCGGCCGACGTCGGCTCGCAGCGCGGCCGGCTCCTGGCCGTCACGCACCGCGCGGGCGCAGGCCAGCAGGACGCGGTAGAGGCGACCGATCGCGATGTCGGCCGTGCACAGCATCTCCTGCGAGCGGTCGCGGATCGCGCCGCTGGAGACGCTGCAGGCCGCGTCCTCCTGGGTGAAGCTGTCGAAGCCGGTGAAGTGGCCGGCGCGCTGCACGGCGCGGTCCTGGCGGTAGCCGTTCGCCCACGACATGGCCTGCGGGCTCTCGCAGGTGTCGAAGGTCATGCCGTACTTGAGCAGCGTCGGCTCGTCCAGGCCCACGAAGGCCAGTTGCTGGGTGCGCATCGGCTCGGTGCCGATGGCTTTCTCGGCGTTCCACCACACGTGGAAGAAGCGGCAGCGCTCGTCGTTGACCGGCACCACCGCGAACCAGAGGTCGCCATTGGGGTTGGCCACGAAGCACGGCGCGATGAAGGACGCCACGCGCGCCATGCGGCGGCCATTGGCGTGGCGCATCGCGACGTAGTGGAAGCCGAAGTCGGTCTCGTCGGCCTCGATCTGCGGCGAGGCGTCGAACTGCATGTGGGTGGTCTTCTTGGCGAAGTCGAGCTCGGCGCCGTTGGTCTTGGCCAGGCCCGAGGCGTGCAGCACGGTCAGGTGCGACGAGTCCACCAGGCCCTCGATCACCTGCACGTAGTTGCAGTTCACGACCGGGCCGGCGTTGATGCGGTGCGCGTCGTCTTGCTCCATGAACGGGTAGCGTGGGAACGCCGGCTCGCGGTCCCGGGGCCCGAGGTAGGCCCAGAGCAGTCCGCCGGCCTCGCGCACCGGATAGGTGCGGCCCTTGATGCGCGCCTTGAACGCCGGGTCGGCCACGTTCGGGGTGTCCAGCACCGCGCCGTCGACCGCGAACTTCCAGCCGTGGTAGATGCAGCGCAGCCCGTCGCCCTCGGCGCGCGCGAGCTGCATGGAGGCGCCGCGGTGCAGGCAGAACTCGGCGAACAGGCCGGCGCGGCCCTGGTCGTCGCGCCAGGCCACGAAGCGTTCGCCCAGCAGCTCGACGGGCCGGGGGTTGCCGCCCGCGGCCGGCAGTTCGGACAGGTGCATCACGGGCAGCCAGAAGCGGCGCATCGCGTCGCCCATCGCCGTGCCAGGGCCCGTACGGCACATCAGTTCATTGTCTTGCGTGCTCAACATGGGAGTTCCTTTCGTGGTCGTGGGGGATGTTCGAATTCATCTTCCATGGAAGATAAGAGCAGAAAAAAAAGCGGGGCTCATGCGGCCTGCTCGGCGGCTTCGCCGCGCGCGTGCAGGAGTTCGCGCCAGTCGGGTCCGCCGAGCACGCCGTGGGTGCCGGCCACCGTGGACCAGTCGACCCCGCCGGCGATGCCCAGCGGGTCGCGCCCGGCCTCCACCGCGTCGACGCAGGCCTCCAGCGCGCGGTACAGGCGGACGATACCGATGTCGGCGCCCGAGAGCAGCTCGTCCGCGCGGTCGCGCACGCCGCCGGCCGAGACCGAGGCGGCCACGTCTTCTTCGATCAGGCCGGGCAGGCCGCTCCAGCTCTCGCCGCGGCGCATGGCCTCGCGGTCCTGCAGGAAGTTGTTGCGCGGGTTGGGCCGGTCGGCGCGGCCCAGCGTGTCGTCGGTCAGGCCGAAGGCGTCGAGCACCTCGGGCGACAGGCCGATGAAGCCGAGGTGGCGCGAGCGCAGCGGCTCGCGGTTGAGGGCCTGGGTGTCGCTCCAGAACACGTGGAAGAACGCGCTGCGGTCGTCCGCGATGGGCACCACGAAGGTCGCGATGTCGCCATTCGGGTTGAGCACGCCGCAGGGCGCGAAGAACGCGGCCACGCGCGCCTCGGTCTGCACGCCAGCCTCGCCGGACACGTCGCGCAGCGCGGCGTAGTAGAAACCGAAGGGGGTGTCCTGCACGTCCAGCCGGGGCGCCAAGTTGCGCTGCATGGAGCTGACCTTCTGCGCGAAGCCCAGATCGACCGCGCCCGACTGCTTCAGCCCGTTCATGTGCAGCAGGCCCAGGTGGGACGAATCGACCAGGCCCTCGATCACCTGCACGAAGTTGCATTCCTCGACGTGCCGCGTGAGCAGGCGGCGCTCGTCGGGCAGGTCCATCCAGGGCCACCAGGGAAACGCCGGCTCGCGCGCCTTCGGCCCGAGGTAGGCCCAGAGCAGGCCGCCGGCCTCGCGCACCGGGTAGGTGCGGCCCTTGATGCGCGCCTTGAACGCCGGGTCGGCCACGTTCGGGGTGTCCAGCACCGCGCCGTCGACCGCGAACTTCCAGCCGTGGTAGATGCAGCGCAGGCCGTCGCCCTCGGCGCGCGCCAGGCGCATGGACGCGCCGCGGTGCAGGCAACCCTCGGCGAACAGGCCGGCGCGGCCGTCCTGATCGCGCCAGGCCACGAAGCGTTCGCCCAGCAGTTCCACTCCTTGCACGTCGCCGCCCGCGGGCAGCGCCTCGGCCAGCATGAAGGGCAGCCAGTAGCGGCGCAGGGTGCGGCCCATGGGCTGCTCCGGTCCCACGCGGCAGATGCGCTGATTGGCTTGTCGGGACAACATGGCAGAACCCTCCGCGTCAGTGGTAGACCGAGCCGCCGTCCACGGCGACGATCTGGCCGGAGATGAACGAGGCGTCGTCGCTGGCCAGGAAGGCCACGGCGCCGACGATGTCGGCCGGCCAGCCGTCGCGCGGCAGCGCGCGGGTCTGGATGGCGGCCTCGCGGTACTGGGCCAGGAAGGCTTCGTTGGCGAGGTTGCCTTCGCTGAGCGTGTAGCCGGGCGAGACCGCGTTGACGGTGATGAAGTCCTTGCCGAGCTCGCGCGCGAGTGCCCGGGTCATGGTCATCAGCGCGCCTTTGCTGGCCACGTAGTCGAGCATGAACGGCGCGCCCTTGAACGCGGTGCCCGAGGTGATGTTGACGACGCGCCCGTGGCGCTGCCGGCGCATGGCCGGCGCCACGGCGCGCGTGCACAGGAACGGCCCCATCGCGTTCACGTCCTGCATGCGCCGCCACTGCTCGACCGTGATGGTCTCGAACGGCCGCAGCTCGATGGTGGAGGCGATGGCCGCGTTGTTGACCAGCGCATCGATCCGTCCGAAGGCGCGCAGCGCCTCGTCCGCCATGGCCTGCACCGAAGCCTCGTCGGCCACGTCGGTGCGCAGCGCGAGCGCGCGGGCGCCGGCCTGCCGCAGCGCGGCCGCCACCGGCTCGGCGTCGGCGACGTCGGCCAGCACCACGGCGGCGCCCTCGGCGGCCAGCCGCTCGGCGATGGCGCGGCCGATGCCGGTCTGCGCGCCGGTCACGATGGCCACCTTGTCCTGGAATCGCATCGCGGTCTCTCCTCCGTGGTTCAATGCCCGAGGCCCATGAGCCGGGCGACCCGGGCCTCGTCGTTCATCAGCTCGCGCGACATCCCGTCAAACACCACCCGGCCGCGGTCCATGACGACGCAGCGGTTCGACAGGTCCAGCGCGATGTCCACGCGCTGCTCCACCAGCAGCAGCGCCAGCGAGCCCGCCGACACGATGGTGCGGATGCTGCGCACCAGGTGCTCGACGATGATCGGCGCCAGCCCCTCGAAGGGCTCGTCCATCAGCAGCATGCGCGGGTTGCCCAGCAGCGCGCGGGCAATCGCCAGCATCTGCTGCTCGCCGCCCGAGAGCTGGTTGCCGTGGCTGCCCAGCCGCTCGCCCAGGCGGGGAAACAGCTCGATCACGCGCGGCACGGTCCAGTCGCCGGGGCGATGCGCGATGTCCAGGTGCTCGGCCACGGTAAGGCTGGGAAACACCTCGCGCCCCTGGGGCACGTACGCCAGGCCGCGGCGCGCGCGCTCGTGGATCGGCAGGCCGGTGATGTCCTCGCCCGCCAGGCGGATGCTGCCCTCCCGGCGCTGGGCGCGGCCCACCAGCAGCTCCAGCAGCGTGCTCTTGCCCACGCCGTTGCGCCCGACGATGGCCACGGTCTCGCCGCGGCCAACCTGCAGGCTCACCGCTTCGTTGACCAGCGTGGGGCCCCAGCCGCCGCTGAGCCGGATCGTCTCAAGCATAGGCCACCGCTCCGTCGAAACGCTTCTTGCCCGAGGTGCCGAGGTAGACCGCCTGCACCTCGGGGTGGGTCATCACGTCCTGCGGCTTGCCGGACATCAGCAGCGCGCCGTTGACCAGCACCGCCACGTCGCTCGCGAAGCGGCGCACCATCTCCATGTCGTGTTCGATCATCAGCACCGCGATCTCGGCCGGCAGCCCGTCGATGGCGCCGTGCAGCAGGTCCAGCTCGTTGCTCGGGATGCCGGCGGCCGGCTCGTCGAGCAGCAGCACCCGGGGGTCCAGCGCGAGCGCGATGGCGATCTCCACCAGCCGCTGGCGGCCGTAGGCGATCTCGCTGACCTTGCGGTGCATGTCGGCCTGCAGGCGCAAGCGCTCCACCAGGTGCCCGGTGCGCTCCAGCAGGTCGCGCTGCCGGCCGGCGGCGCGCCACATCGAGAACGCCCGCCCCGAGGCCTGGGTGACGGCGATGTAGATGTTCTCGAACACGGTGAGCTGGGCGAACAGGCTGGAGATCTGGAACGTGCGCACCAGGCCCTTGCGCGTGCGCACCGCGGCCGGCGCCGCGGTGATCTCGTCGCCGAACAGGTGCAGCCGGCCCCGGTCGGGCGTGAGCACGCCGGTCAGCAGGTTCACCAGCGTGGTCTTGCCCGCGCCGTTGGGGCCGATGAGCGCGGTGCGCGCACCCACCGGCAACTGCAGGCTGACGTCGTGCGTGACCTGCAGCGCGCCGAAGCGCTTGCACAGGCCGCTGGCCTGCAGGGCGGCGGTGGCGGTGGCGGCGGTCGTCATGGCGCGGGCCGCCTCAGCAGCGTGCGCTGCGCGGCCTGGAACATGCCCAGCAGGCCGCCGCGCCCGAGCAGCACCACCGCGATCAGCAGCACGCCGATGATGAGCATCCAGTAGAAAGGGTTCCATTGCGAGGAGAAGTGCTTGAGCAGCATGTAGACCGGGGCGCCGATCAGCGCGCCGTGCAGGCCGCCGATGCCCCCAAGCACCAGCATCACCAGCACGTCCACCGAGGTGTCCACCGACAGCACGCCCAGGCCCACGAAGGCGTTGGCCTGGGTGAACAGCGCGCCGGCGATGCCGGCCACGGCCGCGCTCGCCACGTAGGCCAGCGTGAGGTGCGGCAGCACGCGGTTGCCGATCAGGCGCATGCGGTCCGGGTTCTCGCGCACGCCCTGCAGCATCACGCCGAACGGCGAGGCCACGATGCGCTTGAGCACCCAGAACAGCACCACCAGCCAGGCCAGCGCGTAGAGGTAGCTGGTCAAGCCGCCCAGCCCCCAGTCGAAGAGGCCCAGGATCGGCGCGAACTGCACGCCGGGCAGGCCATCGTCGCCGCCGGTGATGCGCGTGGCCTTGTGCGCGGCCTCGTAGACCAGCACGCCCAGCGCCAGCGTCACCATCATCAGCGGCAGCCCGGTCAGCCGCAGCAGGAAGGGGCCAAGCACCGCGGCCAGCGCCGCCGCCGCCACGCCGGCGGCCAGGGCCACGCTCACCGGCTCGGTCCAGCCGGCCAGCGACAGCCAGCCGGCGGTGAAGGCCCCCAGGCCGAAGAAGACCGCATGGCCCAGCGACAGCACGCCGGAAAACCCCAGCAGCAGGTCGTACGAGAGCACCAGCAGCACCATGATCAGCACGCTGGTCCCCAGGGCCAGGTACTGCGGGAACAGGAACCAGCAGGCCACGGCCAGGCCCAGCCACAGCAGCTCGCCGACGCGCCAGCGGTGCCGGCTCAGGATGGAGTCTCTCGGAAGCGTGACCATGGTCCGTCAGGCCAGTCGGCGGGGCACCAGCAGGCCCTGGGGGCGCCACACCATCAGGCCGATGAGCAGCAGGTAGATGAAGAAGGCGCCGAACTGCGGAAACAGGTAGCGCCCCGCGGTCTCGACGATGCCGACGATGATGGCGACCGCCACCGAGGCCGTGACCTGGCCATGCCCCGCGAGCGCGACGATCACCAGCATGAGCACGAGGTACTTCATGGGCCACATGGGTTCGATGGGCAGCATCGGCGCGGCCAGGATGCCGCCCAGCGCCGCCAGCCCGCAGCCCAGCGCGAAGGTGGCCGAGAACAGCAGCGGAACGTTCATCCCCATGGCCTGCGCCATGCCCCGGTTGTCCACCGCCGCGCGCAGCCGGGCCCCGGTGTGGGTCTTCTCGAACACCCACCACAGGCCGCCGATGATGGCCATGCAGACGACCGACACCACGACGCGGTAAAGCTCGAACTCGCGGATGCCCAGGTCGATGTTGCCCTTGAGGTAGCCCGGCAGTTCGAGCCGCACGATGTTGGGGCCGAACAGCATGGTCAGCACGGCGATCACGACGAAGTTGAACCCGATCGTGACCAGCACCTGGTCCAGGTGGCTGCGCTGGTAGAGGTGGACGTAGAGCAGGCGTTCGGCGAGCACGCCCAGCACGACCACCACCGCCACCGCGGCCGGCACCGCCAGCGCGTACGGCCAGCCGTTCTGCTGCATCAGGCTGATCGCGACGTAGCCGCCGATGGCCGCGAACGCCCCGTGGGCGAGGTTGATGACGTGCATCAGGCCCATGGTGATGACCAGCCCCAGCGCGATCAGGCAGAGCACCAGGCCATAGGACAGACCATAGAGGAGGATGAACGCGACGGCGGACACGGGAAACTCAGCGGCGCAGGCAGACGGCGACGTGGCGGACGGTCACGGCGCCGCCACGGGCTTGACCTGCGGCCAGGTCTTGACCACGCGGTTGCGCTTGCTGCCGTCGGGCCCCTTCACGACCTCGCGCAGGTAGAAGTTCTGCACCAGCTCGCGCGATGCGGGGTCGATCGTGACCGGGCCGCGCGGGCTCTTCCAGCTATAGCCGGGCAGCGACTTCATCGCCGCCTCGCCGCTGAAGGGCTTGCCCGCCTGGTCGGCCAGCATCTTGTAGGCCAGGTGCATGGCATCGAAAGCCCCGATGCTGAACGAATTGGGGCGTGCCGTGGGTCCGACGTTCTTGGTCAGCCAGTTGGCGAACGCGGTGTTCTCGGGGTTGGTCGCGTTGGCGTCGATGTAGATGATGGACTGGAACCCGACGATGGAGTCGTCGAACAGCGGCAGGTCGCTGTCCTCCGCCTCGCCCTGCCCGATGATCAGCACCTTCTGCGTCAGGCCCCGCGCCGCCAGCGCCTTGCTGAAGCTCACCGAGGCCGCGCCCGGCGGCAGGAAGATCTGCAGCACGTCGGGGTTGGCGTTGGCGATGCGCTCGGCGAACGGCGCGAAATCGGCGGTGTTCAGCGGCACGCGCACGTTGCCGACCATCTGGCCGCCTTCGGCGGTGAACTTGGCCATGAAGGCCTGCTCCACGATGTGGCCCGGCCCATAGTCGCCCACCGCCACGTAGCCGCGCGACTTGCCCTGCTGGCGGGCGTGCACGGCGGCCAGCTCGGCCGGCTGGTTGATCGCCTGGCCCATGCGCACGAAGTACGGCGACATCTTCATGAGCGAGGGCGTGGCCGCGTTGACGATGAACAGCGGCACCTTCGCCGCATTCGCGATCGGGGCGGTGGCCGCCACCTCGGGGCTCAGGTAGAAGCCGGCGAGCATGGCGACCTTGTCCTTGACCACCAGCTCTTCCGCCAGACGCTTGGCCAGCGTCGGGTCGGAACCCGCGCTGTCGCGGTAGACCACCTCGACCTTGCGCCCGCCGGCGCGGTCGCCGTGCAGCGCCATGTAGGCCTCGACCCCCTGGCGGAACGATTGGCCCGCGACCCCGAACGGCCCCGTGTACGGGCCGACGAACCCGATCTTGATGGTGTCCTGCGCCTGCGCCACCGAAGCGCCGGCCAGCGCGATGGCCCCAACAGCCGCCAGCAGGGCTCTCCTGAACTTGACCATGATGTCTCCTTCGTGATGTCGTGGGTAGCTGACCGCGAGCCGCTTTTTTGCCGCAATCATCTTCCATGGAAGATAACATTCGGCGATGCCGAAGATCACAGGGTAAACACGGATACAGAGGGAAATTTCGGG
This sequence comes from uncultured Hydrogenophaga sp., assembly GCA_964487025.1. GTDB lineage: Bacteria > Pseudomonadota > Gammaproteobacteria > Burkholderiales > Burkholderiaceae_C > Hydrogenophaga. Next base: position 43,584 of record CAZAPJ010000005.1, read on the forward strand.
ATCGAAAGCGATTCGTCCGCTGCTTTCCCTGTAGCATTGGCGAGCAACGACTTCCCCAGAAGAGGTTATTTCATGGTCCAGAAGGCCATCAAAAGGGACAGCGGGCGCCATCACCCGGTGGCGGCAGAGGTCGGCGGCAGCCCCGGTGGCAGCCTGGTGGACCTGATCACCGCGCAGTGGACTTCCGAGCGCAGCGATCTCGACCTCCGCAACTTCCTGCTCGCGATCTATTTCATGCGGTTGGGCACCATGGTGGACCGCGCCTACGACCGCATGTCGCGCCGCAAGTACGGCATCAACGGCGGCGACATGCGCGTGCTGCTCGCGCTGCGGCGCAGCGGGCCGCCCTACGTAAAGCGCCCCACCGATCTGTTCCGCGCGCTGCTGGTGACGTCGGGCGCGATCACCAAGAAGGTGGACCGCCTGGTCGGCGCCGGCCTGGCGGAGCGCCTGCCGGACCCGTCGCACAACGGCGGCTTCCTCGTGCACCTGACCAAGAAGGGCTTGCAGACCGTCGACGAGATCGTGGTGTCGCTGGCCAACGAGTCGGTGCTGGCGCCCGCGATGCGCCAGTTCTCCGACAGCGAGCGCGACGCCCTCAGCCGTTCGGCGCTGCGCATACTCGCGATGCTCGAGCAGTCGCGGGACGAAGAGGAAGACCCCGGGGAAGCATGATGAAGTGAAGCCCTCCGCGCCGGCGCGCGGCAGCAGGCCTCACGGCAGCGCGCGCAGGATTTCCTGCGCGGCGGTCTGCTGCGTGGACCCCAGGCTCTGCACCGTCGATACGTGGTTGTGGTCCCGGAAGCAATGGAACCCCGGCCCCCGGCCGTTGGCCCGGGTCACCGCGCTGGCCAGCGCGTAGGTCTGCGCGGCCAGCCAGGCCGGATCGAGCTCCGCCACGCCCAGCCAGACCGGTACGTCCAGCGGGGCCACGTGCGTGAGCGGCGACCGGTCGGCATGGAGCGACCCGTCGGCGCCGAAATAGGCCTGCGGCCCGGCCGGCAGCGGCGCGGCCACTTCGTACAGGCCGCTCATCAGCAGCACCGCCGACAACTCGCGCGAGCGCACGCGGCCCGATTGGCGCGGGTCCCACAGCCAGCCGGCCACGTGGCTGGCCCCGGCCGACTGGCCCCACAGCGCGACCGGCAGCGCCGCCTGGCCCGGTGCGGCGGCGCGCATGTGCTGCAGCGCCCAGTCCACGACCCGCCCGACGTCCTCGGCCCCGCCCGGCCACGCGCAGGCCGGCGCGAGCCGGTAGTTGGGCAGGACGGCGGTGAAGCCGTGGCGCGCCAGCCAGCGGCCGATGTTCACGTAGAACACGCCATCGGCGTTCTTGTCGCCGGCGACGAATCCGCCGCCGTGCACGTAGATCACGGCACCGCGCGACGGCCCCGCGGGATGGTAGATGTCCAGCCGGTGGCGCTCATGCTCGCCATAGGCGACGTCCCGGGACTCGTCGGCCACGGCCGACAGGTCGAGATGGGGCCGGTAAATGGCCTTGGTCGCCTCCAGCACCACGCCATCGAAGTGGGCGCCCAGCGCGCGCACCTGTTGCTCAAATGGGTCCAAACGTCACCTCGGTCATTCATTCAAATTATCTTCCATGGAAGATATTGAATCGCCCGGGATCTGTCAAGCCGGCCTGGGTATGCTCGGCTTTGTCAGAAAGACCAATATAATTGAATTATTTTTATTTAATCTACTATATTGGACATTTTTCCTTGACTTGGCTGGAAGAAAATGTACATTAAAGTTGAATTTACTGAAATAAATCCAGTCTACTGGACATGAACAGCATCGCACACATCTCCGGCGAGGTCCGCAAAGCCCTGGCGCGGAGCGGGCTCCGGCAGCAAGACCTGAGAGAGGCCGCGGGCGTGTCGCGCCAGACGCTGGCCAACGTGCTCAAGGGCACCGAGGACTACAGGCTCAGCACCCTGCTCGCGCTGGCCGACCGGCTGGGCCTGGAGCTGCTGCTGCTGCCCAAGGAGGCGGCGCGCGGTTTCCAGGCACCGCCCCCGGACGGGCCGGTGGTCGAGACGGTGGTGGACCAGGTCCGCAAGCGCCTGGACGACCGGTCCCCGCCATGAACGTCAAGTCGCTCGACATCCTCCTCGGCGGCCGGCGCGTGGGCGTGCTGTTCCAGTACGTCCTGTCCCACGACCAGGTCGTCAACCGCTTCGTCGCCGACGACGGCTTCGCCCGCGACCCCCGGCAGGCCACGCTGTCCCTCGCCTTCCGGGCCAGCCAGCCCGAGGCCCAGGCCGCGTTCTGGGCGGCGGTCGCGGCGCCCGCGCTGAATGGCGCGCTGTCCAGCGACCCCAGGCGTGGCTGGCTGCTGCCGGCGTTCTTCCAGAACCTGCTGCCCGAAGGCCCCTTGCGCGAGCGCATCGCCGAGATGCGGGGCTGCGACCCCAACGACCACTTCGAGCTGCTGGCCGCCACCGGCCGGGACCTGCCGGGCGACGTGCAGGCCCTGCCGGCCGACCTCACCCGCGAACAGCTGTCCCGCCTCGTCACGCAGGACAACGACGCCCTGGAGATGTCGGTGGTGGCCGCGCCCCTGGACGACGCCATCTCGGTCTCGGGCGTGCAGGCCAAGCTGGCCGTGCTCAAGGAAGCCGGCGGCCGGTTCGTCGCCCGGACCAGGCTGGCCGGCGGCGCGCGCCCGGCGGTGCGCCACGTGATCGCGAAGCTGCCCGTCGCCAGCTACCCGCACCTGCCCGAGCTCGAGGACCTGTCGCTGCGCCTGGCGCGGGCCGCCGGCGTCTCGGTCGTCGAGGCCGAGCTGGCGCCGCTCGAACGGCTGGCCGTCGAACACGGCTACGACCTCGGCCCGGTCGACCAGCGAACGCCGTTCCTGGCGGTCTACCGGTACGACCGCGATGCGGCCGACTCGCCGACCGGCCGGGTCCACTGCGAAGACTTCGCACAGGTACTGGGCGTGCAGCCCGAAGCCAAGTACAGCGGCGACTACCTCACGGTCGCCGCCGTGATGATGGCCACGCCATCGCTCGGCGAACCCGCGGTCCACGAACTGCTGCGCCGCCTGCTGGTGAACGAGTTGCTCGGCAACCCCGACATGCACCTGAAGAACATCGGGCTGCGCTACCCGGACGGCCGCACGCCCGAACTGCCCCCGGCCTACGACATCGTGGGCTACGCCGCCTACGGCGTGGTGCAGCAGGGCCGCGGGCTGCGCCTGCTCCCCCCACTGCCGCCCGGCGCCAAGCCCAAGGTCGACCCGGCGGCGCCGCTCGGCCCCGTGCTGGTGCGCGACTTCTGCACCCGGCTCGGCCTGCCCGAAAAGCCGGCCTGGACCACCCTGCGGCGCTGCGCGGAAAAAGCCTTCGCCACCTGGCCGGCGCTCATCACCGAGGCCGGCATCACCGCCAGGATGAAGGAGCGGCTGCTGGCGCACCTGGCCGCGCACCGGCCTGGGAAGGCGCGGGGGGCGTGACGGCGGGTCTACACTCAAACCATGAACCCCGAGGACCTGCAAAAACTGGTGAGCACGGTGATGCCGTTCGGCAAGCACAAAGGCGTGCCCATCGCCGACCTGCCGGGCAACTACCTGAACTGGTTTGCGCGCGAAGGGGTGCCCAAAGGCGAACTCGGGCGGCTCCTCGCGCTGATGCAGGAAATCGACCACAACGGGCTGCGCGAGCTGTTGCGGCCGCTGAAATGAACGCCCCCCGAAGCGCCTGCGGCGCCTCCCCCCACTGGGGGGCGCACCCTGCGGCCCGGCAAAGCCGGTTCCGCGGGTGCACTGGGTTGGGTGGTGGCAGTCATATGCTGTGGGTGCCGCGCAGCGCCATGGAAAACTGAAATGAACGCCCCCCGAAGCGCCTGCGGCCCGGCAAAGCCGGTTCCGCGGGTGCACTGGGTTGGGTGGTGGCGTTCATGCGTTTTGCCATGGACAACTGAGATGATCCAGGGGGCCGCCAGGTGACGGGTCCGTCCCTCTACCAGCAAGTCCTCGGTGAAGCGTTCACGCGCCTGCCTGCCGCCGTCCAGCGGTTCCACCGGCTTTCCGGGCACCAGACGCTCAGCGGCTGGGTCGAGACCCGGCCCCCTGGGTCGGTCCTGGCCAGGCTGCTGGCCATCTGCCTGGGCACACCGCAGCAGGCCACCAGCGGCGCCATTCGGTTCGAATTGCTGGCATCGCCGGAGCAGGAGACCTGGACCCGCCATTTCCCCCTCAAGACCATGCGCTCGCGGTTCCGGCGGATCGGTTCACTGGTCGAGGAAAGACTGGGCGCCTCCACACTGAGATTCAAACTCCATGCCACCGGAACCGGCCTGGCCATGGAGCTGACAGGCATGCGATTTCTCGGTGTTCCCTGCCCGCGCTGGCTGCAGCCCACGGTGGTGGCGAAGGAACATGGAGACGCGGACCGGCTCCATTTCGAGGTGTCCGCCGCGCTGCCGCTGATCGGCACGGTGGCGAACTACCGGGGCCACCTCGTCATCGGCCCGGAGGGCTTGTCGTGATCGTCGTTTTCGATGCCCAGTGCCTGCTCTGCAACGGCTGGGTGCAGTTCCTCTTGCGCCACGACCACAAGCGCGTCCTCCGGTTCGCCTCCATACAGGGTAGGCAAGGCCAAGCGCTTCTGGCCAAGGCGGGCCTGAAAGTGGATGGCCTCGACACGCTGCTGGTGGTGGACGGCGAGCGGGTATGGCAGCACACCGGAGCCATCATCCGGGTCCTGGACCGGCTGGGCTGGCCCTGGCGGCTGGCATGGGCGGCGTGGCCGGTCCCCGCGGTGGTCCGGGACACCGCCTACCGGCTCATCGCCCGCCACCGCTACCGGATCTTCGGGCGCTCGGACATCTGCCTGCCGCCACCCGCTGACCACGCCGCCCGATTCCTCGACTGAGGATAAGCGGCGGCCTGGCCATCCACGCCCCGCTCATCGCGCCCGGCGGACGTGCTCGGCCTCGCGCTTGACCATGTCGAGCAGCACGCGCGGGTCCGGCTGGGGCAGCGGCTTGCCGTTGACGAAGAAGGTCGGCGTGGCGCGCACTCCCACGGCCTGCAGATCGGCCACGTCCTGTTCCAGCAGCTTGTGCACGGCGCCGGTCGCGACGTAGGCGCGGGCCTGCTCCAGGTCCATGCCGGCGGCGCGCGCGAACTCCCAGGCCCGCTCGGTGGCCGGGCTGCTGTGGCTCGCCCACACCGGCTGCGACTGCATCAGCGCGTCCATGACCGGCTCGAAGCGCTGCTGCTGGCGCGCGGCTTCGAGGATTTGCACGCCGGCAAGCGACGGCTCCCGGTGGAACGGCACGTAGCGGATCACCAGCCGCGCCTCGTTCGGGTAGGCGGCCAGGATCTGCTTGACGTAGGGGTGGAAGGCGCGGCAGGCCTCGCAGGCCGGGTCGAAGAACTCGACGATGGTGACCGGCGCGTTGGCCGGCCCGATCACGGGCGAGTGCTCCCGCACCATGACGCCGAACTGCGCCGCGGCCTGCGCGGCCGCCTGCTGCCGTTCGTAGCGTTGATAGAGGAAGACGGCCGCGGCGAAGGCCGCCAGGGCGGCGACGGCGGTGATGATGATGGCGATGGTGCGTCGGGTCATGAGGAAGTCCGGATACGGGTGATGAGAAGCAGCACGGCGATGGCGGCGAAGGCGGCCAGCGCCAGCAGGGGCAGCGGCAGGCCGCCCAGGATGGTCATGTCGGCACTGGTGCACGACACGCCCTGGCTGCACGGCGTGATGCGCTCGGGGACCAGACCCAGGTAGAGCAGGCTGTGGAAGCCCGCCACCAGCGCGCCGACGAGGGCCAGCGGCAGCGCGTAGCGCCACACGGCTGCGTCCGCGCGCAGGGCCGCCACGCCCAGCACGATGGCCAGCGGGAACATGAAGGCGCGCTGGAACCAGCACAGGTTGCAGGGTGTCTGGCCCATGACCTCGCCGACGAACAGCACGGCGAGCGAAGCCAGCAGCGCGATCAGCCAGGCGGCGAACAAGGGCGCCCAGGATGATGGGCCGGCCCTGGGGGTGGCAAAAGAGGAGAAAGGCATGTTTGCTGATCGACCAGGAAAGAACCATCCGCCGACAACGGTTGCCGGCGGTCTTCCAGGGATCGAAACCGGGAGGTGCCCTATCGATTCGATGCCCTGGTCAAACCAGGGCAGGCCATTGAGGGCGGTCGGGCCGGGTGTCCGGCGCCGAGGCGTGCGCGAGCGTGTCCCCGCCGGGCATCAAGGCAGCGGCCGGCGCGGCCACCTGGTCCGTCTTGCCCAGCAGCGCAAGACAGCCCATGTGGCATGTGCCGCAATCCAGATCCCCCTTCGCCGCGGATAGCTTGCCAATATCCGTGGCCCCCGCTCGCTCGTCCGCCTTGGCATGCGGGTGCTCATGATGGCCGACATGGGAGGCACGCTGCCCGCTCTCGTGCGCACAGTAGGCCGCTGTCGCAGCCCAGGTCAGCTGCAAAGGCAAAAGAACCATCATGGCGATGATCACCCAACTGCGCATGGCCCAAATTATAGGGATCGCCTCAATGGCCGCCTTGTGCGCACAGCCCCTGAATACGCCCGCCATGCCATCGGCTGGACGATGAGCGCGGGGCGCCTGAGAGGAAGGGAAGCGAGGGGTTGAAATAAAAGGAATGGCGGTCTACAGCCAGCGCCGCACGCGCGCGGCATAGGCGTCGAAGCCGGCGCCGAAGCGATCGCGCAGCGCGGCTTCCTCGGGCTTGATCTGGAACACGGTCAGGTAGCCGACGAAGAGCGGCAGCACCAGGAGTGCCGACAGCTTGGCCAGGTACAGCGCCCAGGCCAGCAGTGCGAGCAGGAAGCCCAGGTACATCGGGTTGCGTGTGCAGCGGTAGATGCCGCGCACGACCAGCGAGGTGGCGGCGGCGGGCCGCATCGGGTCCACCGTGGTGCGGGCCCGGCCGAAGGCGAGCACGCCGGCCAGGCAGACCGCCGCGCCCAGCAGCGCGAGCGCCGCGCACAGACCGGCATGCCGGGGGCCGAGGCGCGGCAGGATGGCGATGGCCGGCAGGAACCACATCGCCGCGGCGGCGAGCGCCGCCAGCGCCACCGGCGGGATCTTCAGGGCCAGCCCCGGTGGGGCCTTGGACACGCGGCGATCAGTGCTTGCCATGGTGTGCCGTCGCGGCGGCTTTGCCGCCCGGTGCGCTCGTGGCGCCGATCGGCGCCGATCGCCGCCGCCAGCAGCTCGACCTCGGTCTTGCCGGCACGCTGCAGGACCAGGGTGGCCGGCACGCGCGTGCCCAGGCGCCGGTCATGGCGGCGACCATCAACCCCAAGGTCGGCAGGCGCGAGCAGCGGTGGAATGGATGCAGCATGGTGGGTCTTCGGCCTCGCATGGGTCAGCGGCCAAGGGCCGTGAAGGTGATTCCTGCCTCCGACGAACGGGTCAAGCGAGGGCCAAGTGGGTCAAGCTCGGCTCCAGCATAAAACCTGTAGTAGGTACAGGCACAAGCCAGCAGGGTCATTGGCAGGACGGCATGCCAATGGCCATGGTGCCCGTCGTCGTGCCGGCGGGCATGCTCGTACATGGTCACGAGGCCGGGCGTGGAGAGCGCCCTCTTCTCATGTCGCGAACGCGATGAAGAGAATGTCGCTGGCGGATCCGTCAAGCCTGCGACCACATGCGCAGCATGTTGTGGTACGTGCCCGAGAGGCTGGATAGGCTGGGATCGCCGGGGTAGCGGGTGCCGAGCTGCTGGATCTGCTGATCCAGTTCGAACAGCAGGCGGCGCTTCTCGGCCGAAGCGACCAGGCTGTGGGTCCAGAAAAAGCTGCCGTAGCGCGTGCCCCGGGTGACGGGGTTGACGCGGTGCAGGCTGGTGCCCGGGTAGACGATGGCGTCTCCCGCGGACAGCTTCACGCTCTGGTTCCCGTAGGTGTCTTCGATGATCAGTTCGCCGCCGTCGTATTCGTCGGGGTCGCTGAGGAAGACGGTCGTGGAGACGTCGGTGCGCACCTTGATGGCGCTGCCGGGAATGGTGAAGTAGGCGTTGTCGATGTGGTTGCCGTAGGTCCCACCGCCTTCGTAGCGGTTGAAGCGCGGCGGCAGGACCTTGAGCGGCAGGGTGGCCGAGATGAACAGCGGGCTCTGGCCCAGCTTGTCGAGGATGAGGTTGCCGGCGCTCTGCCCCGCGGGGCTGTCCAGCGGCAATTGCAGGTTCTCCTTGACCTGGGCGGCCAGGGTGCCGGCCGTGGCCCGGCCGTCCTGCCACGAGGCCTGCTCGAGCGCCCGGCGGCACTGGCGGACTTCGTCCGGGCTGAGCAGCGCGGGAATTCGAAGCATCATGGGAGGAACGCCATCGGAGTGAAGTGGACGGAGTGAGGCGCCCAGTTTCTCACAGCCCGGCACGCGCCCCACCTTGCGCCAACGGTGCTCCCCGCCGGCACCACGGAGCCGGCTTGGCGGGTCCGTGGTGCCGGTCTCGCCCTGGGCTCAATACGTGAACTTGAGCGATGCGACCGCCGAGCGGCCCGGTGCGATGCTGGCGTAGTGCGGCGAACGCACGCCGGAGTAGTAGACCTTGTCGCTCAGGTTGTACAGGTTGAGCTGGGCCGTGAGGTTGGCGTTGATCCGGTACGCCACCATGGCGTCGTACCGGGCATAGCCGCCCGCGCCCTTGGTGACGATGCCGCCATCGACGGTGGAGCGGGTATAGCCCTGGTTCACGTGGCTCTGGGCATAGACGCCGAAGCCGAAGGTCAGTTGCTGCGTGGGCTGGTAGCTGGTCCAGAGGCTGATGCTGTGCCGCGGCGTGTTGGGGAACGGCTGGCCGTTGGCGATGTTGCCGGCGCCCATGTTCTTCTGCTCGCTGTCCATGAAGGTGTAGCCGCCGAACACGTTCAGGCCCGGCATCGGGCTGCCGGAAATGCCGAACTCGATGCCGTTCACCACCTTGTTGCCGCCCATGTAGGTCAGGCCGTTCTCGGCGATGCGCACGTTGGTGACGTTGTTGCGGAACAGCGCGGCGGTCAGCGCGAGCTTCTTGTCCATCAGGTCCCACTTGGTGCCGATCTCGAAAGAGCGGGTCTTCTCGGGCTCCAGGTCCGCCAGCGCGGGGGTGGTGATGGCCAGGTCCTCGTTGCCGTTGCCCAGCGTCGAGCCGCCCGGCCGCGCGGCGGTGCCGAAGCTGGCATAGACGCTGCCGTTCTGCGCCGGCTTGTAGACCACGCCCACCTGGTAGTTGAGCAGGGTGTCGGAACGCTCCAGGCTGGTCGTCGGCGTGACGGCGCGCACCTTGTAGTGGTCGGCGCGCAGCCCGCCGTTGAGCAGCCACTGCTCGTTCAGCTTCAGGGTGTCGAAACCATAGAGGGCCACGGTGTTGATCTGGTTGACCGTGGGCACCGCCGGCAGGCTGTACGGGAAGGCCCAGGCCACGCTGCTGTCGGGGTTGTTCAGCGAGGCGCACCACATGCTCACGGCGGTGCAGTTGGTGGTGGTGTTGTCCTGGATGGCGCCGGAGCGCGAGGACGACTTCTCCCGCGCCAGTTCGAGGCCGACGGCGTAGGTGTGGCCGACGTCACCCGTCTGCGCCTTGCCGGTGAACTCGGAAACGTTCTGCAGCGTCGTCACCTCCGACTGCCGCGCATTGCCGCGCCGCCACACGTAGCCCTTGATGGCGTTGCCCTTGCTGTCGTCGGGCTGGGTCCAGATGTAGTCCTGCGAAGACTTGCTATAGCGCAGGGTGTTGCGGAACGCGTTGGTGTCGCTGAACTTGTGCAGGATCGACGCCGTGGCCAGGTCGCTCTTTTCCTTCTGGTGGTCGCGCGCCGTCAGGCCGTACCAGTTCTCGCGGTTCGTGCCGAAGGTCGGGCGCACTTCGCTGCCGCCCGGCAGGGTCGCCGCGCCGCCGCCGGAGTACAGGTAGGGCACGCCGCCATCGGGCATGTCGTCGGACTGCAGGTGCTGCCAGGACAGCGAGAGCTCGGTGGGCGAGCCCATGCCGAAGGTCACCGTGGGGGCGATGCCCCAGCGCGTGTTCTCGGGGCCGTTGCGGCCGGGCACGTGGGCGTCGTGCACCATGGCGTTCAGGCGAACGCCCACGCCCTCGCCGACCACGCGGTTCAGGTCGAGCGTGCCGCGCCGGTACTGGTCCGTGCCCAGTCCCAAGGAGCCGGAGAAGAAGTTCTCGTTCCGGGCCGTCTTGGTCACCAGGTTCACCGAGCCGCCCGCGCCGCCCCGGCCCGCGTAGGCCGAGTCGGCGCCCTTGATCACCTCGACCGACTCCAGGTTGAACGCCTCGCGGGAGCCCGCGGCGATGTCGCGCATGCCGTCCACGAAGGTGCTGGCCTGCGCGTCCATGCCGCGGATGAACGGCTGGTCGCCCGAGGGGTTGCCCCCCTCGCCGTTGCCGAAGGTGATGCCCGGCACGGCCCTGAGGGCATCCTGCAGGGAGGTGGCACCCGTTTGCTGCAGGACCTCTTCATTGATGACCTGAACGGTCTTCGGCGTATCCACCAGCGGAGCGGTGATCTTGGCCGAGGGCGCCTCGTCGACCTTGACGGGCGCCTCGGCGGAGGACCTGACCGTGACGGTCCCCAAGGTGGTGGTGGATTCCTGGGCCCATGCGGCGGCGCCGGCCAGGCACAGGCCGGCGGCCAATGGCCAGGTGATGACGCTTTGAGAAGGAGAGTGGAGTTGCGGTTGGCTCTTCATGTTGGTTCAAGAAGTAGTACTGGGAATTGCAACTCCAATTGTTTCTGCAAATGCGAATCATTCGCTTAACGATCATTAAGAAGCGGTCATCGTCACATTCCTTCCTTATTTCGTTGTCGACTGAACACAACATCCGGCGGGCTGGCGGGGGCCAGCGGCCGGGTGCGTTGAAGCGCCCGCGCGGAGCGGCTACGCCGGCACGCCTCGCGTGCCGGAAATCCGGGAATCGTCGTCAGTCCCCGGACCCGCAGGCCGGGCAGATCGAAGCGATCTGCAGCCTGAAGTTCTGCAGCGGCAACCCCTGGTCCTGGCAGATCAGTCCCACGAAGCGCTCGATTCTCGGGTCATGGATGCCGCTTTCCCGTCCGCAGCGGCTGCAGGTGAAGAAGCACACGTTCCCCTGGCTGGACGTGGCATACATCAATTTCCGGCCCGGCCCGATGTGAACGGCCAGCAGGCCGGTGGAGGCCAGGGTCTTCAGTGCGGCATACACCCCGCTCAGGTTGGGGTAGCCGGTGCGCGCCTGGACGCGCTGAAAGACGTCCTGCACGCTCATGGGCCCGGGGTGGCCCTGCATGATCTCCAGCACGGCCATGCGCAGCCAGGTCGACCGGACGCCGGATTTCTTCAGCACCGACAGGCTGCCCTCGTCAACCGCGAGCGGCTCCTGATGCCCGCTCTCGGCGGGGCGGAGTGCGCCAGCCATCACCGCGCACTCCGCTTCCTGGTCAGCCAGGCGCCCGTCGACATTCAGAACTTGGCCCGCAAGCCCAAGGCGACGTAGCGCCCCATGTTGCCCCGCGCGCCGTCCGGGCCGCGGCTGGTGATGCGCTGCTTGTCGAACAGGTTGTCGATCTTGGCGTAGATCTCGACCGCGGAAGACACCTGGTAGGCGGTGGCCAGGCCGACCGTAACGAGCGAGTCCGTCTTGAGGAAGCGCGTGTCCACCCCCGCCCGGCCGCAGGTGTTGCTGGTGCAGGCGTCCGAGTTGTAGCTCATCGCCAGGTAGCTTTTCCACTTGGCGGTCTCCCAGCCCAGCTGGGCCGACAGGATGTGCTTGGGCGTGTACTCCAGCACGTCCCCCTTGCGCACGCCCGCCACGATGTCGGAGTCCTTGGTGTATTTGCCATCGGTGTAGGTGTAGGCCAGCCGCACCGGCACGCTGCCCGCCGCGGACCGGTGCAGTTCCGAGAACATGCCCAGCTCGAGGCCGTAGACCTCCTTCGAGCCGGTCTGCTGCGTGCCCTGCGTCGCGCCGCCGGGACAGGGGTTGGCCACCAGGCAGTTGCGCATCGCGTTGCTGTAGTCGCTGTAGAAGCCGATGGCGTCGAACCCGAGCTTGCCCTGCCGGTAGCGCACGCCGCCTTCGAAGTTCGTGCTTTCCTCGCCCTTGGTGCCATTGCCCACGCCGGAGCCGGGCGGCGCGAACCCCTGGTGCACGCCGCCGAGCACGGTCCAGCGGTCGTTGAGCGCGTAGTTCGCCCCCAGGCCGACCGTGGTCTTGGTGATGCGGTTGCTGTTCAGGTCGGTCTTCGGCTGCGAGATGTCGGCATGGCTCTTGATGCTTTCATAGCGCAGCACGGGCAGCAGCGAGAGCCGGTCGATGGTGATGCGGTCGGCCACCCAGCCCGAGACCGCCTTGGCCTCGCCTTTCGACAACGCCGCCGCGCTGGTGGACTGGTAGACCAGGCTGCCGTTGACCTGCTGGTAGATGCTGTTGCCGATGCCGGTGGTGCCGTTCTTCGTGGTGTCCTGGTGCCAGCGCAGACCGGCGGTCAGCTCGTGCGACACGGTCCCGGTCATGAAGGTCTTGAGCAGCTCGACCTGCACGCCCTTCGCCACGAAGTCCTGGTGGTTGTGGCCATAGCGCACGCCGTTGGCGTGCGTGGTGTCCGCCGTGCCGTCCAGGATGCCCTGCAGCAAGGCGGCCCCGGCGCCGTTGTTGTTGATGGTGTTGACGACGGACCCGATGCCCACGCCGTTGACCTGGTTCAGCCGGTTGTAGTGGCGGGACGTCTCGGTCCAATAGGCCGTGGACGTCAGCAGGGTGCTGGTGTCGAGCGCGATCTGGTGGCGGATGCTGGCGGCATCGCGGCCACGGTCCATGCGCTGCAGTTCGCCCAGGCCATAGCGGCGGTTCGGATTGGCCCTGAAATCGGCGTCGGTCAGGCCCAGGTAGCTCACGTCGGCCAGCTCCTTGCCGCTGAACAGCTTGATGTCCACCTGCTGGGCATGGGCCGCGCCCGGGGCGCTGCGCCAGCGCAGCTTGGCCAGGTACTCCGCGGTGTCGCTGCCCGCGGTGCGGCTGGAGCGGTCGAGCTTGTGGAAGCCGTCGGTGTCGCGCTGGTAGGTTTCCACCAGCACGCCCCACTGCCCGACCGTCGCGCCGTAGTTCGCATGGATCTTGCGCGTGCCGTACTGGCCGACTTCGGTGCTCAGCGTGCCGGACGCCTGGGCCGGGATCGGGGTCGAGAGCAGGTTGATGGCGCCCGAAGTCGTCTGCGGTCCGTAGAGCAGCACCTCCGGCCCCTTGAGCACTTCGATGCCGCTCATGCGCCCCACGGTGGGGAAGTAGTAGGCGGACGTATTGGCGTAGGGCGACATGGCGGCCGGAATGCCGTCCTCCATGATGGAGATGCGCCCGCTGCGCCCCGAGCCCCCGGCGCGGATGCCGATGTTGGGGAACGTGCCCATGCCATCCTCCTCGCGCACGTACACCCCCGGCACGGCCCGAAGGATCTCGTTGACGTTGGTCGCCTCGAACTTCTGCAGTTCCCGCGTGGTCAGCGTGTAGGCGGAGCCGGTCGTGCCCTGCGGATCCTCGGTGTTGCCGATGATGGTGACCTCCCTGAGCTGCGCCTCACCCGTTGGGGACTGCGCCTGGGCAACGCCGTGCAGCCCCCACGCGCAGCACATGGCCGCCGCGCCCGCGATGGCCGTGCGGCGGCTGAAAGTTGGTACCGAAAAAAGATGCATGGACATGAAAGGTTCTCTCCTGGTTGACGGGCTCAAGGAGAGCGCGCCACGCGCAACCCATCCGCCATGGCTGGGCGCTCACGCTTCCAGGCACAGGCCATGCAACCGCCTGCGGAAGCGGAAGCATCGAGCTTGTGTTTCGAGGCTTGGCACGGATGCCGGTGCAGCATCCGGATGGCACTTGAAGCGGCAGCGCCGGACACGGATCGGCCCGGTCGGCGTGGCTGGAACAGCGCCCGTGCCGAAGGCATGGGCTGTCTGGCTTCGCGCTCTACTTGGTGAGAGAAATGATATTTATTCGCACCTGACGAGAAGGTGGCGCAGAGATTACAAATCGGTCAGGTCGAGGAGCTCAGGCATCCTCGCGCTCCCGCAGCCGGCGCTGGCCGGTGGCCAGCGCGCCGGGGATGTCCAGTCCAATGGTGTTTCCATCGGGTCCGACCTGTGCGAACACGCTTCCGCCGTGCATCCGCGCCACGGCCCGCACGATCGCCAGCCCCAGGCCGTGGCCTTCGTGCGGCCGGGCATCGGCCCGCTCGGCGCGGAAGAACCGGTCGAACATCCGGTTGGCGATGTCCGCGGGCAGGGGTTCTCCGGTGTTGAAGACGCCGATGCGCACCTTGCCCGGCGAGGCGGTCAGGCGCAGCACGACGCGGCGCTCGCCACGGGCGTGGCGGGCCGCATTGGACAGCAGGTTCACCATCGCGCGCCGAATCAGCGCGGGGTTGCACACCGCCGAAGCCGATCCTTCGCGCGCCACCTGCGCGCCGGCGTCGTCGAACAAGGCGCTGCAGTACTCGATGGTGGTGTCGGCCAACTGGGCCAGGTCCACCCGCTCCAGGCGCTGGGCGCGTTCGCCCTGATCGGCCCGCGCGAGGAACAGCATGTCGTTGACGAGCGCCTTCAGCCGCTCGAGGTCTTCGAGATTCGACGCCAGGGCGTCCCGCAGTTCGTCGGCGCTTCGATCATCGGCGGCCAGGGTGAGCTGCGTGCCGCTGATCAGCGTGGCCAGCGGCGACCGGAGTTCGTGCGCGACGTCGGCGCTGAAGCCCTCCATCTGCTGGAAGGCGTTGTCGAGCTGGTCCAGCGCCTGGTTGAAGGCCGTCACCAGCCCCTCCAGTTCCGCATCCGCATGGGCCATGGACAGGCGCGAGCCCTCCCCCGCGCGGCGGGCCTCCCGGGACAGCAGCCCGACGCGCCGTAAGCCCAGGCGCGCGACCGTCCATGACAGCACGGCCACCAGCACGAAGCCGGCGAGGCCCACGCCCACGAGAAGGTGCATGAAGCTTCGCAGCCGCTGCGTCCGCGGCTCGGCGGGCAGGGCCACCTGCACGTGGATCGGCGGCAACGGGGATGCGCGATCGACCCGCAGATGAATGGCTTCGATGAGAGCCCCATCCGCATCCGTGGACCGCGTGGGCGCCTCCATCGGTGGATCCCTCAGCCATCGCGGCGCTGCCGGATCCGGACTGGCCGACGATGGCGGCTCTGCGAACGACACCGTCAGCCCGGGGTGGATGCCGCCGAAGTCGGCCAGGCGCTGTGCCAGTTCATGCGGCCCTCCCGCCCCGTCATCCGCCGCCCGGATGAGCATCCGGATCTGCTGGGCCGCATGCCGGAGCCGCGCATGGTCCTCTTCGACTATGCCGGCTTCCACGCCCTTGTAGAGCAACCAGCCCATCAACAGGAGCACGGCCCCCATGGCGAGCGCCATCGCCACGCTCAGGCGTGCCCGCAGCGACAGGGGCGCTCGGGTCAAGGCCCGCCCCGGCCACCATCCGCGGAGCCGTCCGCGGGCATCACCGGGGGCGTCGGCTTGGCCGGCTCACGGTATTCGAGCACGTAGCCCACGCCCCGCACCGTGTGCAGCAGCTTTTCCTCGAACGGCGAATCCAGCTTCATCCGCAGCCGCCGGATCGCGACCTCGATCACGTTGGTGTCGCTGTCGAAGTTCATGTCCCAGAGCTGCTCGGCGATCTCGGCCCGGGACAGCACCTCGCCCTGCCGCCGCAGCAACAAGGCCAGCAAAGAGAATTCCTGCGCCGTCAGGGCAATCGGCCGGCCGCCGCGGTAGGCCTTGCGGCGCACCGGCTCCAGCTCGACGTCCGCCAGGCGCAGCGGCGCGTTGGCCGGCGCCAGGCGCGCGGCGCCGCGCCGCAGCAGCGCCTGTACCCGGGCCAGCAGTTCGGAAAACGCAAACGGCTTGACCAGGTAGTCGTCCGCGCCGGCGTGCAGGCCCCGCACCCGGTCCATCACCCGGTCGCGCGCGGTCAGCATCAGGACCGGGGTGTCCCTGCTGCGGCGCAGCGTGGACACGATCTCGAAACCATCCATGCCGGGCAGCATCACGTCCAGCAGGACCAGGTCGTAGTTCCCTTCGGTGGCCAGGTGCAGGCCTTCGACCCCATGGTGCGACACGTCGACCCGGTAGCCGCCGGCCTCCGCCAGGCCCTTGCGCAGGTAGCCCGCCAGCTTCTCCTCGTTCTCGATCACCAGGATGCGCACCGCCGCAGCCCCCGTCCATCATCCCCGGCTCTGCGCCGCGGCGCGTTGCTGCGTGAGCACCTCGCGCCGGATGAACTCCGCGACGAAGATGTCGCCGGGGTGGTGGTGCAGGTTGTACGGCGAATCCCACTGCAGGATCCGGCCGGCGGACATGACGCCGATGCGATCGGCGATGGCGAAGGCCTCGGCCTGGTTGTGCGTGACCAGGATCGCCGTGTGGCCGCTGGAGCGCAGGATGTCGCGGACCTCGAAGGCCAGGTGCTCGCGCGTGTCCACATCCAGGTTGGAGAACGGCTCGTCCAGCAGCAGCAGTTCGGGCGCGGGCGCCAGCGCGCGCGCCAGCGCCACCCGTTGCTGCTGGCCGCCCGAAAGCTCGTGGGGATAGCTGTCGCCGGCATGGGCCAGGCCCACCATATCCAGCATTTCCGCCACGCGGGCCCTGCGCTGGCGCCTTTCCTGCCGGCGCAGGCCGAAGCCCACGTTCTGCGCCACGTTCAGGTGCGGGAACAGCGCATAGTCCTGGAACATCATGCCCACCCGCCTCGACTCGGGCGCGAGATGGCGCGAGGGCGACGAGATCACGACCTGGTCGAGCGCGATCTGCCCCTGCCGCACCGGCTCGAAACCCGCGATCGCGCGCAGCACGGTGGACTTGCCGCAGCCCGACGCCCCCAGCAGGCTGCCGATATGGCCCCGCTCCAGCGAGAGGGAGAAATCGCGCACCACCTCGCGCAGGCCCTGCGGCGTGTCGTAGGCCAGATGGACGTGTTCGAGCGACAGCAGCGTGGTCATTTCAGTTTTCCATGGTGCTATGCGTCACCCGCAACGTATGAACGCCACTACCCAGCCCAGTGCACCCGCGGAACCGGCTTTGCCGGGCCGCAGGGTGCGCCCCCCAGTGGGGGGAGGCGCCGCAGGCGCTTCGGGGGGCGTTCATTTCAGCGTCCCATCTTGAGGTTGGTGCGCGCCAGCAGGATCACCGGCAGCAAGCCGGCCGCGACGATGGCCAGCGCGGCCACCGCGCCTTCCTCGTAGGTGCCCCGCGCGGCCTCGGCGTACAGCCAGGTCGCCAGCGTGTCGAAATTGAGCGGGCGCAGCAGCAGCGTGGCCGGCAGTTCCTTCATGGTGTCCACGAACACCAGCAAGGCACTGGCGGCCAGGGCGGGGCGCAGCAAGGGCAGGTGCACGCGGCGCAAGGTACCGCCCGGGCTCTCCCCGAGCAGGCGCGAGGCCTGCTCCAGCGACGGCGGTATGCGCTGCAGGCCCGCCTCGATTCCGCCCACCGGGATGGCGAGGAAGCGGATCACGTAGGCCAGCACCAGCGCCGCCGCGGACCCCATCAGCAGCAGCCCGGCGTTGCCCAGCACCCAGCCGAGCAGCCGGTCGATCAGCAGCATGGGCGTCAGCAGCCCGATGGCCAGCACGGTGCCCGGCACCGCATAGCCCAGGCTCGCGATGCGCGAAAACGCCCGCGCCGACAGGCTCCCCGCGCCTGCGCGCAAGCTGCGCCCGGCCCACGCCAGCAACAGCCCGCACAGCACGGTGAGCGCGGTGGCGGTGGCCGCCACGAGCAGCGTGTTGCCCAACCCGGCCAGGAGCTGGTCGGACACCCGGCCCACGCGGTGCAGGCGCTTCCAGGTCTCGCTCACCAGGTAGGCGGCCGGCGCCACGAAGCCCACCAGCACGGGAACCATGCCCAGCGCCAGCGCCGCCACGCCCGCCAGACCACGCAGCGGCCGCGGCTGCATGGGGCGCATGCGCTGCGTGTTGGCGTACCGCTGCCGGCGCCGGCCATGGCGTTCGAGCAGGATCAAGCCGACCACGATGACCAGCATGGTCAAGGCGATCTGGGCTGCTCCGCCCAGGTCGGAGCGCGTCACCCAGGTGGTGTACACGGCCACGGTCAGCGTCTGCACCCCGAGGAACTCCGAGGCGCCGATGTCGTTGAGCGTCTCCAGCAGGGCCAGGCTCAGTCCCACGGCGATCGCGGGCCGGGCCATCGGCAAGGCCACGAGCCGGAACACTTCGCCGCGGCGCGCGCCCAGCGTGCGCGCGGCCTCCAGCAGGCTGGCCGCCTGGCTCATGAACATGACCCGGGTGCTGAGGTACACGTACGGATAGAGCACGAAGCCGAGCACGAGGATCGCGCCCGGCAGCGAACGCAGGTCCGGCAAGCGGAACTGGCGCGGGCTGTCGAAGCCGAGGAGCGCGCGCAGCGCGGTCTGGATGGGGCCGATCGGATGCAGCAGGTCCAGGTAGGCGAAGGCCACGATGTAGGTCGGCACCGCCAGCGGCAGCAACAGCGCCCAGGTCAGCATCCGGCGCCCCCGGAACTCGTACGCCGTGACCAGCCATGCGTTGCCGGTGCCCAGCAGCGCCACCAGCACCCCGACACCGAGCAGCAGCAGCACGGTGTTGACGAAAGCGTTCGGCAGCACATGGTCGCGCAGGTGCGACCAGTGCGCCAGATCGGCATTGAACGCGTACCAGGTCAGCGTGGCGACGGGCGCCAGGACGAGCAAGGCCAGCAGGGCCGCCCCCGTCCACGCAGGGCCGCTGCCGAGCCCCGCGCGGCGCGCAGACCATCCCAGGAAGGGCCGGCTCATGCGCGCGGCGACCCCATGCCGAGGCGGCTCACCGGGGTCGGGCCGCCTCGCTGGCGCAACGGTGCGAAGCATCGACGAAGATCGCTCACCCACCCGGCGGCTGGCGGCCCGGCCGTCAGTTGTCGAATCCGACCTTGTCCACCAGCTCGCTGGCCTGCTTGCGGTACTTGGCGATTTCCGCCACCGGCAGCGGGTCGGCCTTCAGCGTCCCGATGCCGGCCATCACCGGATCCAGCGGCACGTTGGCGCGAATCGGGTACTCGTAGTTGGCGCGGGCATACAGCGCCTGGGCGGGCTCCGACACCAGGTACTCCAGCAGCTTGATGGCGTTGTCCTTGTTGGGCGCGTATTTGGCCACCGCGGCGCCGGAGATGTTCACGTGGGTGCCGCCGCTCTTGGCGTTGGCGAAGGTCGGCCGGATGACCTTGATCGCATCGCCCCACTTGCGGCCGTCGCTGCCGGAGGCCGCATTCCTCATCTGGCCGACGTAATAGGCGTTGGCGATGCCGATGTCGCAGATGCCGCCCAGGATGTCGCGCGCCACGTCGCGGTCGCCGCCCGTGGCCTTGCGCGCCAGATTGGCCTTGACGCCGCGCAGCCAGGCTTCCGCCGCCGGCAGGCCGTCGTGGGCGATCTTCGCGGCGACCAGCGCCGTGTTGTAGGGATGCTGCCCGGCCCGGATGCAGACCTTGCCTTTCCATTTCGGATCGGCCAGATCTTCATACGTGAAGCGCTCGAGCTTCAGGTCTTTTTCGGCATACAGCACCCGGTCGCGCAGCGACAAGGCAAACCAGTGCCCACCGGCATCCCGCAGATTGGCCGGCAGCACGCTGTTGAGGACGTTGGACCGCACCGGCTGCGTGACGCCGCCATCGACCAGGTCCACGAGATTGCCGATGTCCACGGTCATCAGCACGTCGGCCGGCGAGCGCGCACCCTCGGCCCGCACCCGCTCCAGCATGCCGTCCTTGATGAAGACCGTGTTGACCTTGATGCCCGTGTCCTTCACGAAGGCATCCAGCAGCGGCTGCATCAGCGCAGGCTCCCGCGTGGTGTAGAGGTTGACGTCGCCACTGGCGCTGGCAAGACCTGAGAACATGACCGTCGCGAGCGCAAGCGCGCGAGCCGATAGAGACGAGGAAAACCGCATGATGGCTATTCGAGGATGGGTGGAGGAATGAGGCGAAAACCTCGATTCGATCTTATTTGAAAATGCGAATTATTCTCTTTTCCCGACATGCATCCGAGGCCTATTGACAGCTTTCTGTCATGTTCCGGACTGCCCGACGAAACCGCGCCTGGACGCCGCTCGACGCGGTATGCGAAGCCCGATGCCAGCCACCGCTGCCGGTAGGGCAACCGCTTACTCCACCAGCCTGGGCCCGCGCTGGAACAGCCGGCTGGGCTCATCTCTTCCCAGACGGCGCATGCGGTCGTACTTGATGTGCAGCGGCTGTCCGGAAAGATCGACACCCGCCCGCCTCGCCGCCTCCAGCAGCCTGGCGTGCAGGTCGTCGTCCCGCAGCAGGACGACCTCGCCGCTGTCGCTGCAGATCAGCCTGAGTTCCTTGGTTTCGTCACGACCGACCTGCCTGAGACGATAGAGCGCGGCCTGGCCGGCACTGGGGTCTTTCACCAGCAGCGATCGGGCGCACAAGGCCTGCATGGTCTGGTACACCGTTCCTATGCTGGTCTGCGTGCCCCGCAGAAGGAGCTGCCGGTACATGCCGTCCACGCTGACGCCCGCGGGGCTCTCGGCCTCCATCACCTGCAAGACGGTGACGCGAGCCGTCGTGGGACGCAAACCGGCCTGGCGCAGTTTTTCGAGCACGGAGGCGGTGTCGGCCGCCCTGCGCTCGCGGTGGTCCCAAACGGAAGCCGTGTTCATGGCATCGCCCCTTCAGCGCATGGACAGGCAATGGACCCACGCCCGCCGCCGGCCGGTCTTTGGGGCGCCCTGGAAGCCAGGCGGAATCGGGTGGGTCATGGGGAAGAATGCAAATGAGAATGGCTCTCAGAGTGGGAGAATATAGCACCATGCAGTAGCACTTTAAAGCGCTACTACCGACAAGGATCAAGGCCAGAAAAACCATCGCTGCCGGCCTGGAAGGCCAGAAGAGCCTATCTATGAAGAATGCCACGAGGCGTGGTCGCGCCGTGCATCGGGTCGTGGAGCTCAGGATGGTCAGTAGACCATCATGTGCAACTCAGAACGGCTACGAGGTTCGCTCGGTTTTCGTGCTCCGGATGCCGCTGATCTGGCCGCGGACGGCTTTCCAGAAGTTCTGGGTGCCGTCGACCAGGCGCCAGGCCGTGGACCGGTGGGCCAGGACCCCGACTTCGGGCAAGGCATCGCGCAGGTGCTTGAGGCCCAGCAGCTTGGTGTACTTGCGGATGGTTCCCGGGCTGTGAATGAGCAGCAGCACACGCCATCCATAGTGCCGGCCGATCATGAGCATGCCGATGGCGCTTTCGAGGTCATCGAGGTTGCCATTGAAGTTGTCGACCGCGCGGTCGATTGCGGCCAGGATTTCTTGATCCGTCACATCAGCCCCTTGGACAAAGCCTTGGAAAGGCTCGACTCTAGAATGGCGGAACGATACCCTAAACGAGAATCAATACCACATGAATCATGCTTGACGTCGCCTTTGTGATTCTGCGTGAGCTGTCGGAATTGCTGCTGATCCTGCTGGCGGTGGGCAAGTGCCTGGAAAATGCGGCGCGGCCCGATCTTCGAAGGGCGGCGGTCGTGGCGGCATTCGTGGGCTGTGCCGTGGGCTGGGGAGTGATGTCGGTGGCCGTGAGCGGCCCCCACGGCCCGAGGATCGAGGCCGTGGCCGGCGTCCTGCTCGGGATCGCCATCTTGTGGATGGCCAACGCCATGCTCTTTTCCGATCAGGCGATACGGGCGCGGGTGGAAGATGCGCTGGCGTCGCTGCTCGGCGGTCCGAGGGCGCTCTTCGCCGTGGTGGCCTGCTGCGGTCTGGCCGGCATGCGCGAGAGCATGGAGGTGTTCGTGTTCCTGCGATCCGCAGCGGCGGACCATGCGCCTGCCGACGTGGTCCGTGGTGCCGCCATCGGGATCGCCACCGTCGCCGCGGTCTGCCTGGCGTTTCGTTCGCTGTGGGGCAAGCTCAGGCTGCTGGCCATCTACCGCGTCTCGACCCTGCTGCTTTTTTTCCTGTCCGTCAGGCTGATCATCGGCGGGCTATCCAGCCTGGCGGGGGACCTTGCCGCTGCGCACCCGGGTTCCAGCATGCCCTCGCTCCTCCTCGACCACGCCCACGCCACGCGCCTTGCCTGGCTGGCAACGCTGTGGCCCACCTTGGTTTTCCTGCGGCGCTGGTGGCGCGAGTCCCGGAGACCGGCTTAGGCTGCGCGGGCCACGTCAAGCGAAACGCCGCACGAAACGCCTGCTGCCGCCGAGACATCAATGGCAAGCGCCCACCCTTCAATGGGCAACAGGGCGAACGACGGGCGCCTGCACCACGGCGCCTGTCGGTGATGTCTGGCAATGGGAGAGGATGTTCCTATCCATGCGCCATGCGGACGTGCGGATCTGGGCCAGGCCCAGCAGCGTATGGAAGATGTTGTCGTGGCTCCATGGCCTGGAGGCAACACCGTCCAGACAGCTTTGATGGACATCGAGGCGGTCCCGCATGGACCTGGACATCCAGAGCAGCATGGGGACGTGCTTCTGTTCCTCCGGCGCCAGCGCCCACGGCATGCCATGCAGGTACAGGCCATTTTCTCCCAGCGATTCGCCATGGTCCGAGACGTACAGCAGTGCCGCAGGGGTGGAAAGCGCTTTCAACTGTTCCACCAAGCGGGCCAGCAACCGGTCGGTTTCCACGATGGCGTTGTCGTAGGCATTCACGATCTCCTGCCGACTGCAGCTTGAAAGCACATTCGTCTTGCACTCCGGATGGAAAATCTTGGTCGATGGCTCTGACCTCAGATAGTAGGCAGGCCCATGATTGCCCATTTGATGCAGCACGATGACCGTGCCGTGCGGCGACTTCTGGTGCCGTGCCGTTTCGGTCAACAGATCCGGAAGCAGTTGCCCCATGACGGCATCGGGACATTGGTTCCCATCGCAGACGCCCTTCGGTGCCATCTCGTACGCGTAGCGATTCGGTATGCGGCCGCACACCCCCTTGCACCCGGACTGGTTGTCCAGCCAGAAAGCGGACCACCCCGCGCGCTGGAACACGTCGAGCACGTTTTCCTCCTTCGGACCATCCAGCCCGGCGCGGCCCAGGCGGGAGAACATGCAGGGAAGCGACACCTGGGTGCTCGTGCCGCAGGCGAGAACGTTGGAAAAGTAGGTCAGGTCGCCCTCTTCCTTGAGCCTTGCCAGGCGGGGGGTGGTCTGTCTGGCGTACCCGCCCAGGCCGAAGTTGGCCGCTCTGGCCGTCTCGCCCACCACCACGACCACGACCGGCGGCGCCTGTGCGCCGGACAGGGCCGCGCTGGACACGGCATCCAGGCCGATGGCAAGCAGCGGCTGCTGCGCGCGCGCCTTCTCGTTCACCACCTGCCGGGCCATGGCATAGAGGCTGTTGTAGGGATTGATCATGTAGCGCAGCGATTTGTGGTTGCGCATGTCGGATGCAAGGTCCTTGAAGATCCCCGCGGTGGCCAGGCCCATCACCGCCAGGGCGAGCACGAAAACCAGGCCCCTCTGCCACAGGACCCGCTTCCAGTGCACCTCGATGGTCCGGGCCCTGCACCACCAGGCGCCCGGCAGGACGACCCCGAACAACAGCGCCAGGAACAGCGGCCATCCCAGCAGGCCCTGGACTTCGGTCGTGTCCGTGTGCAAGACGTTCTGCACCATCCCCGGATCCACGACGATCCCGTAGCTGAGCATGAAGTAGCTTGCCGAGCCGGCAAAAGCGATGAGCACGAGGCCCGCGGCACGGCGCCAGGGCCGCCAGAGCACCAGGCCGAAGAACGCCAGCAAGGTGGCAAACAAGGCCAGGCCGAAGCCGGCGATGTAGCCCCAGTGGTTCGCCGATGGATCGCGCGCCAGCCGAGCAAGCGCCAGCCACAGGGGAACGTTCCCGGCCGTCGTGAGCCATGCGGCCAAGATCGCATCCAGGGCCAAGGGATGCCAGGCCACGCGACGATGGAGCATCTGTGCCAACATGGCCGGCGATGCTCATCGCCGCAGATTAAGTGGTCATTATGGGAACCCGGACCACGGACTGGGCCGTCTCGATCCGTGAGGCGCCGCCCTTTCAGGCAGGGCGCGGACCGTTCGGCTCAAGGCAGGTGCGTCACCCTGCCCCACGCCATTGAAGCAGCCGCCCGATCAACAGCGATGACCACACCAGGGCGCAGAACACCAGGCTCATCAAGACCGCGGCGCTGCCGATGTCCTTGGCCCTCTTGGAAAATTCGTGCCACTGCGGCCCGACGCGGTCGACGACCGACTCCACAGCGGTGTTCAGGAGCTCCACGACCAGCACCGCGAAGACGCTGCCGCACAGCACGACGACCTCGCTCCAACTGCGCCCGATCAAGAACGCCAGAGGAACCATCGGAACGGCCAGCGTCACCTCCAGCCGGAACGCCGCCTCCGTCCAGCCGGCACGCAACCCCGATGCCGAGTGGCCCAGGGCATGCCACAGGCGGCTCATGCCGCGGCGGCGCTTCTGCGGGTTGTCGAAGCCAGCCGCGTCGGTGCGTTTTTCCGTCACTGGAGCGCTCCGTGGTTCGAGACCGGCCGACCCGCCTCTCCGAATTCGATGGTGTAGCACCGCCAACCGCCTTCGCCTCTGGGCTGCACCGAGAAGGTGGCATCGTGGACCGCGGCGATGCGCTGGACGACCTTGTGCCCCAGGCCCAAGCCGGCCACCAATGCACCCTGCTTGATCACCCCCTTGGCATTGATCAAGCTTCCGTTGTCACACACATGGAGGGCGACCGGCGCCGTCGAGAGCCGGATCTCGATCATGGTCCCGGCCGGGGTGTGCCCGAGCGCGTTGGCCATCAGGTTGCGCAGCGCGATCTGCAGCAGCACGGGATGCCCCTGCACGGCCAGCTGCTCCGGAACGGCAATGGAGAGTTCGTGCCCGCTCTCGTAGGCGTGCTGGGCAAATTCGTTGACGACACCTCTCACCAGATCGGCCAGATCGAGGAGCTGGGCGGCGTCCGCCAGTTCGACCCGGCTCGCGCGGGCCAGGGCCAGCAGGTCATCGATGATGGCGGTCGTTCGGGCCATGTCCCTTTCGAGGTGGACAAGCGTTTCCTGGCGCTCTTCCGGCGTCAGCACACCCCGCAGCGAACCCAGGTGCAACGCCACCGACGCGAGCGGCGTCCGGAGTTCGTGGGCGAACGAATCCGCCAGTTCCCGCTCGCGCGCGAGCGCGGAGCGGTAGCGGTCCGACAAGGATTCGATGGCGTGCACCATGGCCTGGAACTCCGCGTGCGGTGGCGCATGCAGCTGGTCGACATGGTTCACATCCAGCACCCGGACACGCTCGCTGAGGTCGCTCAACGGCCGCAGCCCCCGGCGAATCGCCAGCGTGAGAACGATCGCCACGGCGGGCAGCAGCCAGAAGCCCGGCGCCGCCACGTGCAAGGCGATGTCGGACGCCAGGTCTTTGCGCTCATCGATGCTCAGCAGAATGGCGATCTTCTTCTCGTGGCTCGCGTCGCTCCAGCGCGAAAACACCCGCCATGCGCTTGCGGGCTCTCCAAGTGAAATCGTCACGAACCCCTCGGGTATGTCGTAAGGCGGCTCGGGCGCGGGCCCGGTCTGCGCAATGACCTGGCCGGCGGCATCCCAGATGACCACGCTCAGGGAACGCTGGTAGTCGTGTGCGCTCAGCCTCGGCGAGAGACCCAGCTCCTTGGCACCAAGCCGCTCCGTGAAGTGTGGATCCGGCTGGGCCAGCAGCAGCGACGCGACGCCCGCCAGGTGGCCATCGGTCAGCTCGTCGGCCTCGTGGATGCCCGTGAAATATCCAATGACCATGAAGACCGACCACACCGCCGTGAGCGCGCCCAGCACCCAGGTCAGCAGTTGCCGCTGCAAGGTGGGACGCGACATCACCCGGCCTTTTCCTCGGGAATGAAATAACCCATGCCGCGCACGGTCTGGATGAGCTCGTCCCCGAGCTTGCGCCGCAGGTGGTGGATGTGGACATCGATGGCATTGCTTCCGATGGCTTGCTCCCAGTTGTAGATCCGGGCTTCGATCTGCTGGCGCGACAGGACGCGCGGGCTGGCTTCGAGCAAGGCCAGCAGGACGCCGAATTCCCTCCCCGAGAGGTCGACGGCTTGCCCGCTGTGGGTCACCTGGCGCGTGGAGGGATCGACCACCAGCGCTTCGCGTTTGAGCACGGTCTGCGACCGCCCCACCACGCGGCGTTGCACCGCGCGCATGCGGGCGGCCAGCTCAACGGAATCAAAGGGTTTTGTCAGGTAGTCGTCCGCCCCCATGTCGAGCGCCCGGACGCGGGCCTCGACCTGGTCGCGCGCCGTCGCGATGATCAAGGGCACGGCCGGGTTCGGCATCCCTCCCACAGGCGCCTCTCTCAGCCTGCGCAGCAAGGTGATCCCGTCTCCGTCGGGCAGGCCCAGGTCCAGCAGGACCGCATCGAAGGCTTCCACACACAGGGCCGTCCAGGCCATCGACAGGTTATCGACGCAGTCGACCGCCCACCCCAGTTGGGCGAGCGCCAACTTCAGGCCGTGCGCAATCCCCGCATCGTCTTCCACAACCAGTATTCGCATCCCCCAAGCCTCGCCGCGCTGCGTTAACCGTGCCTTAAGACAGGCCAGGAAACCTTCGGCCCATGCAAAAACCACCTCGCCTGGCTACCGGGGGGATTGTCGCAGGCACATTGCTGGCTGTGGCCATTGCCTGGGACCTTTCCGGCCTCGATCTGCGTCTGGCCCAGTTCATGGGCAGCCCCCATGGGTTCACGCTCCGCCATCAATGGTGGCTTCGCACCCTGCTGCACGAAGGCGGCCGCACACTGGCCTGGTTCATCGTGTGCGGCCTGTGTCTGGCCGTGACATGGCCCAAAGGGCCCTTGCGCCGTCTGCCATTCGAGAGGCGTCTTCAACTGGCCTTGACAGGGTTGCTGGCGGCGGGAACGGTGGCCTTGCTCAAGGCCAGCAACCACACGAGCTGCCCATGGGATCTTGAGGCTTTTGGCGGCATTGCCCGCTACCAGTCTCATTGGAGCGGGTGGACGTTGAGCGATGGCGGCAGCGGGCATTGTTTTCCCGCAGGGCATGCCAGCGCGGGCTTCGGGTTCCTGGGCGGCTGGTTCGCCCTCAGAAGGCATCTTCCCCGCCTGGCCACGTTCTGGTTCGTGGGCGCCATCGCCCTGGGGCTGACCTTTGGCGTGGCCCAGCAATTGCGCGGCGCGCACTTCATGAGCCACACCCTCTGGACGGCATGGATCTGCTGGATGGTGGCCTGGCTGGCCGACGCCGGGTTCACCCGGCTGGGCGCGCCTGCAGCGGACTCGTGAACCCAGGGAAGCGCATTCGAAGAATTGCCTCACGCCATGCGTCGCCTATCCGCATTCGCCGCGCGCCCAGGTGCAAGGAGATCCCGACAGCACCGGCGCCGCCAAAACGGGTAAACCGCGGCCACCGACACCGCCGCGACCACGCCGCCCCCGAGCACGTCCATGGGGAAATGCACGCCCAAGGCCACACGGCTCCAGGCGATCAGCGCACCGACCACGAGGCATGCAGCCCCAGCCAGGCGATGCGGGGTGAAAAGCAGACCGGCGATCCCCATGGCAAGCCCGATGGTTGCATGCCGGCTGGGGAAAGCGGCAGAACCCGCGTGTTCGACCCAATGCGTCCCGATGCCCAGCATGAAAGGCCTCGGCTGAGGCCAATGGGCGTGAATGCCTCGAGCGGCCAACCAGGCGATGGCCATGGCGAGGAGCATGCCGAATCCCGCCCGCCTCCACGCGCCCTTGAAGGGCAGCATGACGAGGACCCCGCCAAAGGCCACCATCGGCAGCGTGCCGCTTGCGAGCCGTGCCATGGACACCAGGCCAGGTGGCGCAGAGGGAGAGAGATTCCAGTGCGGCATCATCGCGCTGTTGATCGCGCCCATGGCGCACGGGAAACAGATGGCATCCACCCCGCCATGGAAACCGCGCGACATTAAGGGAGCGTTAGGGGGTACCACGCATCCAGCTTGTCCCATGGCACCAGCGAGGGCCGCTCCCCGGCCCGGTCTAACTTATGGACATGCGTTATTGGGCGCAGCCCCGGCCAGCGCGGCGGCGGCAAAGCTGTAGGTGTCGTTCGCGGCGGCCATCGCCACGGTCCCATGCCCCTCTCCCGCGTACTCCTTGTAGAAGATCGACGCGTTGCGAGAGCAAAGGCTGTTGACCATGGCCTGGGTTGTCGGGGGCGTCACGGTCGTCTGGTCATTGCCTGCCTGTGCGATGAAAAGGGGCACTTTCAATGTCAAGGACGATGGGTCTTGATCGCGCACGAACTTGACCATGGCGTCGAAGCTTGGCCCCGGCTTGTAGTATTGCCCGGGCTGCAACTGCGGAAGCCCAAACAGGGCGCCGTCGCAGGCTGTCCGGGCGGCCGTGACGAGGGGCATCATCGGATCCGCGATGAGGCTTGCCAGCTCGATCGTTGGGTCGACCAGCTCGGCGGCAAGCGCGACGATCGATATGAAAGCTTGGGCAGACCGCGAAACCGGAACGCCATTGGCTGCATCCATGACGAATTGGTAGATGCCAGGGCCTGTAGGCGCCGTCGCGATGGCTCCCTTCAGGTTGTATTTCCCTCCAGCCTGCTGCATGAGCCCGGCCGTCCAGACCGCGGCGCCTCCCCCTTGGCTTTGGCCCAGAACCAGCCAATCCGGGCTCAGCTTGCTGCTCAAGGCGTGCGCCGCGACGACAATGTTGGCGATCGCGTTGGCGTTGCTCTGCCCGTGACCGGACGGCCGGCCCCCGGGCGTGCCCCAGCCTTCGTAATCCGTCCGTAGCACGGCATAGCCGCGCTTGACCCACTCGTTCAGATAGTTGTTGACCGCTGGCGAACTGCCCCCGTTGGATGGCGCGCAGTTGTCGGAAGGGCCATTGGTCCCCGCGCCGTAGCTGATGACCGGGAAGCCGCCCGCGGGTGGGGTTCCCTTCGGTATCGCGACCTGGCCGGAAACGACCGTGTTTCGGCCATTGAACGACGTCGACACATAGGTGATCAGGTAGTTCTCGGCGGCGTCGGGCAACGCCGGAAAGCCGGTTTGCGGCGCGGCGGTCAGCAGTTCTCCAGGGCGCATCGCCGGATCGGGCTCATCGTCGGAGCCACCACCGCAAGCCGTGAGGCAGAGCGCAGCGGTCAGCGAGAGCGTTGCAAGCTTGATGCTCCGCGCGAATGGATAGGCTTTCACTGTTTGTCTCCTCTATGGAATATGAAATCAAGACGGGGCTGCCCTGAAGCCCGCCGTTCGACGCGCCTTTGCATGCAGCTGGTTTTCGTGAGCGTTAGATGACCATCTGTCTTTGCCGACGGTGTTCCCTCCTGCGATGCGGTTGATCTCGAGGCATTGTTCGGCTCGCGCCGATCGCCAGCAACCACCAGAAAGCCAGATGTGGGAACGATTCGTCCAGACTGTCGATTGGGCCCATCTACACCGGAATGCACACGGTCTTGCGCCGTTCGTTAGCTGGCCGGTGTGGTGTTTCACCGCTGGACGGATAGGTCAGAGAAGGAAAGTAGGACATCACCCCCACCGTCAACGCCCGCCTGCTCAGCCTGCGGCTGGAAGAAACGCGCGGCGAGAGCGCCGACCAGCTCGAACTCACGCTGAGCGACCACGACGGCGCGCTGCCCATCCCGCGCAAGGGCGTGCACATCGCCCTGGCGCTGGGCTACCGCGGCGCGCCGCTGGTGGACAAGGGCAGCTACGTGGTGGACGAAGCCGAGCACACCGGCGCGCCCGACCAGCTCACCCTGCGCGCCCGCAGCGCAGACCTGGGCCAGACCCTGCGCCAGCGCCGCGAGCAAAGCTGGCACGCCGGCACCGTGGGCGCCATCGTCGGCGCCATCGCCCAGCGCAATGGCCTGCGCGCGCGCATCGACGCCACCCTGGCCGCGCGCACCGTCGCCCACATCGACCAGACCAACGAAAGCGACCTCAACTTCCTCACCCGCCTGGGCCGCCTGCACGACGCACTGGCCACCGTCAAGGCCGGCCACCTGCTGTTCCTGCCCGTGGGCCGCGCCACCACCAGCAGCGGCCAGGGCCTGCCCACCGTGGTGATCACCCGCGCCGACGGCGACCAGCACCGCTACCAGCAGGCCGACCGCGACCACTACAGCGGCGTGCGCGCCTACTGGCACAGCGCCAGCATGGGCAACCGCCGCAGCGTGCTGGTGGGCACAGCCACCCACGCCAAGACCCTCAAGGACACCCTGCCCACTGAAGCCGAGGCCCGCCGCGCCGCGCAAAGCGAATGGCAACGCATCCAACGCGGCGCCGCCACCCTGGCCCTGACCCTGGCCCACGGCAACCCCCTGCTGGTGCCAGAGACCCCTCTGGAAGTGCGCAGCTTCAAGCCGCAGATTGACGGCACCGGCTGGCTGGTGGTGCACAGCGAGCACAGCCTGGATGGGAGTGGGGGGTACACCACCAGCATCGAAGCGGAGACGAGGGTGGTGGAGGATACGGTGCCGGCGTCCGTGGAGTAATGCGCAGGCCCATGGCCTTCGGGTGAAACAACCTGGCTCGATCAGAAGTGGGCCTCGGATAGGATGTCGCGTATCGCGCCAGAAGCGGACACTGCATCCACATGAAAACCATCCTGCGGAACGCTCTTCTCTGCGTTGCACTTGCTGGGATTACCTATGCAATCGCAGTGATGCTTGCTCCGGAGAACCTGGAGAACTATGCACCTACGTTGCTCCCTGCGTATGCGCGTTTGGCATTCGCATTCTCAGCCCTGTTGAGCGTCGGTGTGTTCGCCACATCTGCACTGCTCATGCTAGTGGTTGATGGCCGTTGGAGATGGCTATGGGTGCTGGGATATGCCGTACTTTGGTGTGCGCTGATTCTCTATCTCAACTTCCCGGCAAACCGATATCGGATTGGCTTCGACGCGACGACTGCCTGGCTTGTCTGGCCCGCTATTCTGGCTTTGGCATGCAGCCTATTGGGGGCTCGGATGGCTATGCTTGTGCGGAGGTAAGGGTGGCCACCCAGCTACCATGTCTCCCATCAGTCTGTAGCGACCTTGGCAAGATTCACGCTCCATGAACGCACGTCGCGTACACGCTCAGATGAGGGAGAGGTTTCCAGACACCGACCACGCGCAACTCGAGTGGACGAATGTTGTGGATGAGATGGGCAGCCTCCGTCACGAGGACACCTCGCGCATAGTCGTGCTCCCATTCGAACGCCGGGGAGTCGAGCAAGTTCTGGTGGAAGTCCATCGCAAGTTGGGTGGCACGATTCCTGTCGCCGAACTGGTCAGCTACCTCTCTGAACATCACGGCAAAGGCGAAATTCGCATAGCAGACCGCACGTTCTCAGTTCTTGCACTTCTCGCCGTGAACGGAGTGGCAACCAGTTGGGAGACCCCTCTGTGTAGGTCCGCTTAGGGCCCCAAGCGGACATCTAACTGCGCAAATTGCCGAAGTTCACCGGTGGGGTACTGATAACGACATCGAGTTGTCGAAAGTCTGCAGGCACGTCAACTGAACCCCATGTATGACATTCCAGCACCAGTTCGTGCTCGCCCAGAAAAACAAGGAATCCGGCCTGCACATCGCCAGCACTCCCCACGACGGGAGGATTTGACAGCACCAAGCGTTCGCTTGGAAGTCGCACATCTTTGATCGTCAGGAAGTATCCGCAGCCTGTGTAGTCGTAGTTGTCTAGCTTCTCGGCGCGGCGAAGCAGATCAAGCTGCAGCTCGGTGAGGACACCCACCGCCATCAGTTCAATTGCAGCAAGCTCAAACTCTTGGAGTGCAGGCAAACTGGAATCCCTCTCATGTCCGCTTCTGGCCGATACGGGGCCTAGTATCCGAGGTCCACTGCTGCTAGGTTGTTTCATCCGAAGGCAACGGACTAGGTTCGCCTCTATGCCCCCCTTGAAATAGTCGAAGCTCAAGTAAGGCGAGCCACACCGCAACGCAGAGCATTAGGACCACAATCATCGGCCAGAAGATTTTGTTGGCCGCTACAAAGTTGAGCGAAACATTGATAAACACGTGCGCTTTGTATCCCGCCCATGCGCACTGTCCATCGCAAACTACCACCAGTACCCAAGCCGGCGTGGCCGTGAGAAGCGGGACCGCCCAACCCACAGGAAGAAGTGCAAGGTAGGCTATCCAGCGAGGTACCCAATGCAGTCGATGGGCCGCCAGCCTGAGCCCTGCACAAACAGCGCAGAGCAAGAGCCACATAAGCAGTAGCGACAGCCCGAAGGTAGCCCACGAAATCCAACCATCCTGAAGCAAAGGCAAGTTGTCTGGATAGCTTGGAATCACCTCCAGTGCCCCAACTGCATACGCGACGGTAGCTGCCGTTGGTGCGAACAGACGAAATACTGAGAGAAACGGGGAGCGAGGCCGGCGTTGCTCCTCTTGTACTGGAATGGTGGGTATGAACATGTCCGCTTCTGGCCGATAGATGACATGGTAACCAAGGCCAGCCCTGGAGCCACATCGGGCACAACTCAATACCCAGTCACGGCCCTTCGTGCAGGCGCCACCCACAGGTGCTTGCTTCGCTCCATACTGCCCGCGGGCGACTCCTCCCCAGCCCCGCCGGGTTCTCTTCCCTGACCGGCGCACCGCAAGGTGTTCTGCCCCGGCCTTCGCGCCGGGGTTCGGTTTTTACGCTGGCGAATGGTGCTTGAGCCAGTCCTTGAGCGCATCGTTCATGCGCGCCTGCCAGCCCTCGCCCGTGGCCTTGAAGGCCTCCACCACCTCGGCGTCATAACGCACCGACAGCAGCAGCTTGCGGCTCTTGGCCGGCGGGCGCCCGCGGCGCACCAGCTTCTGGCCGTCGTACCCGTCCGCGCGCTCGAAGAACGCCTCCGCAGGCATATGGACGGTGATTTACAGAGCGGCGCCTTTGACGTGCGAGCAGCAAAACCGGAGTGCGCATTTAAAACTGCTCGAAATATTATTTGACTTCCAAATTCATATCTGTCATGATTCGCACCGTTGTAGACACGGCGTTTGACTCGTGCAGTTGTCTCAATGATCTACTGAGAGGCGGGAATCCGCTCTTGCAGACCGCCCTTTGCGACCCTTGTCGCCCTGTTGATCTGTAGAGCTGCAATCAATAGGTTTTTTCATAGCTCACGCATGTCGATTCAGGCCTGCGGTCTCGATTGAGCAACATTTCCAATACCACCATTTCCATGGGCAAATACGTCGTTTCGCCCACGACGCACCAGACCGACTGTGGCCGCTTTCGCGCCTCCTTATCGGTCCACCGTTCAGGCGGAAACGGCAGCTACTGCCGAGTGTTCCGCTTCGACAGATCCTTCGCCTCGCGCGAAGCCGCCCGGCTATATGCCATCACACAGGGCTGGCTTCAAACGTGCATGCCACCCTCCTCAACGCGCTGAGGCCTGCTGACGCAGACCCCATCCACCCCTGCCGTGTGCTGCGGTTTTCGATCCGCACACCCGTGTTGCAACGGCACGATCTTCGTTGCGCAACTTCATTCAGAAAGGCTCATTCCATGAGCGTCAAAATCTACGTGGGCAACCTGCCCTATTCCGTGACCAACGCCAGCCTGGAAAGCAACTTTGCCGAGTTTGGCAGTGTCGATTCCGCCAAGGTCATGACGGACCGTGAAACCGGCCGCTCCAAGGGCTTCGGCTTCGTGGAAATGGCATCTGCCGAAACCGCCCAAGCCGCGATCGACGGCCTGAACGGCATGTCCGTCGACGGACGCTCGATTGTGGTGAACCTGGCCCGGCCCCGTCAGGAGGGTGGTGGCGCTGGTGGCTACAACGCCACCGGCTACAAAGCACGCAACCGATCAGACATCGGCTACGGCACAGGTGGCCACGGCGGTGGCCGCTACTGAGTCCAGCAATCCTCCTGAAAAACCGGCTCTCCTGAGCCGGTTTTTTTTGCCTCGACCTTCACCGGAGCCCGCGGCGCCATGCTTCACCCGGATTCAGGCCGAGAGCTTGCCTCGTCGCACAGCGTCAGCCAGCACATCGTTCATGCGTGTCTGCCAGCCATCGCCCTGGGCCTTGAAGGCTTCCACGATGAAGCTGTCGAACCGGATCGTCACCGGAATCTTCGGGTTGGCCGCCGCAGGGCGGCCCCTTCTGTTCACGCGCGTCATGCGCGCCATGTCTTGGGCGGAAATCTCGCGGGTATCCGCATCGGCCGCGATACCGGCATTGATCGCGGCATCCTCTTCAGGCGTCGGGATCACCACTTGACAACCCGAACGTCCCGAAAGCGCGCCCACCCGGAGATGGGCGTTCGTGGCATCCAGCTTGCAGGTGATGCGGAACAGGTGAGACAGCAGAGAAAACCTGCCCCGTGCCGACGCAGGCAGTGCGATCCGCCATCGGGTTTACTCGCTTCTTGCTGACGCGCTGTTTTTTCCGTCACGCGACACCGCACGAATCTCATCCATCAGCATCAGGCACAGCGCAGAAGGCTGCGCGTCGCGGCGCAGCACGAAGCCGATCTCGCGCTCGCTCCAGCCCAGCGGCACGGGCAGCCTTACCAGCGCCCCCGACTCCAGTTCATAGTGCAGGTGCTGTGGCGACACCGCCGATACGAAATCCGCGGCCAGCAGCAGGCCGCGCAATACGCCCAGGTCGCCAGCTTGCACAGCCACGTGCGGAGCAGGTACTTTCATCTGCGCGAAGCCCTGGTTGATCAGTTGGCGTGAGGGCGCACTGTGGTCGCGCAGCACCCACGGATAGCGCAGCAGGTGGTCAATGGCCACGTCGCGCCGGCCAGCCAGCGGATGCCCGGCCCGGGCCACCACCACCAGACGGTCGTGGCCGATGACCTCGATGCGGAAATCCTTGTGGCGGTATTCGGGGCTGATGCCGGTAAGGATGAAGTCGATCTCGCCCGACTGCACGCCTGAGAAGAGAATCTCGAACGGCGCATCGACCACCGAGACCTGCACCTGCGGATGGCGGGTCACCAGACGGGCAATGGCCTGAGGCAGCAGCAGCGTACGCGACGAGGGCAACGCAGCCAGTGCGACCCGGCCGGCCACGACGCCGCGCAGCCGGAGGATGTCGGCCTCGAGGTAGCGCAGCTCCGTGAGCACGCGCCGCACCCGGAACAGCAACAGCTCGCCTGCCTCGGTCACCGATGCGCCGCGTGGCGACCGGCGGAACAGCGGCAGCGACAACGCGGACTCCATCGCCTGCAGCGCGGCACTGACGGCTGGCTGCGAGACACCCATCGACTCGGCCACGCTGGGCATGTGGCCCAGTTCGCGCAGCTTGGCCAGGATCTGCAGCTGGCGCGCACCGGACATCATCGAGAAAACGGGGGCGGAGCCCGACGCGCCCATGGGCACCAGTTCGCCTCGCGCCTGCGAGAGCTCATGTTCGATGCGTTTGGCGCGGCCGTAGGCCGCTTGGCCGAAGGCATTCGCGGTCATGCCTTGCCGGCTGCGCTCGAACAAGGGGGTCTGGAGATCTTCCTCCAGCTCGCGCAGCGAGCGCGCGACCGCTGAAGGCGCACGCAGCAATCGCTCACCGGCCTTAGCGATGCTGTGGGCTTCGACCACCGCGACCAGGGCACGCAGATGACGGAGATTAGTTTTTTCGCTCATGGGACCGCATCATTTCATGACAATCCTCAGGGACCGAAATCATCCGATAAAAAAAACAGATCCCACCCCAGGAAAATTGGCATGCACGGTTTCGCTCCGGCCCGTACATTGGCTGCGCCATCCTGAAAGGAATTCGACATGAACCGCTTGCACTCCCTGCTCAACATCGTGGCGTCGCTCTCGCTGGCTACCGTCGTTTCGACTGTCTCGGCCCAGCCTGTCCCCATTCGGGTTGGGCACGGCGCTTCGGCCGAGGAGCCGCTGTGGGTCATGAAGGCAGCCCCAGAGGCCACGCCAGCGCAGGGCAAGGCCTACCAACTCGACTTCAACATGTTCCGGGGCAGCGACAAGCGATTCCAGGCTTTCGAGGCCGGGGAGCTCGACATCGCCACCGGCTCCGCCCACAGCGTGCTGATGGCTGCAGCACAGGGCGCCCGCTTCAAGGTCGTGGCCTCGCTGTCGCGCGAGGGTGGCCAGGGCTTCGCGACCCGCTACATGGTGCGCCAGGATTCGCCGATCAAGAGCATCGGCGACCTCAAGGGCAAGACGGTGGGTATCAACGGCGTTCGGTCCTCCGCCGAGGTCTGGGCTCGCCTCGCGCTGGAGAAGAACGGGCTGAACACGCGGCGCGACGTCACCTGGGTTGCCCTGCCCTTCCCCAGCCAGGGCGAGGCCGTGCGCGCGGGCAAGCTGGACATCGGCGCCTTCCCGCAACCCTTCGCAGCCTTCGAAGAACAGCGCGGCGGCATGCGCACCGTGTTCACCTCGACCGATGGCATTGGCCGCGAAGAGGATCTGATGGTGCTGATGGTGAGCGAGAAGTTCGCCACCCAGCAGCCGGCCGCGCTCAAGGCCTTCCTGGCCGATCTGGTGTCCGCCACGCGCTACTACACGGAGAAGCCTCAAGAAGCCAAGCAGAAGCTGATCGAAGCCAAGCTGGTCAGCATCCCGCTGGATACCTTCATCAGCATGCGGGACTACAAGCGCCCGCTGGACGCCCGCGTGGACGTGGAGTCGCTCAAGTCCATGGCCAGCGAGCTGACCAAGTTCGGCTTCATCACGCGGCCACTGGACGTAGCCGCCATCGTCGACATGTCCTTCCTGCCCAGGTGAGGCACGGCACGAACGGGGTGGGTGGAGAGCGCCTGTATGGGTTTTCTTGAGGCGCGCGGCGTCGGCAAGTCATTCTCTCGCGACAACGCGCAGGTCCATGCGCTGCAAGACTTCGATCTCGACCTGCAGGAGGGCGAGTTCGTCAGCATCGTCGGCCCCTCGGGCTGCGGCAAGAGCACCTTCCTGCACATGGTGGGTGGCTTCGAAACGCTCAGCAGTGGCAGCATCCGGCTCGCCGGCGCGGAGATCACGGGTCCGGGGCCCGACCGAGGCATGTTGTTCCAGGACTATGCGTTGTTCCCGTGGCGCACCGTGGCCGGCAACGTGGGCTGGTCGCTGGAGATCCGCCGCGTGCCACGCGCGCAGCGCGAACGCACCGTGCAGCAGTACCTGGAGATGGTAGGCCTGACACAGTTCCACGCCGCCTACCCGGCCGAACTCTCGGGAGGCATGCAGCAGCGCGTGGCACTGGCGCGCGTGCTGGCCTGCGAACCGCGCATGCTGCTGATGGACGAACCCTTCGGCGCGCTGGATGCCCAGACACGCGAGCTGATGCAGGAGGAGCTGCTGGAGATCTGGCAACGGTCGCGACGCACCGTGCTCTTCGTCACCCACGACATCGATGAGGCGGTCTACCTCAGCGACCGCGTGGTGGTGTTCACCGCGCGACCCGGCAGCATCAAGGCCGACCTCCGGCTCGACCTGCCGCGCCCGCGCCGCGCCGAAGTGCGCAAGTCGCCAGCGTTCACCCACTACCGGAATCTGGTCTGGGATCTGCTGCGCGAGGAAGTCCTGAAGGCGAAGCAGGCCCCATGAAGACCGCCGAGCGCATCCCGGCGTGGGTGTGGCCCCTGGTGCTGCCTGTCCTGCTGCTGGTGTTCATGCAATGGCGCGCGGGCCAGGCCGACGCACCCCGCTATCTGGTCGCCCCCACCCGCATCGCCGCTACGCTGTGGGAGCTGTTGCAATCGGGCGGTCTTTTGCACGACATCGGGGCCAGTCTGATGCGTGCCTACGGCGGCTTTGCGATCGGCGCCACCGCCGGCGTTCTGATCGGCTTGTTGTGCGGCGTGTCGCGAGGCCTCCGCTCCTTCTTCGACCCGCTGGTCTCGCTGCTGTATCCGGTGCCCAAGGTGGCGCTGCTGCCGATCATCATCACGTGGCTGGGCTTCGGAGATGCCTCCAAGGTGGCGGTGATCGCGGTGGCGGTGTTCTTTCCGACCTTCATCAACGCCTTGTATGGCGCCATCGCCGTGCGGCCGCGCTGGATCTGGGCGGCACGCAACCTGGGGGCGGGCCCGCCGCGCATCTTCTGGGGTGTGGTCGTGCCATCGGCCCTGCCCCAGGTCTTCAACGGTCTGCGCACCGGACTGGCGTTGTCCTTCATTGTGCTGTTTGCCGCCGAGATGGTGGGTGCGCGCTCGGGTCTGGGCCATCTCATCATGCGCGCCGAGGAAGGCATGCGTTACGACTGGATGTACGCGGCGATCTTCAGCATCGGACTGGTCGGCTTTGCCAGCGACCGCCTGCTGCTGGCGCTGCGCCGGCGCCTGCTGGCGCGCAAGTTCCCGGGAGAAGGCAACCGTGGCTGACCACTGGACCCGCCTGGCCCGGCGCGGAATCCTGCTCATCTATCCCTTCGTCCTGGTGCTGCTGGCCTGGGAGCTGATCGCGCGCTCGGGTACCGTGTCGCCGCGGCTGATGCCAACGCTGGACCTGATCCTCGATGCCTTCTGGCAGGCATTGGCCAGCGGTGAACTGCTGCACCACGCGGGCATCTCGCTGGCACGCGCGTTGTCCGGCTTCTGCCTGGCCGCCGTGCTGGGCACGGTGCTTGGCGTGTTGATGGCACGCCTGCGCATCGTCGAACGCCTGGTTGAGCCGCTGTTCTCATTCGGCTACCCCATCCCGAAGATCGCGCTGTATCCGTTGTTCATCCTGGCGCTGGGTTTCGGCTCGGCCTCCAAGGTGGCGCTGATAACGCTGGAGTGCCTGTTCCCGATCGCGGTCAATACCTACTTCGGCGTGCGATCCGTGCCGCCGCGGCTGGTCTGGAGCGCACAGAACCTGGGGGCGTCGCGGCTGGCGATCTTCTGGAAGGTTCTGGTTCCGGCCGCGGCACCCACCATCTTCGCCGGGCTGCGCGTGGCGCTTCCACTGTCCATGGTGGTGGTGACCATCACCGAGATGATTGGCGACAGCAGCGGCTTGGGCTACTTCATCGCCTACTCGTCCGCGTCCTTCATGTACGACGCCTCCTATGCCGGCGTACTGGCCATTGCGCTCGTCGGCATGACGCTGGACCGCACACTGGTCTTTCTGCGCAACCGCCTGATCTTTTGGGCCACCTCATGACACTGCAAGAACAACTCGACCAGCTCGCCCGCGCTTGCCGCATCCTCGAGATGGAGGGACACGGCGACATGACGCTGGGCCACCTGTCGCTGCGCGATCCGAACGGGCGCGGCTACTGGCTCAAGCGCAACGCCTATGGCCTGGGTGAAATCCGCTCGCACGCGGACTTCGTGCTGGTCGATTGGGAAGGCCGCAAGCTCGAAGGTGAAGGCGGGCGCCACTCCGAATGGCCCATTCACTCCGAGATCCTGCGCCAGCGGCCCGATGTCAAGGTGGTGGCCCACACGCATCCCGTCAACGCCAGCGTGTTGTCGGCCTTCGGCCAACCGCTGGCGCCCTTCACGCTGGACGCAGACTATTTCGAGGCTTTGCCGGTGCACCGCGACGACGTCGCGCTGCTCAAGACCCGTGACCAGGGCCGGGCGCTGGCGCACTCGCTGGGCCCGCATTTTGCGGTGCTGATGGCCAACCACGGCGTCACCTTCTGCGGCACCAGCATCGAACACGCCACCTGCGTGGGCATCTTCCTCGAACGTGCGGCGCGCATCCACCTGCTGGGTTCCCGCACGGGCATGGCCGGCAGCTTCCCGGCTCCATCGGTGCGCACGACGCGGCGCACCCAGATCATGACGCCCGTGCACGTGGAACATTCGTGGAACTACTTCTCGCGCAAGCTCGGCTGGCTGGAGCAGACCTCCGGCTCGGCGACACTGTTCGCCTGAAGGGCCTGGACATCTGCCATGTCCGACCTGGCGCACCTGCAATCATTCCTCAGCGAGCGCGACCGCGAGGTGCTGAAGCGCTCCGGCTATGGAGGACAAATGGGGCTGGGCCAGCGCCCCGCGCTGCTGGTGATTGACGCCACCTGGGCCTTCTGCGGCGACCGGCCGCAACCGATCCTGGAGGCCATCACGCGCTGGCCCAATGCCTGCGGCGAAGCGGCTTGGCAAGCGGTGAGCGCGATCGACGCCCTGGCCCGCGCATTCCGTGCTGCAGGCCGGCCCGTGATCTACACCGCTGGCGGCTACCGTGCGGACAAACAGGACATGGGCTCGTGGTTGTGGAAGCACGTGCGCTCGGCCGAAGGCGCGCCGGCACCAGCCGGCGACATCCCGCCCTGGGATCCCGATGAGATCGTGGCGCCCATCGCGCCCCAACCGCAGGACTGGCTGATCCGCAAGCAAAAACCCTCGGCCTTCTTCGGCACGCCGCTGCAGTCCCACCTCACCCTGCTGGGAGTGGATTCCGTGGTGATCACCGGCGGCACCACCTCGGGCTGCGTACGGGCCACGGTGGTCGACGCCTTCAGCGCCAACTACCGCGTCGCGGTGGTGGAAGAAGGCTGCTTCGATCGCTGCGAAACCAGTCATGCCGTCAGCCTGCTGGACATGAACGCCAAGTATGCGGACGTGATGCCATTGCCAGAGGCCTTGGCCCTGATCGAAAGCCTGCGCACTTGACGGCTGCGGTGCGGCGTCGGGAAGTGGATCGACGGCGATCAAAACCATCGGGAAATGCAGCGCCTCGAAGCCGTTCTATCCCCCGGCGTAGCCCCAGACGTAGAGCCGCGGGTTATCCGCTCGGGCCAGTTCGAACACCAAGCGAACCGGCCTCGATCCATTCTGTGAACGCTCGGTCATACCACCTCCCCTTGCCCGCGCTCGCGCCAGCCGGTCACCGCGCTGACCGCATAGTTCTGCCCTGCGAGCTGGAACCTGCGCACGTTGGCGAACATCGGCTCCTTCACCTCGTGGATTCGGTGCTTGGGGAACGCCGCTTTCACCGCTTTCTTGAAGAGGAATGCCCCGCCCCCCACCAGCACGATGTTCTGCAGGCTCTCGGGCGTGTCGATCCACTGCCGCATGGTCGAGACCGTCTGCTGCGCGAGCCACGCCGCGAGTTTTGCGTTGTTCGTCTACGCGCGTTGCTGAATCAAATGCCGCCACCCAGCTGAGTTCTTGGCTGCATGCTCAACAGTCAGCCGCTCGGGTTCTATTCCCCCTCGCAACTTGTGCAGGACGCGAAGCGACACGAAGTCGAGGTGAGGCCTGTCGATGTGATGCGCAGCGAGCTCGACTGCACACTGGAGGATCTTCCGTACGCGCCGGCAGTCCGTCTGGGTCTGCGCATGATCGACAAGCTCAAAACGGAGTCGGCACAGCGAATCGTGGCAGCTCGAGCCGAGCGTCCTTTCGAAAGTGCAGAGGACCTGGCTAGACGCGCGGGACTCGAGCAGCACGAGATGAAGCTCTTGGCCGCAGCGGATGCACTGATGAGCTCGTCTGGACACAGGCGGCAACAGGTCTGGGACGCGGCCGCTCTCCGCAGCGTGCCCATTCTGATGCGAGATGCCCAGTCAACGAAGACTATCTCGAACTCGCAGCCGCGCCCGAGGGTGAAGAAATCGTGTGGAACTATCGTGCGCTAGGGCTGACCTTGCGCAGCCATCCTCTTGCACTCCTGCGCCACCAGCTTGCCGCGCGCGGCCACAAGTCAGCGGCGCAGCTGAAGAATCTTCCGGACGGTCGACATGTCAGCCAATTCGGCATCGTAACGCTGGTCAAAAGTTATCCAGAAAAAGTACGACAAGCTTCAAGACACTTACTGGCCCAAGCAGCTGGAGTAACAGCTGATTGACGCGTCAAATTGACAACTTCTACGCTGATGGGTAAGTCCGAAGGTAAGGCAGAAACAAGGCCCTCAAGGTTGATGGTATCCTCTCCAGGCGGTAGCCGCTCGCACCGAGCCGTATGAATCATCTGTTGATCTGAGAAATTCAGACCAGCTGACGCATCGCACAATTGCGCATAATGTAGCCATTCTCGGGGCATCGACTCAATATCTGCTACCGTGGTTGCTGAGCGACCAAAGTGCAATGCATCCACTAAAATGCCAGCGTTCGACGGGGCACCAGCAGATAGCAGAATTCCTTTTGCAGCTGTAGCATTGGCAACTGCGGTCCATGGCATAAACTCAAGATTGGCAGTCAACCCAAATGGCTGCATTACTTCGCACAGCTTTGCATAGTTATCAGCGAGACGAGTAACGTCGTGGTCGTCGCCAGCGACTAAAACAGCTTGAGCTTCCAAGAATGATGCTGCCTCGAAGGAGGGTATCCAATCGCGCGCATCAAATCCTTCGCCAATTCGGACGATTTCCAAATCAAATACACGCACACCTGTATCGCGCAGTGCTTCAAGAGTTGCACGTTTTTCCACGGGATTATGAAGTAAGTCTTGCGCGGGAGAACCTGGAGCCACAGGCCATGGGCGCAGTCCTACCCATCCGTAGCCCGTTTGAGCTGCAACACGTATTGCTTCTGAAGGAGAGCACGTGTTTGCAGTCAAATATGCCAAAGAATAGTCACGCATATTATTTCCTTAGATCCTTATTTCCGCCCCACTGCGGCTTGGCTTCAAATGATTTACCATCCAGTTGAATCATTGGATGGCCAGTTGATCTAGCAGATCTTCAAGCCGATCCAAAATTTGAACTTGCTGTGGCAGATTGGCAGTTTTCGTATGAGTCGTTAGAACTGTATAGACTTTCATTCCAGCCATAAGTCCGGCTCGCATGCCGGGCAGACTGTCTTCCACTACCGCACATTCGAAAGATTGAACGTTGAGCTTGGAAGCCGCGAAATGGAATAGACCTGGATCCGGCTTGTACGAGCCAACCTCCGGGGCACAGTAGATGTGATTCTCAAAACCATCAAGCAAACCAGTTATCCCGAGCGTTAATTCAGCTCTGGATCGTGGTCCATTGGTCGCTACGCATTTTAGCAATTGCATCCTCTCAACGACTTCTCGAGCTCCAGGCATCGCTTTCAGGTGCATACGGAATGAGTCAGCCATACTCTGTCGAACCAAATATTCAAAATTTGGCGGAAGTGGTTGGCCAATGTTTTGACGAATGAACGAAAAGCATGCACTCATTGCTTCGCCACGCATGGATTTGAGGTGAAACGCTGCGACGCTCGAAAGTCCAAGTTCAGTAGCCATCTTCACCAGAACACCGAGTGTTAACTCCTCACTATCGACTAAAGTTCCGTCGCAATCGAATATGACAGCCTTAATGCGACTTGACTTCATCGTTTGAAAACCTGCATGTATTGGCTATCTCTATTGATCTATATCGAGCGGTTTTACAACCCGTTCAGAGTACATTCAAAATTATTGGACTACCTCAGTCCGGTTCAATTCGAAGAGCGACAGCGCTTAATGAGCTTGGCAAACCGTCCGGGAAACCGGGGGAAGCCCATGCAGACAACGTGGCAGCAGGCAGCAGGCAGCAGGCAGCAGGCAATACGTTAGCGCCCTTGCCAAACTGGCTTGCGCTTCTCCGCGAACGCCAATGGTCCCTCCAAAGCGTCTTGACTCTCCATCATCACAGCCTCGCCTGGATAAACAACACTTGACGACTTTTCAAGGCTCGCCTCATCGAGGCTCATCAGCATCGCTTGTTTTGTGGCCTGAATTGCAAGCGGTGCACACGCTAGAATGTCGGCTGCCAATTCACGCGCACGGTGCATTAGGTCGGATTGAGGTACGACGTCATTCACAATCCCCGCGCGCATGGCCTCCATTGCGTTGATGCGCTTAGCTGTCAAAGCGAGATACATCGCATTCTTCATCGGGATCTGACGAGCCAGACGTTGTAGCACACCTCCCCCAAGGGCCGCTAGCCCAACCAGCGGCTCGGGAAGTCCAAATTGCGCAGATTCAGATGCGACCGCAAGATCACAAGCAGCAACGATCTCCATGCCTCCGCCCACAGCGATTCCGTTGACCGCGGCAATAACCGGCTTCCAAAGGTCATATCGCTTCGTGATCCCTGCAAAACCACCACGGGGATACGTATAACTACCATTCTGAGAGAGCCACTTTAGATCAGTACCGGTGCAGAATCCGCGCTCGCCCGCACCCGTAATGATCGCCACACGCAATTCTGGGTCCTCTAAATACATGTTGAAAACCTCAGACAGTTCCCTATGAGCTGGAAGGTTTAATGCATTCATCACCTGTGGTC
Organism: uncultured Hydrogenophaga sp.; assembly: GCA_964487025.1. GTDB lineage: Bacteria > Pseudomonadota > Gammaproteobacteria > Burkholderiales > Burkholderiaceae_C > Hydrogenophaga. The sequence goes on from CAZAPJ010000005.1 coordinate 87,616, forward strand.
GATTCAGAGTGACGACCAAAAGATGATTCTCGCGCTCAACAATACAAAATTCTTTGTGTTCGATGCTCATGAATTGATCTTTGAGAGAAAACTTTAAATCACCGACCAAATTGTGCTTCGAGCTAATCACTGTCCGGGTTGCAGACGGCACCCAAAGCGATTTGCTTCGCATTCGACGAATAGATGAGGCCAATGAACGCAGTCTGCGACGTACCCAAAAAAGCCAACCGTGGGTGCAGACGAAAGAACTTGGCCACCGGCGTAAGCCCGGACTCGCCTTACTCAGGCGGCTTCGGAAAAGAGAACGTTCTCCGCTACAAGTTTGCCGATTTCCTCTTCGCCGTAGCCAAGCTCAGAAGCAATCTCACGATTGTGCTGACCAAGCGTCGGTGCGGGTGAGCCAGGAAGCGTGTCGTATTCAGAGAAGCGGAAAGGAAGATTCGGCAACTGGATTTTTCCAAGTACTGGATGATCTTGAGTAATAACCATCTGACGTGCAATTGTCTGGGGGTCGCTTAGCACCTTGTCGATCGTCTGCACTGGTGCACTGGGAACCTTGACCGCATCAAGTTGTTTGCAGCAGGATTCCAATGAAGGTTGCGCCATGGCCCACTGTTGAATTTTCTCAAGGATCTCCACCCGATGTGCATTGCGCCCAATCACAGTGGTGAACCTCTGATCCGCAGCCAAGGCTTCGCCGCCAATCAGCTTCGCAAATCGCTGCCAGGAATCATCTGCCTGCGCCGCAATCACCAAGCAGCCGTCACGCGCGGCAAAAACGCCATATACCGTACTCTGCGGAAGATCGTGCCCAGTAGGCACCGGAATTTCGACGCCTTTAGACATAAGGTATGACTGGGCGGCAAAGTCGTGCATTGATACCATACAGTCATACAATGCAATATCAACGTGCTGCCCCTTTCCGGTGACACTGCGCCCAATTAGGGAGGCCAGAATTCCCGACAAGCCGTGCATACCCGCATACATGTCAGCAATCGGCATTCTGAAAAGAGGAGGTAGTTCGCCTTCAACGCCAATCAATGACATGGCGCCGCTCTTAGCTTCGGCAATAAGCCCAAAGCCAGGGCGATTCGCGTCGGGTCCGGTATGGCCATATGCAGACACCGAACAGTACACAAGCTTGGGGTTTCTGCGACCGAGTTGCTCATAGCCCAGTCCCAAACTTGCAAGAGCCCCGGGCCGGTAGTTTTCCACAAACACGTCGGCTTGATCCACGAGCTTCAACATAAGTTCAAGGCCACGGGGATCTTTCAAGTCAACACAAAGCCCGCGCTTTCCCATGTTTTGTTGCATGAAGTAGCCGCTATAGCCCTCCACCATCGTGGGACCGTACCGACCCGCATCACCAGATTTTGGACGCTCTACTTTGATGACGTCCGCACCAAGTGCACTCAAGCACCGCGACATATGCGGGCCGGCCAAGAAATGGCTGTAGTCGATCACTCGCAAGCCATTCAATGGCTTGAAATGATTACCCGCCGTCATTGTGCCGCCCCTGGGCGACATGGCAGCATCAACTTGTGCTCGCCCTTCTGTACGACTTGACCTTCTTGATTGATCAGTTCTGATAGAAGTGCGACGATGTATTCGGGACTTCCACTCTCACCAACATTCGCATCATCCCAATACTTTTGCGGGATCATATTTCTTCCTTGCTAAATTTGTAGCAGCATTCGAGTTGAAGTAATCTCGAAGCATACGAAAGAGACAAGCTCTAATAGAATCTGTTCTAGCTATGGAGAACACGCTGTAGCATTCTTTCTGCGTGGACTCATTTTTCAACGCATCAATAGGTTGCGCGTCCACCTGTTAGGTCGAAAGTAAATCCTGTAGTAAAACTGCATTCTGGGCCGGCAATCCACGCAACCATAGCGGCAACTTCTGCAATAGAAACGAATCGCCCCATAGGAACTTTGGCCTTGATCATGCTTATGAACTCAGGCGTCACCTGTTTAAGAAGATCAGTTTCGGCCATAGAAGGCGCGACACAATTGACCAAGACACCTGACTGAGCAAGCTCCTTCGCTATCGACTTGGTGAAGGCAATGACACCGCCCTTTGCCGCCGCGTACGGACTATTGTTCGGATTGCCCTCCTTACCTGCGATAGAAGCGATATTGACTATGCGGCCATATCCCATCGCTTTCATGTGTGCACTCGCTGGCCGGCAGCAATTGAAGACTCCAGTCAGATTTATGTCCAACACCCGCTGCCACTGCTCTGGTGGGTACTCCCATGAGGGAAGAATCGGTCCACTAATGCCAGCGTTATTTACGAGGACTTCAATTGTTCCGGCGGCCGATACTGCCTCTTCGAAGGCTGTTGAAACGCAAGAACCATTCGTAACGTCAACGCGTTGCATAAGGAGTGGCTCAAAGCCAGGGTTTCTCTCTTCAAAACCGTCGAAGTCAATATCCCAAAGAATGACTCGGTAACCTTCTTTGGCCATTCGCATTGCAATTCCAAGCCCAAGCCCCCGGGCACCTCCTGTGACAATCGCAGTTGGCTGTTTAGAATTCGTAATCATAAATAGTTTTCTTATGAAGCTTTAAACATTTTGCTGCTTGCGAAGCATGTATACATCGAGGCGGCCCATAAGGCCAACGACTTGCCCGCCTGTGCTGTTCTCTTTAGATGACTCTTTCTCGAATCACCAGCAGCTAGAAGCGCTTCGCGCTTTCTTGCTTGAACACATCGAAGCTTTCGAGCATTTTTCTAGTCTCAATCCCGCAGAGCTTGGCGCGCTGAAAGACGTCAAGATGACGGTGCTTATTGGACGGTGCTTCGACCGACAGGGGGATATCTTCTGGGAGCGCCATGAGTAGATCGAACAACGGGAGTTCGCCCTCGCCTGGGAACAGACGCTCGCCACGCGCTTCAGTTCGCAACATGTCAAACTTGGGCGCAAGCGCTGGCGCGTCGCAAAGCTGCAGATATCCCAGTAGCGACTTGTCAATCTGCGCCAGCTCTGCAGCGCTTCCCCCAGATCGGAAGAGGTGAAGCGCATCAATCATGATTCCACTGTTGGCCTGTTCTGCTTCCCTGAGGAATTCAGTCGCTGATGCCAGCGAAGGGACCGACAGATAGGGCAAGAATTCCAGCATCATTCTCAGACCGAGTGGTCTGGCCATTTCACAAAGTGTGCGGAACTGGTCGATTGAGCGCTGACGATCAGGATCGTTAGCAATGACGAGCGCATATTTGGCGCCCAACGAAGAGGCGACCTCCAGAACTCGCTCGTACGAATTCATGTCTTTTTCTGGGGTGAGCCAGATGCATTCCGCGTCGAGTATGGAAACTCCGTTGTCGTCAAGACAAGTTCTGATGTCGTTGATCAACTTTGGATCGTCAGCGACCGGGAAAAATATCTGATCCGCCTTTGAGGGCGCCAGGCAGAGACTGATCGAGTCGAATCCTCCAAAGCGCGCCGCTTTGATGAGTTCCAGAGGATGGGCTTCAATGACCGTCAGATGGGCCAGTGCCAATGGGTAGTTTTTCATTTGTTAGCTTGGATGAAAGTAACGTTGGGCGTATTCATGAGCGGATCGCTGCATGGCGGCCAGCGATGAATCCGAAGGTCATGGCCGGGCCGAGATTGATGCCGCCGGAGGGATAGAAGCCTCCCATCACGCTGGCCATGTCAGCCCCGGCGGCGTACAGCCCGCGGATGGGGTCCCCATGCCGAGACAAGACCTGTGCGTGGGCATTGGTTTTCAATCCAGCAAAGGTGCCAAAGCAGCCCGGCTGCACCTTTACGGCGTAGTAAGGCGGTCGCTCGATCGGTGCGACGCATGGGTTGGGCCCATGCGTGGGGTCACCTTGCTTAAGGTTGAACGCCGTGGTACCGCGCCCAAAGGCCGGATCCCGCCCGTCCTTCGCATGCCGGTTGTAGTCGCTGACAGTCTGGGTCAGCACGGTCTCATCGATACCGCATTCACGAGCCAGCTGCTCGATCGAGTTGGCCCGCTTCAGATAGCCGCTACGCACATGCTTGCCCACCGGCATCGGAAACGGCTTGACCCAGCCAAGGCCATAGCGACGCAGGAAGCGGTGATCGCACAGCAGCCAGGAAGCCACCTCCCCTCCCTGCGGCGCCTGCGCCACCATGGCGGACGTGTAGTCGTAGTAGCCACCGGCTTCATTGACGAATCTGCGGCCGTTCGACAGGACACCGATCAAGCCTGGCTTGCCGCGTTCAATGATGTGCGGGAAATGTCCGGTCGTGCCATCGCTGTGATGAACCAGCGACACAGGCGCCCATGCCACCGGAGAGGCCAGATCGGTCTCGACCACCCCGCCGACCGCTTCGCCAAGTCGCAACCCATCACCGCTACAGCTCAGCGGCGGCAGCGCCAGGTGCTCCCGGCCTGTGGGGGTACGAGGAAAAAGCGCCTGCCTTCGGGAGATGTCATGGGGAAAGCCACCCGTGGCCAGCACGACGCCGCAGCGAGCGCGCACCTCGATGTCGCCGTGTACGGTGTGAACCATCGCCCCGCAGACCGCACCGTCCTGCACAAGCAGGTGCCGCACGGAAGCCAAGGTCTGCATGGTCACGCCCAGGTCGCGCGCCGACTTGAGCAGACGCGCAACCAGCGCCACACCGTTGACCAGCTGCATCGATCGCCGGTAAACCGCCAAGTCCCAAGCGTGTCGAACGATCCGCCTCGTGACGTGAGCGAAGGCCTTGAAAGATCGCGAGACATTCAGGGACGCGCCCAGATCGGCCCCGGCCATGATGGGCATGCCCGCCAAGGCGGTTTCGCGCATGGGGCGGCGCATCTTGTGAATCAGGTCACCGATTTCCCGTCCGTCGTAAGGCGCAGCGATCACTTGATGGCCGCCGGTGGCTGCGCCTGGCGAGTTCCCATGCATATCCGGAATGGCGTTGCCGTCCACAAACTGCAGCGCCGTGTGCTGCTCGAAGAACGCGACCATTTCGCCGCAATGGTCGAGGAAGGCATCGACACGTTCGGGGTCGTAGCGATGCCCCAGTTCGTGGCGGAGGTAGGTTCGAGGCTGCTGTGGATCCTCCTCGATCCCCGCACGCCGGGCCAAGGGGTTGCCCGGCACCCACATCCAGCCGCCGGACCACGCGGTGGCACCACCGAAGCAATCGTCTTTTTCCACCACCAGCACATTCAGCCCGGACGCGGCCGCCGAGACCGCTGCGGCCAAGCCTGCGGCCCCTGAGCCGACCACCAGCAAGTCGCAATCGGTCGTCACGCCCGGTACCCAGGTCATGGGCGCTCGGGTGTCAGCGCCAGCCAGCGGCGCGGATGGGTTGTGTGCCTCGGCACGACTCACGCGGCGGACACTCATCAGAACGCAGCCACCGCGACGGCTGCGCCCGCGGTCGCAGCCTGGTGAATGGCCAAGGTGGCAGCGAGGGTACGCGCACCGTCGATTGCGGAGCACATCGGTGTCTCCTTGCCATCGATGACTGCGGCGAAATGACGCAACTGCTCGTCGTAAGGGTCGCCCGCGTGCAGCGCGGTCCGCTCCATGGTCAACGGGTCGTGCCAGCCCTTGTTCTGGCGGTAGTCCCAGACTTCAAGGAGAGGCAGGGTCAGCGAGCCTTCCGTGCCGAGGAAGGCATGGGTGTTGACATGCTGTTGCGGATATTGGGTCGCCTCGCCTGACGCCAGATCCCAGTTCCAGGGCGACACGGCGGTGTCCGAAACCACCAGCGTTGCCAGGGCTCCGCTGTCGAAGCGCAACAGAACAGCGGCCGTGTCCTCAACTTCAAAGCCGCGCACACCGTTCGACGCCTGGGCCTGGACCTCGACGATCTCTCCGAGCACGAAACGAAGGATGTCGATGTCGTGGATCAGGTTGATGAGCACCGGTCCGCCGCCGGCCTGTCGACGCCAGGCCATGTCGAAATAAGGCTGCGGCTTGAAGAAGGCAGCAAGTCCATGGGCTGCGACGATCTTCCCCAGCCGCCCGGACTTCACGATCTCGCGCGCGCGCTGCAGGATTGGGCTGTACCGACGCTGATGCCCAACCAGCAGCGGTACACCGGCCTCCTGTGCGGCAGATGCCAGGCGGATCGCATCTTCGACCTTGTCGGCGACGGGCTTCTCGATAAGCGCCGGAATCCCTCTCGCCACGCATGCCAGGCCGATCGTCACGTGCGTCACGTTGGGCGTGGCCACGATCACCCCGTCGGGCTTCACTGCGTCGAGCAAAGCCTCAGGCTCATCAAACCTTTGCAATCCGTGCGAGTCGGCAAATGCCTTGGCTCCCGGGGATGGGTCGGCAATTGCCACCACCTCGACGTCGCTGTGGGTACGAGCACGTTCAACGTGCGTGCGACCAATGGCACCTGCGCCCAGCACCGCCAAGCGTTTTCTTGTCATCTTTCTTTTTCCATAAGTGGACTTAAGTGGCTTGGACGGCTCTGGATCGCTCCGCCCAGAAACAACCGTTCAATGTCTGGATCGGCCAGCAGCTTGTCGGCCGGCGTCTTCAGCACCATGCGCCCGGACTCCAACGCGATGGCCTCGTCGGCCATCTTCAGCGCGCTCTTGACGTTCTGCTCCACCATCAGCACCGTGGTGCCTTGATCGGCCAGGCGGCGCAGCAGCTTGAAGACGTCGGCCACCACCAGCGGCGACAGGCCGATCGACGGCTCGTCGATCAGCAGCACCTTGGGTCGCAGCAGCAGCGCGCGCCCCACTTCCAGTTGCTTCTGCTCGCCGCCCGACAGGCTGGAGGCCGCGCTGTGCAGCCGCTCCTTGACGCGCGGGAAGAGGTTGAGCACCTCGGGGATGCGCTCGTGCGTGGTCTTCATGCCCAGGGTGATGCCGCCCAGTTCGAGGTTCTCCCACACGCTGAGCTGGCCGAAGAGGTTGCGGCCCTGGGGCACGAAGGCCACGCCGTGCTTGACCAGCAGGTCCTTGGGGTTGGCGCCAGTGATGTCCTGGCCGTCCAGGCGGATACAGCCTTGGCGCACCTTGAGCAGGCCGAAAAGCGTCTTGAGCACCGTGCTTTTGCCCGCGCCGTTGGGCCCGAGCAGCAGTGTGATCTTGCCGCGTTCGGCTTTCAGGCTCAGGTTGTTGAGGATCATGAATTCGCCGTAGCCGGCGACGACGTCATCGAACTCGATCATGCTCAGCTCCCGAGGTAGGCGTCGAGCACCTGCTTGTTGGCGCGGATCTCGGCGGGCGTGCCGATGGCCATGACCTTGCCTTCCACCATCACCATGATGCGGTGGCACAGGTCCATCACGAAGTCCATGTTGTGCTCGATCACGACGAAGCTGGTTTTCTTGTCGGTGGCGGGGTTGCGGTTGAGGTCCTTGAGCAGGGTCGAGATGCCGCCCACCAGGCTGGGGTTCACGCCGGCGCAGGGCTCGTCGAGCAGCACGAGGTCGGGGTCGCTCATGAAGGCCATGGCGATGTCGACCAGCTTCTGCTGCCCGTACGACAGCGTGCCGGCCTTCAGGTGCGCCACGTGGCGGATGCGGAAGCGGTCGATCAGCGCGTCGGCCTTGGCACCCAGGTTGGAGTCGCCCGGTGCGAATATGCGGCTGAACATGCTGCCGTGGTGTTCCTGTGCGGCCACCAGCAGGTTGTCTCGCACGGTCATCTTGCCGAACACCTGCAGCGTCTGGAAGGTACGGCCGACGCCGCGGCGGCTCAGCTGCAGCGGGCCCAGCTCGGTCACATCCTCTCCCTTGAGCTCGATGCGGCCCGCGTTGGGCGTGATCTGGCCGAGCATGGAGTTGAACAGCGTGGTCTTGCCCGAGCCGTTGGGCCCGATGACGCCGAAGATCTCTCCCGGCTGCACTTCGAAGCTCACGCCGCCCACGGCCTGGATGGCGCCGTAGGACTTCTTCAGATCAGTCACTTTGAGCAGACTCATGCCTGCGCTCCCTGATTCGCCGATGCCGCGGCAGCCGCAGCCTGACGCGCCGCGTTGGCTTCGCGCGAGGCGCGCTTCTCACGGATGCGGTCCGGCAAGCTGAGCAGCCCATCGGGCAGCCACACCATCAGTGCCACCACCGCCGCACCGAAGAGCGGCAGGTACCAGTTGGCCACGCCCGGCACGTCCCGAATCCACTCCGGCACCACCACGCCCATCGCGGCACCGAGCACCGGGCCGAAGAAGTAGCCGGGCCCACCGACCACCACCATCAGGTACATCATGATCGAGGCCGCCACGGCGAATGGCGCCGGTTCGATGAACTGCACCAGCGAGGCGAACAGCGCGCCGGCCACGCCGGCATAGGCAGCGCCGATGGCGAACGACAGCAGCGTGTAGCTGCGGATGCTTACGCCCAGGCTCTCGGCCCGGATCGGGTTGTCGCGCAGCGCGGTGAACGCCTTGCCCCAGGGGCTGCGCAGCAGGCCCAGCAGCAGGAGCGCCATCAGCACGGTGACGCTCAGCACGAAGTAGTAGTAAGGCAGGTTGCGCTCCAGCGAGATGCCGAAGAAGCTGGGCCGCGCCACGTTGTTGATACCGAAGGTGCCGCCCGTGAGCCACTCTTCGTTGCGGATGAAGAGCCACACCGCGGTGTTGAAGCCCAGCGTTGCGAACGCGAGGTAGATGGTCTGCACGCGCAGCGCCGGGAAACCCAGCGCCAGCCCGACCACGAAACACAGCAGCGCCGCCAGCGGCATGCCGATCCACCAGCTCACGCCCGCCTTGAGCAGGATGGCCACCGTGTAGGCACCGATGCCGAAGAAGGCCGCCTGGCCCAGCGACTTCTGCCCGGCATAGCCCACCGTGAGGTTCAGCCCCATGGTGGCGATGACGAACACCAGCCAGTAGCTCAGCAGGTAGATGCCGTAGTTCTTGAGCAGCGGGGGCACCGCCAGCATCACGGCCAGGATGGCAAGCATGCCGATGAGATGTAGCTTTTTCATGGTGTGCTCAGACCTTGCGCTCGACCTTCTTGCCCAGAAGCCCCTGCGGCTTGAACAAGATGACCAGCATGAACAGCAACAGCGCAACCGCGTCCTTGTAGGCCGGCGAGATGTAGGCGGCAGCCAGGTTTTCGGCCACACCCACGATCACGCCGCCCAGCAGTGCGCCGCGCGAATTGTTGAAGCCGCCGATGATGGCCGCGAAGAAGGCCTTGATGGCCAGGCCCTCGCCCATGTCGAACTTGGCGAGGTAGGTGGGCGTAACCAGCAGCGCGGCCGCGCAGACCAGCACCGCGTTGATCGCGAAGGTGTAGAAGATCATGCGCGGCACGTTGATGCCCAGCACCGCGGCGCTCTCGGTGTTCTGCGCCACGGCCTGCATGGCGCGGCCGGTCACGGTGCGGTTGAGAAAGCCCTGCGTCATCAGCACCAGGCCCAGGGCGACGAGGAAGGTGCCCACGTCCGACGCGGAAACGTTGACGCCCGCGACCCGGAACAGCGTGTCGGGGAACAGGCTGGGAAACGGGTGGGCCTCGGCGCTGTAGCCGGCGCGGATACCGTTACGCATCACGAGCGACAGACCGATGGTCGCAACGACGACAGGCATCAAGCCGAACTTGAGCAGCGGGTCGGCGATGCCACGCTTGAAGGCCCAGCCCAGCACGCCGATGGCGACGAAGCAGGTCAGCACGAAGGCCAGCGGCAGCGGTGTACCCACCGCCACGAAGGCCAGCATCATGAAGGCCGGCAGCATCACGAACTCGCCCTGGGCGAAGTTGATGGTGCCGCTGGCCTGCCACAGCAGGGTGAAGCCCAGCGCGGCCAGCGCGTAGATGCTGCCGGTGGCCGTTCCGGAGATGGTCAATTGAATAAAGTCAATCATTTTTGTACGCCTGGCCCGGCTGAGCCCGGGCCGCAAGTCACCATGCAATTCCAGCGGATGCCGCCCTCATGGCGAGCAGGTTCCGCTGCCGATGCCGCGCTGCTTTCCCGAGCAGGGACTTGGATGCAATTCCAGCGGATGCCGCCCTCATGACGAGGAGGCTCCGCTGCCGATACCGCGCTCTCCCGAGCAGGGACTTATTGACGCGGCTTCAGGGTCTCGATGACCTGAGGCTTGCCGTTCACGACCTTGATCATGAAGCTCTCGCGCTCGAAGTCGCCCTTGTCGTCGTACCGCGTGTCGAGCAGCACGCCAGGGTAGTCCTTGGCGAGAATGGTGGCGCCGTGAATCGTCTTGGCGAAGCCCTTGGGATCCAGCTTGCCCACGCGGTCGTAGATCGCCTTGGCAACGTGGACTGCAATATAGCCTTTCATGGCGTTGTGATCAGCCTTGGTCTTGTACTCCGCGAGGTACTTCTGGGCGAAGGCCTGCACGGGCGGATTCGGTGCATCGGGCGTGAGACCCGCGTGAGCCACAACACCGTTGGCTGCTTCACCGGCCAACTCGATGACCTTGTCGTTGACCAAGGTCGACTCGCCAACGAGCGGCTTGTCATAGCCCTGTTTGCGCAATTCCTTGAGGAGGCGTGCCGACTCTTCTTCGTTAAGGTAAATAAACAGTGCGTCCGCGTTGGCCTGCTTGGCCTTGAGCACCGTGCTGGAGAAGTCGATCTGACCTTGTTCGGTCGAGATGTCCGCCGACACCTTGATGCCGTCAGCCGTCAGCGCCTTGACGATGTAGTCACGACCACCCTTGCCAAAATCATTGTTGGCATAAACGACGGCCACGCTCTTGGCCTTCAAGGAATTCTTGATGTATCGGGCGACTTTCGGCATCACGGAGACTTGCGTAGAGCCCGTGCGATAGAGGTAGGGGTTGCCCTGCTGCGTGAGGCTCGCGGCCTCGCCGCCGGTTATGTTGGGGATCTCAGCACGCCGGGTTTCGCTCATGGAAACGAGCGTGGATCCAGAAGTGAGCGGCCCTACAACCAGCGCAACACCAGCGTCAACGGCCTTGGCGGCCAACGCCTTCGCGATTCCGGGCTGGGTTTGCGAGTCGCCCACCGTGTAGGCGATCGGCCGGTTGAACAGGCCGCCGGCCGCGTTGATCTCTTTGACCGCCAGCATAGCGCCATTGTTGAAGGCCGTGCCGGCTGTGGCGCTGGGACCCGAGAGCTCGGCGATTCCCGCGAACGGGATCGGTTGGGCGAACGCCGGCAGAGCGCAGAGGCTCATGGCAAGGACGCTGGTGCGCAGAAGAGTGAGCATACTTGTCTCCATTTCAAGTTGAGTTGCTGAAATCAGCATCCAACTCTAAGAAATCGAGCCACATGTCGTCTATCTGCTCTCCCACATAGTTTTTATTGAAATTTTCAATATGAGTTTGGGTCTGGGGCGGTCTCTTTTGACAGGTGCCTCTGGCCTTGCGGAACAAAGAGCTTGGCGCATACGGATCGCAACCAGCGGTTGCCATCGTCGCGATGAAAGCGAGCATGCCAATACTGGCTCGCAATGAAGCCCTGGACCTGCACCGGACAGGCATGCACCTGCACGGCCCCCCCCAGCGCCAAGGTCTCTCCAATGTCCCGAGGCAATGTCGCCACCAGGTCGGTGGACGAAATGATTTTCTGCAAGGCGAGGAAGCCAGGTACCGTCAGCACGACATTGCGATGAACGGCCTGCAGCGAGAGCGCCTGGAGCAATAGCGGAGCAGTGGTCCCGTGGTTAATGGAAACATGCCCCTCCGATTGGTACTGGAGCAGACTCATGCGGCCCTTGATCCGCGGATGGCGCGCACTCGTCACGCATACCCAGCCCTGACGATAGAGTGCCTGCTGATAGAAGCCCCCCTCTAGCGAGGGCAAGTAGCCGATGGCCAGGTCAGCATCTGCATTTCGCAGGGCGTCGGAGGTATTGGCATCAATCGGCGCCGCCTCCAAGGTAACCCCGGGCGCCACTGCCCGCACGTGGGCCAGGATGCTGGGCAGTAGCATCACGTGACTTGCATCTGTCATGCAGATTCGAAACCGCCGAGTGACCTGCGCGGGGTCAAATGCCCGGTCACCCAGCGTGACCTGGCGCAACGCAGCCAGCGCTTCTCGAACCGGGACAACCAGCCCCTGAGCTCGTGGTGTCGGCACCATGCCCCCCGCCGTCCTGACAAATAGAGTGTCATTCAAGGACCGGCGGAGTTTGGCCAGCCAGATACTGACGGTCGGCTGCGTCTGGCCCAGCATATCCGCGGCTTTGGTGACGCTACCGCTTGAGTACAGCGCATCGAACAAGCGGAGCAGCTTCCCGTCTAGAAGCTGGTCGTCCGGGTGCGTGTTCTCGACCAAGCGGGTACTAACGTTTTTTCTGATCATGCACGGTGCCCTCGCGTGGAATGCTTACCGACACCACGGCGGTGCTATTGCCGGGATCAGCGCCGCTAGACTTTACTCTTACTGTGTCATAAATTCATGCGGACTGGACACGCCAGACAACACCTATTGCAGGGCGTCAGCTGAACCAGTTTAGCCGCCAGTAGCAGGCGTAGCGTGCGTATTGAGTAAGGGGTTCGCAAGACAAGGTGTCGATCCCTGGTGCGCCTGTGCGCCTTGAGTGTGCGTGGGTCCAAGCTGACTGGGAGCGCGTCACGACGAAGGTGAATCGACTCCAAGAGCGTATCGCCAAGGCCCGCCCTTGCGCACGTAGATGCTGCGCACCGGCGACACCAGCCAGCCGCTGCCGACGTAGCGCGCGACAAGGCTGTTGCCCGATCTCAAGTGGCTGGGCGGCCTGCTGGCCACCAAGAAGGCAGCAGCGCTGGCGGAAGTCTAGGGGACGATGTGCTCTCTGCATAACGCCTCTGGGCCTATTTCGTGCGCCGCAAGCGTGCAGGTAAGCGCCACGATGTCCAACTTTCTGATCTTGGAGTACGCGTGGGGCTCTCCGGCTTGGCGCGCCGAGTTGTGTCGCGAGCCGGAACTCCTCGATGACGGCTGCTTCACGCTTTCCTCGACGCCGGGTCTGGGCATGGATCTCGACCTCCGTACGCTGGAACGCTACAGCTTGTCTAAGAGTGTGCAGCGTGCGTACTCATTCCCCAACGCTGGTAGCGGGTTCCTCGGAATTGACGAACAGCGGATCGAGTGGTGGTCCAGTCAATTGCAAAGCAATCCGCTCTCTTCAGGCACTCGACGAGCTCGCCCGCTTCCGACGAAGGCAACGACGACAGCACCGTTTGTTGAGGGCCTGCTGAGACTGCAGTGCAACGTCCAACCGTGTCATCTCAGGTGCAGAATAGCGGGATCTTTCTTAGCCAGGGTAGAGACCTCAAGCATCGAGAAGCGAATAGCGCAGTTTCTCTAGCTGACCGGAGTCCAGGCCAAGCGGGCCTGCGAGGTAGTTTTCCACGCCTCCATATTCGCTCTCGATGGTGGAGAACGCTGCATCGAGAAACGCCGGTTGCACGCCCCAGAGCACGTCCATCACATGCGCCGGCCCGCGCACTTCAATCAGTGGGCTTCGAACGTAGAGGCGATTGGTGAGAAGGTAGTCGTGCTCGATTTCCTCGTGCGCCACGCCCAGCGCGCTAAGCAGCAGGGCAGCCGCGAAGCCGGTGCGATCCTTGCCGGCGGTGCAGTGGAACACCAACGGCGTGGCGTGTTCGAGCAGATGCCTGAAGAATCGCGCGTATACAGGTGCGCCGTCTCGAACAAACGCGCGGTAGGTCTGGCACATCAGCTCGATGGTCTCGGCTTCGGTGGGCGCCTGACCGGCGTCTATCAGAACCTGGACACGCTGCATCACGGTTGGCTCGATCGACAACGACAGTGCGGCCAAGCCCGGCACGTCCGAAGGCAGGACGGCGCATTCTCCCTCGCCGCGAAAGTCGATGCGATGCGTGAGGCCCAGGCCTTGCAGCGTGCGCACGTCCCCAGGCGTCAGGCCGGCAAGGTGGTCGGAGCGGTAGACGCGGCCACGGCGCACGCGCCGGCCATCTTGACCCGTGCGGCCGCCAAGGTCCCTGAAGTTGCTGGCGCCTTGCAGCAACCGGGGCAGATCGCCGGCATCGGCATTCGCGGCTTGGGGGATGACGGAATTGGACATGGCCGCCATTGTCCCGCAGGCGCTGGCCGGTTCACGAGGCCGTGAAGACTCATGTCTGAAACACGAGTCTTGTCCAGGACAGGGGCACGCCCTGGCAAATTCCCCCATCTTCTTAGCATCACGTCAGGAGTCACTCGATGGCTGAACTGTTCGCCAAATTCTTGGAGGTCATCCCCCTAATCGTGGCAATCTGTGCGCTGCACCTGACCATTCAGAGCAACAAGGCGACACGAGAGCACAACAAGCTCTCCGTGAAGCCACGGCTGACAACCGCGACTCAGGCCAACAAAACCTTTTATGTCGATGGTTCCATCATGTCCATAGAGTTCCGAATGCTGCTTACAAACGTGGGACTCGGTCCCGCCGTAGTCAAAAGCGCCCAGGTGATGCTCGATGGCGATGAGGTGCCCGTAGAGTTATTTGAAGATGTTCGGCCCCTGCTGGAAAAGGTATTGCCCGGCATACGGCTCGGCCCGTCCGGGTCGTTCTTCAAGCTCAACAAGGAACATGCCGTGGAGGTCGGGAAGGAGGTTGAACTCGTCGCGTTCAAAGTCCTGAATCCGAGCGCCGAATTCGACAAGGAAATCAAGCGCATCAGCCTACGCATTTGCATGGAGTCGCTGTACGGGGAGACACTGCACTACGACACTAGGGACCACCAATCACTCTGACGGTCTGATGTACCCACGCGATGTACCCATGCCCCAAAAACAAAACCCCTGGAAGCCTTGAAAATCAAGCACTTACAGGGGTTGTCAAAAATTGGGGTGGCTGATGGGACTCGAACCCACGACAACAGGAATCACAATCCTGGACTCTACCAACTGAGCTACAGCCACCGCAAGCTGGGCATTATAGCCCGCCTGGGGCTGATCAGCGCAGCGGGGACGCCGGCTCCGGCACCAGGATGCGGGCCTTGAAGCGCTGCTTGAGGAGGTCCACGTAGGCCTCGCTCTCGGCCGACGCCCACCACTGGCTGTACTGCCCGGCTTCCTGCGCCAGTTGCTGGGCGTTGCGCGTGTCGCGCGGCAGCACCTTCTCGACCTTGAGCACCGCGTAGCCCTGCTCGCCCAGGTTCACGCCCGTCCATGCAGGCAGAGCCTTGGGGTCGGTGCTCAGGGCGGCCAGCAGCATCGGCTCGGTCAGGCCTTGTGGGTTCTCGCGCGAGACCACGATCGCCGTACCCAGCCGCGTGGCGGTCTCGGCGGTATCGCCGGCCTTCCAGGCAGCCAGGCGCTTTTCGCCGGCTTCGCGCGCGAGCTCGGCCGAGCGCTGGGCCACCAGGCGCTCGCGCACCTGCGCACGCACCTCGTCCAGCGGCTGCGTGCGCGCCGGCGCATGCTGCACCACGCGCGCCGAGGCGAGCTGGCCGGAACCGGTCTCGATCGCTTCGGTGTTGCGTTTCTTGCCGATCGCCTCGTCGGAGAACAAGGCCTCCAGCAACCGGGGATTGGCCAGGGGCCCGCTGGCGCCGGGCTGGGGCTCGCGCTGCACGCCCTTGGCGGTCTGGATCTGCAGCTTGAGCCGGTCCGCTGCGGGCTGGAGGCTGTCGGGCTGCTCGTACACCAGGTTGCTGAAGGTGTCGGCCGCTTCGGCGAACTGGCGCTGCGCCTGCTGCTTCTTCAGGTCGGCCTCGATCTCCGCGCGCACCGACTCGAAGCTGCGCTGGGGCGGGCTCTTGATGTCATTGAGCTGGATGATGTGGAAACCGAACTCGGTTTCGACCAGGTCGGAAATCGCGCCCTTGGACAGCGCGAACACCGCGTCCTCGAAAGGCTTGACCATGGCGCCGCGGCCAAAGAAGTCCAGGTCGCCCCCGCGGGCGGCGGAGCCCGGGTCCTGCGATTCGGCCTTGGCCACGTCGGCAAAAGTGGCCGGCGCCTTGCGGACCTGCTCGAGCAAGGCCTGCGCGCGCTGCCGCACGGCGGCCTTGTCTTCGGCGCTGGCCCCCGGCGGCACGGTGAGCAGGATGTGGCTGGCGCGCCGCTCCTCGTTGCCGGACAGGCGCCCGGCATTCTGCTCGTAGTAGGCCCTCAGGTCCGCTTCGTTGAGCGCCACCCCGCCCTGCAGCGCGGCCACGTCGAGCACCAGGTACTCCACGTCGACCTGCTCGGGCAACTGGAACCGCGCGGTGTTGGCCTGATAGAAAGCCTCGATCTCGGCATCGGTCGGCTGGACCTGGGCCGCGAAATCGCGCGCCGCGAACTGGGCCGCGCGCACTTCGCGGCGCTCGAAGAAGGCGTTGAGCGAGACGTTGGCCAGCGCGGTGGGCGCGAAGCCCGACTGCTGGATGCCGGCGATCACCTGGCGCTGAGAAACGCCCGCGCGCACGTTGGACTCGAAGGCCTCGGGCGTGAGGCCCTGCCGCGCCAGCAACTGCCGATAGGCCTCCAGGTCCAGCGAGCCATCGGGGCGGCGCAGGGTGGCGATGGTTTCGTTCTGCTGCAGTTCGCGCGCCAGGCGCTCGTTGCTGGTGTACAGGTTGAACGCCTGCGCCGCGACGGCGTACAGGCGCTCACGCACCAGGCGCTCGAGCGTGGCGTAGCGCGCGCCATCGCTGTCGAGCAGGGCGGCATCGATCGTGGGCATCATCTCGCGCAGGCGCTGGGACTCCTGCTGATGCGCGAAGTCCCATTCGGCCTTGGTGATGTCCCGACCGTCCACCGTGGCGACCGCGTTGGCGCCTTCGTTGAAGCGGGTGTAGCCCTCGATGCCGAACAGCACGAAAGAGGGAATGATCAGGATCATCAGGAAGCCCATCAGGTACTTCTTGTGATTGCGGATGGAGTCGAACATGCCTTGAACCCTGCTACTGCTACTTCAAACATCGAAGGCCAACAAAAAAGGCGAACCGGGTTCGCCTTTTTTGTTCTGGTGGGTGCTGACGGTCTCGAACCGCCGACCTACGCCTTGTAAGGGCGCCGCTCTACCAACTGAGCTAAGCACCCCATCTCAATCCGGTGGAGGCGCTGCTGGTCAGTTCAGCGCGTCCTTGAGTGCCTTGCCGGGGCGGAACTTCGGCACCTTGGCGGCCTTGATTTTAATCTCAGCGCCGGTGCGCGGGTTGCGGCCCTTGCGCGAGGGGCGCTTGGTCACGGCAAACGAACCAAAGCCGACGAGCGACACCGTGCCGCCCTTCTTGAGCGTGGTGCGAATCGCGGTGATGGTGGAATCCAGCGCACGCGTGGCAGCCGCCTTGGAGATGTCGGCGTGCTTGGCAATGTGTTCGACGAGTTCTGTTTTGTTCACAAATAGCCCCTCTTGAGATGGAAGAATGTTTCGCGACGACAGGTTTTCCGGTGGCGGCGGACAGGCCGCGAGCAAAAAACCGGACCGATCTGAACCGAAGGACGCAGCCCAAACAGTGGCATGCGCTGGGCGATTAGACCCATTGGGCGCGACCCGTGTCAATACGTGGGGGTCGCATCCCGCCCTGGCGGCACAAGAGGCGAGATTCTAGACGCATTCGCCGCCGGCCCCCTGGGCGAACTACAAAATGTCGCAATGAGGGGCACCAACTGCGGTTGCCCGCCGCAGGCGTCATGCGCCCAAGGCCTGCGCGATCGCGCGGCCCACGTCGGCGGTTTTCCCGTCGCCGCCGAGATCGGGGGTGCGCGGCGCGCCGCTGTCCGGCCGCAGCACGGCCTCGATGGCGCGCATGATCGCGTCGTGCGCGGCGCGGTGGCCGAGGAAGTCGAGCATCATCGCGCCGCACCAGATCTGGCCGATCGGGTTCGCGATGCCCTGGCCGGCAATGTCCGGCGCCGAGCCGTGCACCGGCTCGAACAGCGAGGGGTGCTGGCGCGACGGGTTGAGGTTGGCGCTGGGCGCGATGCCGATCGTGCCGGTGCAGGCCGGGCCCAGGTCGCTCAGGATGTCGCCGAACAGGTTGCTGCCGACCACCACGTCGAAGAAATCCGGCCGCTGCACGAAATGAGCGGTGAGGATGTCGATGTGGAACTTGTCGACGCGCACGTCCGGGTATTCCTTGGCCATTTCGGCCACGCGCTCGTCCCAGTACGGCATGGTGATCGCGATGCCGTTGGACTTGGTGGCGCTGGTCAGGTGCTTCTTCGGGCGCGAGCGCGCGGTCTCGAAGGCGTAGCGCAGCACCCGGTCCACGCCCACGCGGGACATGACGGTCTCCTGCACCACGATCTCGCGCTCGGTGCCCGGGTACATGCGCCCGCCGATGCTGGAGTACTCGCCTTCGGTGTTCTCGCGCACGATGACCATGTCGATCTCGCCCGGCGCGCGCGCGCTGCCGTCGCGCCGCACCACCGGCGCGGTCACGCCGGGCATCAGGCGCGCCGGGCGCACGTTGACGTACTGGTCGAACTCGCGCCGGAACAGCAGCAGCGAGCCCCAGAGCGAAACGTGGTCGGGCACCTTGTCGGGCCAGCCGACGGCGCCGAAATAGATCGCGTCGTGCCCGCCGATGCGTTCCTTCCAGTCGTCGGGCAGCATCTTGCCGTGGCGCTCGTAGTAGTCGCAACTCGAAAAATCGAAGTGGTCGAACTGCAGGCCGATGCCGAACTTCGCGGCCGCGGCCTCCAGTACGCGGATGCCTTCGGGCATGACTTCGACGCCGATGCCGTCTCCGGCGATGACCGCGATGCGGTGCAGGCTCATGGGTACTCCTCGGTGGACAACGGAAAGAAGGACAGGGCTTCGGTCACCAGGCGCTGCGGCGCCTCCTCGGCGATGTAATGGCCGCACGGCAGGCCGTGGCCGGAGACGTCGGCCGCGCGCTCGCGCCACAGGGCCAGCACGTCGAAGCAGCGCGCCACGGTGCCGTGCTCGCCCCAGAGCGCGTGCACGGGCTGCTGGAGCCGGCGGCCCGCCATCGCGTCCGCGCGGTCGTGCTCCAGATCGATCGTGGCGCTGGCGCGGTAGTCCTCGCAGATCGATTCGGCCGTGCCCGGCCGCGCGGCGCAGCGCTCGTACTCGGCCAGCGCGGCGGCGTCGAAGGGCGCCAAGCCCGCGTGCCGGCTGCCCATGACGCTGCGCACGTAGCGCGCCGGGTCGGCGCCGATCAGGGCCTCGGGCAGCGGCGGCGGCTGGATGAGGAAGAACCAGTGCCAATAGGCGCGCGCGAAGGACTCCCCGGTCCGCTCGTACATCGCCAGCGTGGGCGCGATGTCCAGCAGCATGAGCCGCCGCACCGCGTCGGGGTGGTCCATCGCCAGCCGGTGCGCCACGCGCGCGCCGCGGTCGTGCGCCAGCACGCCGAAGCGCGCGAAGCCATGGTGCGCCATGACCGCCATCGCATCGAGCGCCATCTCGCGCTTGCTGTGCGCAGCATGGGCCGCGTCGGGCGCGGGCCGGGCGGAGTCGCCGTAGCCGCGCAGGTCCATCAGCACGAGCGTGAAGTGCCACGCCAGCACCGGCGCCACGCGATGCCACATCGCCATCGTCTGCGGATGTCCGTGCAGCAGCAACAGCGGCGGCCCCTCGCCGCCGATGCGCGTGTGCAGCGACACGCCCTCGCGACGCACCGTATGAGGCTGGAAGCCGTCCAGCAGCATCTCAGTCATTCATGGCGCTGCGCGCCACCCGCAGCGCATGAACGCCACCACCCAGCCCAGTGCACCCGCGGAACCGGCTTTGCCGGGCCGCAGGGCGCGCCCCCCAGTGGGAGGAGGCGCCGCAGGCGCTTCGGGGGGCGTTCATTTCACCGTGCCCTTGCGCGGATCTCCGGCAGCGCCTTCTGCAGGTAATAGACCATGGACCAGACCGTCAGCACGGCCGCGGCCCAGATCAGCCAGGTGCCCCATTCGCGGGTGTCGATCGCCCCGAACAGCTTGCCGTGGTACAGCAGGAAGGGAATCGCCACCATCTGCACCGAGGTCTTGACCTTGCCGATCATGTGCACCGCCACGCTCCGGGTCGCCCCGATGATCGCCATCCACTCGCGCAGCGACGAAATGGCGATCTCGCGGCCGATGATGATGAGCGCCACGAACACGTCGGCGCGGTCCAGGTGCACCAGCACGAGCAGGCTGGCGCAGACCAGGAACTTGTCGGCCACCGGGTCGAGGAAGGCGCCGAAGGCCGAGGTCTGGTTGAGCCGGCGCGCGAGATACCCGTCGGCCCAGTCGGTCAGCGCGAACACGATGAACATCACGGTGGCGATCAGGTTCTGCTGCGCCGGGCTCACGCCTTCCAGGTAGAACACCCCCACGATCAGCGGAATGGCCACGATGCGGGCCCAAGTGAGCAAGGTGGGGAGGTTGAAGAACATGATGAGCGGATTATGACCGCGAGGCCAGCGCGAACGGCGCCTGCGCCGCCAGCCGCCCGGCCAGCGCCTTGCCGACGTCGCGCAGCTTCTGCCCGGCCGAGGCGATGTTGAGGAACTCGGCCCGCCGCAGCGAGCACACCAGCGACAGGCTGCCGATGACGTCGCCCTCGCCTTCCAGGATCACCGGCGCCCCCAGGCCCAGCACGTCCGCGTCGAGCTGGGCGTGGCTGACGCAGTAGCCGGTCTTGCGCACCGCGCGCAGCTCGCGCCAGCACGCCTCCCACTGCGCCTCGTCCACCGGCGCGCCGAACTGCGCCTCGAACAGCATGCGCACCCGGGCGCGCGGCCAGAACGCGAGCACCGCGCGCCCGGGCGCGCCGCGAAACCAGGGCAGCCCGCGCCCGCGCAGGTAGGTCAGCTCCAGCGGCTCCACGCCGGGTTCGTGCACCACGTTGATCAGGTGGTCGCCGTACACGCTGGCCAGCAGCACGTGGCAGCCGGTCTCCTGGGCCAGCGCGCGCAGCAGGGGGCGGCCGGCCTCGGTGACCGGGTCGGTCTGGCGGATCAGGTTCTCGAGCTCGATCACCCGCGCCCCCACCACGTAGATGCCGCGCGGCAGCCGGATCAGCAGGCCGGCCCGGCACAAGGCCTTGACGTAGCGATAAGTGGACGACGGCGTGTAGCCGAAATGCCGCGCCAGACCGTCCACGTCCCAGGCATAGCGCTGCACCGTGAAGGCATCGAGCAGCGCCAGCATGCGCAGGAGGCTGGAGGTGGGGGACGACGGCCCTGTCATGGGCCCGAGTCTAGGGCCTATCGCGGCCCGGCCGCTCGATGCGACCTACGCAGCCGGGGCTTCGGCGCCAGCGATGCCCATGCGCTCCATCATCTCGGCGCGCCACGCGCTGCGCGGCTTGAAACCCGGCAGGCCGCGGGCGTGGCGCTCGGCCCAGGCCATGAGCTCGTCGACCGGCAGCTCGATCGGCATCGGTACGCGCATGGGCTGCAGCACGTACCACGGCGTGTCCACGAACACCTCGATGCGGTTGCCCTCCGGGTCGCGGAAGTACAGCGACAGGGCGTTGCCGTGGGTCACGGGCATCAACTCCTGCACCTGCTCGGCCACCAGGCGCTGGTGGAAGGCCTTGAGCGTCTCGACCGAGTCGGCCTCCAGCGAGAGCTGGTTCACCACGTTGAAGTCGATCGCCGCCGGCCGGCCCGACGCCAGAACGATCTGGTGGTGCACGTCCGGGTCGCGGCTGGTGAACACCAGGTCGACCGGCCCGTTCGGCCCCTGCAGGCGCCCGCGGTCGGTGATCGTGAACCCCAGCACGTCCGAATAGAAGGCTGCCATGCGCTCGAGATCCGTGACGTGGATGCCCACGTGGCTGAAAGAGAGACCGGGTCGTTTCATCGTCGTCCTTGGTAAAAGCAGCAGTCTATACCCAGAGAATCCATTTGAAAAGTTTAGTTTTTAGTATAATTTGCAAAAATAAAGATTTTTAGATGCGCATATGGCATCTTTCACCGCTCCCGTTTCCACCTACCGAGGACCCCATGAAACTGACCAGCTTCCGCCACCACGGCACCGACACCTATGGCGCCGTGATCGGCGGCCGGGTGCTGGACCTCGGCGCCCTGCTCGGCGCCGACGCGCCCGACCTCAAGACGCTGATCGCGCGCCGGCTGCTGGACCGCGCCGCGGCGCTGGCCCGCGCCCACCAGGACGCCGCGGTGCCGCTGTCGGCGGTCACGTACCTGCCGGTCATCCCGAACCCGGGCAAGATCGTCTGCGTCGGCCTGAACTACGGCGAGCACGTGCGCGAGACCGGCCGGACCGTCACCGAAGACCCCACGCTGTTCCTGCGCGTGGCCGAGTCCCAGGTCGGCCACGGCCAGGACATCGTGCGGCCGCCGGAATCGACCCGCCTGGACTACGAAGGCGAGATCGCGGTGGTCATCGGCGAGGGTGGACGCCGCATCCCCGAGGCCCAGGCCTGGGACCACATCGCCGGCTACGCCTGCTACAACGACGGCAGCGTGCGCGACTGGCAGGCGAGCACGAGCCAGTGGACCGCCGGCAAGAACTTCTGGCGCACCGGCGGCTTCGGCCCCTGGATGGTCACCGCCGACGAGGTCGCGCCGAACCAGCGCATGACCCTGGTCACGCGCCTCAATGGCCAGGAGCTGCAGCGCGCCAGCACCGACATGATGATCCACAGCATCCCGCGCCAGATCGCCTACATCTCCACCTTCGTCCCGCTGGAGCCGGGCGACGTGATCGTGACCGGCACGCCCGGCGGCGTCGGCAACAAGCGCTCGCCCCAGGTGTTCATGAAGCCCGGCGACCAAGTGGAGATCGAAGTGGACGCCATCGGCGTGCTGCGCAACGGCATCCGCGACGAGTAGGCCAGCCGCCCGGCGAAGGCCGCGGCACTTTTCAACCAGCACGCATTCCCACCACCCGAAGGAGACTCCCATGAGGCATTCCCCGATCAGCCGGCCCCGCCGTGCGCTCCTGGCCATCGCCGCCGCCCTGGGCGCGGCCGGCGCCATGGCGCCGGCGCTCGCCCAGGACGCGTACCCCTCCAAGCCCATCAAGCTGCTGGTCGGGTTCGCGCCCGGCGGCAGTTCGGACATGGTCGCGCGCCTGGTCGCCGCCCCGCTGGGCGAGCGGCTGGGCCAGAGCGTGGTGGTGGAAAACCGCACCGGCGCCGGCGGCGACATCGCGGCCGCGGCCACCGCCAAGGCCCCGGCCGACGGGTACACGCTGGTGCTGCTGCCCAGCGGCCATGCGAGCAACGCAGCCATGAAGAAGAACCTGCCGTTCGACCCGATCGGCGACTTCGCGTGGGTCTCGACCATCACCACCTACCCGCTGACGCTGTCGGTCCGCCCGGACTCGCCGCTGCAGTCGTTCCAGGACTTCATGCAGCGCACCCGCAGCGAGCCGGGCCGCTACACCTACACGTCGGTCGGCGTCGGCACCGCTATGCACCTGCTCGGCGAATGGCTGATGGCCGAAGGCGGCGGATCGGCCACGCACGTGCCCTTCCGTGGCGGCACGGCCCCGCTGACCGAACTGCTGGCCGGCCGCGTGGACGTGATGATCGACACCATGACCACCACCGCGCCGCTGTTCAAGGACAAGCGCGTGCGCGTGCTGGCGGTCACCACCCCGGCGGGCCGGAGCAGCCTGCCCGGCGTGCCGGCGGTCGCCGATACGATGCCCGGCGTGGTCTTCGACTCCTGGCTCGGCATCGCCACCGCGCCCGGCACGCCGCCCGCGATCGTGGAGCGGCTCAACCGCGAACTGCGCGCGGTGCTGGACCTGCCCCACGTCAAGCAGCGGCTGATCGACTGGGGCGGCACGCCGCAGGCCAGCACGCCCGAGGCCTTCCGCCAGCGGGTTCAGAACGACATCCGCCAACTCACCCGCGTGGTCGCCGACCGCAAGATCGAAACCCAATGACGCGCCTTTCTTCCGCCGAACACGAACGCACGCTGGACCTGGCCTTCCGCCAGGCCCGCACCCAGAACGGCTGGCTGGACAGTCCGGTCTCCGACGAGCAGCTGCGCGCCCTCTACGACCTCATGAAATGGGGTCCGACGTCCGCCAACTGCTCGCCCGCGCGCCTGATCTTCGTGCGCACGCCGGCCGCCAAGGAGCAATTGGCCGCGCGGGTCAACCCGGGCAACCGCGACAAGGTCCTGCAGGCCCCGGTCACGGTCATCATCGGCCAGGACCACGCGTTCTACGACAAGCTGCCCTACCTGTTCCCGCACCGCCCGCAAGCCAGGAACGCCTTCATCGGCGAGACCAACGCGGCCGCGGCGCAGCAGACCGCGCTGCGCAACAGCTCGCTCCAGGGCGCATACCTGATCGTCGCCGCGCGCCTGCTGGGCCTGGACTGCGGCCCGATGTCCGGCTTCAACGCCGCGGCCGTGGACGAGGCCTTCTGGTCCGGCACCACCGTGCGCACCAACTTCATCTGCGCACTGGGCAAGGGAGATCCGGCCAAGGTGCTCAACCGCCTGCCGAGGCTGACGTTCGACGAAGCCTGCGCGTTGAAATGAAACACCCCCCTGCGCCGCTGCGCGGCTTCCCCCCTCTCTGGCGCGCCGCTGCGCGGCGCTTGGAGGGGGGACGACAGCTTGGGCCGGCGGAGCCGGACCCTCGCTGTCCCTGGGTTAGGCCATTTCATGCGCTGCGGGTGGCGCGCAGCACCGTGAAAAACTAAGGTGAACGCCCCGAGCGCCGCAGGCGCTTCGGGCCGTTCATCTCAACGCAACGCGCGGTAGATGGTGTCCGCCAGTTCGGCGGACACCCCCTCCACCGTGCTCAAGTCCTCCACGCTGGCGGCCGCCACGCCCCGCACGCCACCGAAGCGCTGCAGCAGCCGCGCGCGTTTCTTGGGCCCCACGCCGGGGATGTCCTCGAGCTTGCTGCCGCCGGTGCGCACCTTGGCGCGCTGCGCGCGCATGCCGGTGATCGCGAAGCGGTGGGCTTCGTCGCGGATCTGGGCGACCAGCATCAGGGCCGCCGAATCGTGGCCCAGGTAGACCTTCTCCCGGCCATCGGCGAACACCAGCTCCTCCAGGCCGACCTTGCGCCCTTCGCCCTTCTCCACGCCAACGATCAGCGAGAGGTCCAGGCCCAGCCGCTCGAACACCTCGCGCGCCACGCCGACCTGGCCCTTGCCGCCGTCGATCAGCACCAGGTCCGGCATGCGCGGGCCGGTGATGGATTCGACCGTCGGCTCTGCGATGGGAAGGGCGTCGGCCGGCTCGGCGGGAACGGGAATGTCCGGCACCGCCACGGCGGCGTCCTCTTCCGAACGCAGCGCCTCGGCGATCTTGCCGTAGCGCCGCAGCAGCACCTGGCGCATCGCGGCGTAGTCGTCGCCCGACGTGACGCCGTCGATCCGGTAGCGGCGGTACTGGCTGTTCTGCATCTTGTGGCCCTCGAACACCACGCAGGACGCCTGGGTCGACTCGCCGCCGGTGTGCGAGATGTCGAAGCACTCGATGCGCAGGGCGTCGAGCTGGTCGTCGGGCAGGTTCAGCGCGTCGGCCAGCGCGCGCGTGCGCGCCTGCTGCGAGCCCTCCTCGGCCAGCAGCCGGGCCAGCGCGATCTCGGCGTTCTTCTGCGCCATCTCCAGCCAGATGCGGCGGTGCTCGCGCGGCTGGTGCACCGCATGGACCTTGGCGCCGGTCTGCTCGCTCAGCGCCGCCAGCAGGGACCGGCCGACCGGGTGGCTGGTCACCAGCGTGTGGGGCATGGACACGCCCAGGTAGTGCTGGGCGATGAAGGCCTCGAGCACCTGCACCGCCACGCGCTCGGCCGGGTCCTCGGCCGGCGCCGCGCCATCCGCCAGCAGGGCATGGTCGATCGCGGCGGCGTCCTCGACGTGCGCCGGGAAGTAGGGCCGGTCGCCGAGGTGGCGCCCGCCGCGCACCATGGCCAGGTTCACGCAGGCGCGCCCGCCCAGCACCTTGACCGCCAGCACGTCGACGTCCGTGTCCGCGGCCGTCTCCACCGCCTGCTGGTGCAGCACGCGCGAGAGCGCGGTGATCTGGTTGCGCAGCTCGGCCGCCTGCTCGAACTCCAGCTTCTCGGCGTGCGCCAGCATGCGCTGCTCCAGGCCGTCCAGCACCGCCTGCGTCTCGCCGCGCAGGAAGGCCTCGGCGTCGCGCACGTCCTGCGCGTAGGCCTCGCTGTCGACCAGGTCGACGCAGGGCGCGCTGCAGCGCTTGATCTGGTAGAGCAGGCAGGGCCGGGTGCGGTGGGCGAACACCGTGTCCTCGCAGGTGCGCAGCCGGAACACCTTCTGCAGCAGGGTGATCGACTCCTTCACCGCCCAGGCGCTGGGATAGGGGCCGAAGTAGCTGTGCCGCCGGTCCACCGCGCCGCGGTAGTAGGCCATGCGGGGAAACGCCTGCGCCGGTGTCGGCGCGCGCGTGGCGGGCCGGTCGCGGGTGCCGGTGATCTTGAGGTAGGGGTAGCTCTTGTCGTCGCGGAACAGGATGTTGAACCGCGGGTTGAGCGTCTTGATGAGGTTGTTCTCCAGCAGCAGCGCTTCGGCCTCGGAGCGCACCACGGTGGTCTCCATGCGAGCG
The DNA here is from genome assembly GCA_964487025.1 of uncultured Hydrogenophaga sp. Taxonomy (GTDB): domain Bacteria; phylum Pseudomonadota; class Gammaproteobacteria; order Burkholderiales; family Burkholderiaceae_C; genus Hydrogenophaga. The sequence goes on from CAZAPJ010000005.1 coordinate 113,908, forward strand.
ATCCGGGACACCATGTGGCCGATGCGCGTGCCGTCGTGGCTCTTCTGGAAATAGCTCGCCACGCGCTTCTTGAGGTTGCGCGCCTTGCCGACGTAGAGCAACTGGCCCTGCTCGTCGAAATAGCGGTACACCCCGGGCAGCGCGGGCAGCGCGGCCACTTCGCGCAACAGCGGGTCGGAATGGGGGCTGCTCTCGGACATGGAGCCGTATTGTGGCCCGCGAACCCGCTCCGGCCGGCCGCCATGGGTTTGCGGCAAGATCGCGCTCCATGCACGCCGCCGCCCCCCCTCCGCCGCCACCACCCACCCTGCGCTGGGACGTGTTCTGCCATGTGGTGGACAACCTGGGCGACGTCGGCGTGTGCTGGCGCCTGTGCGCCGACCTGGCCCGGCGCGGCCAGCAGGTGCGGCTGTGGATCGACCAGCCCGAGCCGCTCGCCTGGATGGCGCCCGGCGCCCTGCAGGGCGCGGTCGCGGGCGTGCAGGTCCGGTACTGGCGCGAGCCGTTCGAGGCCGGCCCCGTCCAGCCGCCGGCCGACGTCTGGGTGGAGGCGTTCGGCTGCGAACTGCCCGCGCCCTTCATCGCGGCCGGACTCGCCGGGCGCGCCGGCGGCGCGGCGCCGGCGTGGATCAACCTCGAGTACCTCAGCGCCGAGCCCTACGTCGAGCGCTCCCACGGCCTGCCCTCGCCGGTCATGAGCGGCCCGGCGCGCGGGCACGGCAAGCGGTTCTTCTACCCCGGCTTCACCGCACGCACCGGCGGCCTGCTGCGCGAACCCGACCTGGCGGCGCGCCAGGCCGCCTTCGATGCGCCAGCCTGGCGGCGCGCCCTCGGGGGCATGGAGCCGGCACTGGCCGATCCCCTGTGGGTCAGCCTGTTCTGCTACGAGCCCCCCGCCCTGGCCGAGGTGCTGCACCAGGCCGGCCAGGCCGCGCGGGCCAGCCGCTGGCTGGTGACCCCCGGCCGCGCCTGGGCGGCCCTTCAGGCGGCACAGGCCAGCGGGGCCCGGCCGGGCCCGGCGTGCCGCCTGCAGCCCCTTCCACTGCTGACGCAGCACGACTTCGACCACCTGCTCTGGGCCTGCGACCTGAACTTCGTGCGCGGCGAGGACTCGCTGGTGCGCGCGCTCTGGGCCGGGCAGCCCTTCGTGTGGCACCTCTACCCCCAGCACGACGACGCCCACCATGCCAAGCTCGAGGCCTTCCTGGACTGGCTGCAGGCGCCGCCCTCGCTGCGCGCATTCCACCGGGCGTGGAACGGCATCGGCCCGGCCTGGGCGGTCTGGCCCGGGCCGGCCGCGCTGGACGACTGGCGGGCCTGCGCGCGCGCCGCGCGCCAGCGCCTGCTGGCCCAGGAGGACCTGAGCAGCCAGTTGATCCGGTTCGCCTCGCAAAGCCAGTAAAATTGTCGGTTTTGCGAAACGGCTGGCCGAACCGGCCTGTCAACCCCAGCCGGGCCCAGCCCGAACCCGCTGCGGTTCCAACCACTGCTCACACCATGAAAATCGCTCAAGAAATCCGCGCTGGCAACGTGATCATGCACGGCAAGGACCCCATGATCGTCCTCAAGACCGAGTACAGCCGCGGCGGCCGCGGGGCCGCCACCGTGCGCATGAAGCTCAAGGGCCTGCTCGGCAACATCGGCACCGAAGTGGTGTTCAAGGCCGACGACAAGATGGACCAGATCATCCTGGACCACAAGGAGTGCACCTACTCCTACTTCGCCGACCCGATGTACGTGTTCATGGACGCCGACTACAACCAGTACGAGGTCGAGGCCGAGAACATGGGCGACGCGCTGAACTACCTGGAAGACGGCATGGCCGTGGAGGTGGTGTTCTACGAAGGCAAGGCGATCTCGATCGAACTGCCCACCACCGTGGTGCGCGAGATCACCTGGACCGAACCGGCCGTCAAGGGCGACACCTCGGGCAAGGTGCTCAAGCCCGCCAAGATCGCCACCAGCTTCGAGGTCGCGGTGCCGCTGTTCGTCGACCAGGGCGACAAGATCGAGATCGACACCCGCACCGGCGAGTACCGCAAGCGCGTCTGAGGACACACCGGCCCTCCAGCGTCCGAAGAAGAGGCTCCCGCGGGAGCCTTTTTTCGTCGTCGACGATGACGACGACGCGGTCCGGCCGCCGCACCAGGAAACCGACATGAACGCCTCCCGAGAGCTCAGCGAGCGCCACCTGGCCGATGCCCTGGCCGAACTGCAGGCCGACGCCTACGTCCACGAGGACAGCGCGCAGACCGCCGAAGCCCACCGCCTCGCCTTCGTCGACCCCGAATTCATGCTGCGCCGCGAGACGCGGGGCATCCGCTTCCAGCTCGAGATGCTCAAGCCCGACCTCGCGCAGCAGAGCCTGGGCATCGAGAACACGGTGGTGGTGTTCGGCAGCGCCCGGTTCCGCGAGCGCAGCCAGGCGCTCGCCCTGCTCGAGCAGGCCGAACAGGACGGCGACCCGCGCCGCACCGCTCAGGCGCAGGCGCTGCTGCGCAACGCGCACTACTACGACCACGCGCGCGAATTCGCCCGCATCGTGGCGCGCTACAGCCAGCGCTGCCCCAAGGGCGACCAGCTCTTCATCTGCACCGGCGGCGGCCCCGGCATCATGGAAGCGGCCAACCGCGGCGCGCACGACGAAGGCGCGCTCAACATCGGCCTGAACATCACCCTGCCCCACGAGCAGGAGGCCAACCCCTACATCTCGCGCCAGCTCAACTTCAAGTTCCACTACTTCGCGCTGCGCAAGATGCACTTCATGATGCGCGCCAAGGCCCTGGTCGCGTTCCCCGGCGGCTTCGGCACGCTCGACGAGCTGTTCGAAGTGATCACGCTGGTCCAGTGCAAGAAGTCCAAGGCCGTCCCCATCGTGCTGTTCGGGAGCGACTACTGGAAACGGCTGTTCAACCTGGACCTGCTGGTCGAGGAAGGCACGATCTCGCCCGAGGACCTGAACCTCATCCGCTACGTGGACGATCCGCAGGCGGCGTGGGAGCACATCGTGCGGTTCTACAACCTGAACCTGGCGTAAGAAGCGTCGCGGCGATGCAGGGCGGTGGTGTTCACTGCCCTTCCACCCATCCGCCGCCCAGGGCCTTGTACAGCGCCACCTGGTTCTGCTGCTGCGCCAGCCGCGTCTGCGCCAGCGCCTGCTGGGTGGCGAACAGCGAGCGCTGCGCATCGAGCACGTCCAGGTAGCTGGCCACGCCGTTGCGGTAGCGCAGTTCGGCCAGGCGGAAGCGCTCGGCCTCGGCCTGGGCCTGGCGCTGCTGGGCGGCCAGTTGGTCGCCCAGCGTGGCGTGCCCGGCGAGCGCGTCGGCCACTTCGCGGAACGCGGTCTGGATGGCTTTCTCGTACTGCGCCACCGCGATTTCGCGGCCGGTCCAGGCGGCATCCAGATTGGCGCGGTTGCGCCCGGCGTCGAAGATCGGCAGCAGCGCCTGCGGCGCCAGCGTGAAGCCCCACGAACCATCCTTGAACAGGCCCGAGAGGTCGCTGCTCGCGGTGCCCACGCCCGCGGTGAGCGAGATGCGCGGGAAGAACGCCGCGCGCGCGGCGCCGATGTTGGCGTTGGCCGCGATCAACTGCTGCTCGGCCTGGCGGATGTCGGCGCGGCGCGTGAGCAGGTCCGAGGGCAGGCCGGCCGGCACCTCGCGCAGCATCGACACCCCGAGCGCGGGCGACGCGGGCACCGCGATGGGTCCGCTGCCCTGCGCCGCCGCGGCCTCGGGCGCCACCGGCTGCGCGGCCGGCAGCAGCGCCGCCGGCGGCGACTGGCCGACCAGCAGGGCCAGGGCGTTGAGGTCGAGTGCGCGCTGGCGGCGCTGCTGCGCCAGGGCCGAGCGCGCCGCTTCGGCCAGGGACTCGGCCTGGCGCAGGTCCAGCGCCGACGTGGCGCCCTGGTCGAAGCGCAGCCGGCTCAGGCGCAGCGAGTCCTCGCGCGTGGCCAGCGTGCGCTGCGTCAGCGCCAGCAGTTCCTCGCTCGCCTGCAGGCCCAGCCAGGTGCTGGCCACGGCAGCCACCAGGCTGGTCTGCGCGGCGCGCTGCGCCTCCTCGGTGGCGAGGTACTCGGCCAGCGCGGCCTCCTTCAGGCTGGCCAGGCGACCGAAGAAATCGATCTCCCAACTGCTCATCGCCAGGCCCACGCTGTAGGCGCTGGCGATGCCGCCGCTGCCATCGGGCTGCCGGTTGCCCGCCGCCGCGATGCCGACCGAGGGGAGCTGGTCGGCCGCGCGGATCTGGTACTGCGCGCGCACCTGCTCGATGCGCAGCGTGGCCATCCGCAGGTCGCGGTTGTTGGCCAGCGAGAGGGCGATCAGCTCGCGCAGCCGCGCGTCGCCCACGAAGTCGGCCCAGGGGATGTCGGCCGCCAGCGGGGTCGCCGGGACGCCGGCCAGCGCGGGCGCCGCGGCGCCCGCGGGCCACTCGGCCGCCACCGGCAGCGGCGGCCGCTCATAGGCCGGGATCATGGCGCAGCCCGACAGCACGGCGGCGGCGACGGCGGCGAGCGCCGCGCGCGGAGAGAGAAGAGGGACGGTCTGATCAGCTTTCATCGGAAGGCGCTCCATGCCCATGGTGCCGGGCCTGTTCGGCGTCGTGCTGGTGCTGGCGTTCGCTGCCCTTGAACAGGGAGCGCACCACCACGAAGAAGATCGGCACGAACACCACCGCCAGCATCGTGCCGGTGATCATGCCGCCGATCACGCCGGTGCCGATGGCGCGCTGGCTGGCGGACCCCGCGCCGGAGGCGATGGCCAGCGGCAGCACGCCCAGCGTGAAGGCCATCGAGGTCATGACGATCGGGCGGAACCGGATGTGGGCCGCGCCCAGCGCGGCCTCGATCACGCTCTTGCCCTGGGCCTGCAGGTCCTTGGCGAACTCGATGATCAGGATCGCGTTCTTGGCCGACAGGCCGATGATCGTGATCAGCCCGACCTGGAAGTACACGTCGTTCGAGTAATTGCGCAGCAAGGTGGCGAGCAGCACCCCGAGCACGCCCAGCGGCACCACCAGGATCACCGAAAGCGGGATGGTCCAGCTTTCGTACAGCGCGGCCAGGCAGAGGAACACCGCCAGGATGGCGAAGCCGTACAGCACCATGGCCTGCGCGCCGGCGAGCTTTTCCTCGCGGGTCTGGCCGGTCCATTCGTAGCCGATGCCCTGCGGAAGCTGCGCGGCCAGCCGTTCCATCTCGGCGATCGCGGCGCCGGTGCTGTGGCCGGGCGCGGCGCTGCCGCTGATGCGGATCGAGGGGTAGCCGTTGTAGCGCACGGTCTGCATCGGCCCGGTGATCCAGTGCGTGCTGGCGAAGGCCGACAGCGGCACCGCCTGGCCCTGGCGGTTGACGACGTTCAGGCGCAGCAGGTCGTCGGGCTGCATGCGCGCGGGCGCATCGGCCTGCACCACCACGCGCTGCAGGCGGCCGGCGTTGGGGAAGTCGTTCACGTAGCTGGAGCCCAGCGCGGTGCCGATGGCGCTGTTGATGGCGTCGAAACCCACACCCAGCGCCTGCGCGCGGTCGCGGTCGATGTCGAGTTGCAACTGCGGCGCGTCCTCCAGGCCATCGGGGCGCACCTGCGTGAGCACGGGGCTCTTGGAGGCCAGGCCCAGCAACTGGTTGCGGGCCTGCAGCAGCACGTCGCGCCCCAGGCTGGCGCGGTCCTGCAGGCGGAAGCTGAAGCCCGAGGACGCACCCAGTTCCGGAATCGGCGGCGGGCTCAGCGGGAAGATGAAGGCGTCGCGGATGCCCGAGAGCGCACCAAAGGCGCGGCCTGCCACGGCCTCGGCCGAGTTGGCGGCGCCTTCGCGTTCGGCCCAGTCCTTGAGCGTGATGAAGGCCAGCGCGGCGTTCTGCCCCTGCCCCGAGAAGCTGAAGCCCAGCACGCTCACCATGCTCTGCACCTCGGGCTGCTTGAGCATATAGCCCTCGACCTGCTGCATCACCTCCAGCGTGCGCGCCTGCGTGGCGCCGGGGGGCAGCTGCACGTTCACGAGCATGGTGCCCTGGTCTTCGTTGGGCAGGAAGGAATTGGGCAGGCTCGTGTAAACCCAGGCCGCACCCGCGCCGATGGCGAGGTAGACGATGAGCATGCGCCCGGCGCGCGGCAGCAGGCCACTCACCGTGCGGGTGTAGCCGTTGGTGGTGCGCGCAAAGCCCCGGTTGAACCAGCCGAAGAAGCCCTTCTTCTCCACGTGGTGGCCCTTGGGCACCGGCTTGAGCAGCGTGGCGCACAAGGCCGGCGTGAGCGACAGCGCCAGGAAGGCCGAGAAAGCGATGGACACGCCCATCACCGCGGCGAACTGGCGGTAGATGTTGCCGATCGATCCCGCGAAGAAGGCCAGCGGCACGAACACCGAGATCAGCACCACGGTCACGCCGATGATGGCGCCCGAGATCTGGCCCATGGCCTTGCGCGTGGCCTGCAGCGGTGGCAGGCCCTCCTCGCTCATGATGCGCTCGACGTTCTCCACCACCACGATGGCGTCGTCCACCACGATGCCGATCACCAGCACCATGCCGAACATGGTGAGCACGTTGATCGAGAACCCCATGGCCAGCAGCACCGCGAAGGTGCCGAGCAGCGCCACCGGCACCACGATGGTCGGGATGATGGTGTAGCGCAGGTTCTGCAGGAACAGGAACATCACCAGGAACACCAGCACCATGGCCTCGCCCAGCGTCATGGCCACCTGCTGGATGGAGATCTTCACGAAGCGCGAGCTGTCGTAGGGAATGGCCCAGGTCATGCCCTCGGGAAAGAAGCGCTCGAGCTCGTGCATCTTGGCGCGCACCGCCTCGGCCGTGGCCAGCGCGTTGCCGCTCGGCGAGAGCTGCACGCCGACGCCGGTGGAAGGCTTGCCGTCCAGGCGCGCGGAGGTGGCGTAGCCCTGCGCGCCGAACTCGACGCGCGCCACGTCCTTGACGCGCACGGTGGAACCGTCGGCGTTCGCGCGCAGCACCACGTTGCCGAACTCCTCCACCGAGCCGAGCTGGCCATTGACCACCACCGTGGCCGCGATCGACTGGCCGGCCACGTTGGGCAGGGCGCCGATCTCGCCCGCCGAGACCTGCACGTTCTGCGCGCGCAGGGCGTTGACGACGTCGGCCGAGCTCAGGTTGAAGCCGAGCAGCTTGGCCGGGTCGATCCAGATCCGCATCGCGCGCTCGGTGCCGAACAACTGCGCCTGGCCCACGCCGGGCAGGCGCTGCAGCTCGGGCACGACGCTGCGCGAGGCGTAGTCGCCCAGCGCCACCGGGTCCCACTTCGGGTCGTCGCTGGAAAGAATGGCGAACAGCAGGAAGTTGCTGCGCGACTTGTCGACCCGCACACCCTGCTGCGTCACCGCGGCGGGCAGGCGCGGCGTGGCGCGCGAGAGCCGGTTCTGCACGTCCACCTGCGCGAGGTCGTCGTCGGTGCCGGTCTCGAAACTCAGCGTGATGCTGCCCGAACCGTCGGCCTGCGCCACCGACTCCATGTAGATCAGGCCGGGCGCGCCGTTCATCTCGCGCTCGATCACCGACAGCACGCTGTCCTCCAGCGTGGCGGCGGACGCCCCGGGATAGGCCACGTTGATGATGATCGCCGGCGGCGCCACCGGCGGGTACTGCGCCACCGGCAACTGGGTGATGGACACCGCGCCCATCACCATGATGAAGAGCGCGATCACCCAGGCGAAGATCGGCCGCTCGATGAAGAATTTGGCCATGTCGGGCGCTCCTTAGCTCGACGCGCCCGGGGCGGCGGGGGCCGGCGCCGCCGGCGCGCTGCCCGGCGCCTGCCACGGCACCGCCTTGACCGGCGTGCCCGGGGGCATCATCTGCAGTTTCTGGAAGCCGTCCACCATCACCTGATCGCCCGCGGTCAGGCCACCGACGATGACCCACTGGCCGCTCTGCTGCCCGCCCACCTGCACGGACCGCGACGCCACCTTGCCGTCGGCGCCCACCACCGACACCGTGTCGCCCTGGGCCGAGCGCGTCACCGCCTGCTGCGGCAGCAGCACGGCGTTGCCCGCGACGGCCTGCTCCAGCCGCACGCGCACGTACAGCCCGGGCAGCAGCATGCCGTTCGGATTGGGCACCTCGGCGCGCAGCGTGATCTGGCCGGTGGCGCTGTCCACCGTGAGATCGGAGAACAGCAGGCGGCCCGGCTACTCGTGCACGCTGCCGTCCTCCAGCACCACCTGCACGCTGGCAGCGTCCTTGCCCGCGCCCTTGATCTGGCCGTCGTTCATCGCCTTGCGCAGCCGGTAGACCTCGGCGGCCGATTGCGTGAAGTTCACGTACATCGGGTTGATCTGCTGGATCACCGCCAGCGGCGTGGCCTCGCCCTGCCCCACCAGCGCGCCTTCGGTCACCAGCGCGCGCCCGATGCGCCCCGAGATCGGCGCGGTCACGCGCGCGTGGCCGAGGCTGATGGTGGCGGTCTGCACCGCGGCCCGGCCGGCGGCCACGTCGGCCTCGGCCTGCTTCTGGGCCGCCACGGCGCTGGCGTACTCCTGCTGGCTGATGGCGTTCTCCTTCACCAGGGGGGCGTAGCGCTCGGCCAGCGCGGCGGCCTGCGTGAGGTTGGCCTGCGAACGCGCCAGGTTGGCCTGCGCGCTCTGCAGCGCGGCCGTGTACGGCGCGGCATCGATGCGGAACAGCGCCTGGCCGGCCTTGACCTCGCTGCCCTCGCGGAACAGCCGCTCCTGCAGGATGCCGGCCGCGCGGGCGCGCACCTCGGCCACGCGCGACGCCTCCAGGCGGCCTGGCAGCTCGCTGAGCAGGCCGACGTCGCCCGGCGCCACCGTCACCACCCCCACTTCCGGCGCCGGCATGCCGCCCCCGCCGCCCGCGGGGGCCGCCGCGGCCTGCGGGTCGGCCTTGCTGCACGCGCCCAGCAGGGCCGCCGCCGCCAGCGCCAGCGCCGGCAGGCCCAGCCGGGCCAGGGGGAAGGAAAACGACCGGGCACGCGCAACCGGCTCGGACTTGATGTGGCTCAAGGCGGACATGGGAATCCTTGGGTAAACAGGGAATTTTGCGCAGTGGAGGCACGCTGTCGCCAGTGGCTCCGCCGCAAAGTTCTGCAGTATACATACAAAGATGTATGTATAGTCCGGCGTGGACGCCAGATGGATTTGCCGACAGGAGACACGACATGGTCCGACGCACGAAAACCGAGGCATTGGCCACCCGCAACAGCCTGCTGGACGCGGCCGAGCACCTGTTCCAGGCCCGCGGCGTCTCGCGCACCTCGCTCAACGGCATCGCGACCGAGGCCGGCACCACGCGCGGCGCGATCTACTGGCACTTCAAGGACAAGGCCGACCTGTTCAACGCCATGATCGAGCGCGTCACCCTGCCGCTCGAGTGCTCGCTGGCCGACACCACGCGCGCGGCCGGCCACCCCCTGCTCGCGCTGCGCGAGACCATGATCAACGCGCTGCGCCAGATGGCGTCCGACGAGCAGACGCGCCGGGTGTTCGAGGTCGCGACCCACAAGGTGGAGTACGTGCCGGAAATGCGCGCGGTGCGCGACCGCCACCTGCGGGTGCGCAACGAATGCATGGCGATGACCGAAGCCGTGCTCGAAGAAGCGGCGCGGCACGAGCAGGTGGCGCTGGGCATCCCGCTGCGCACCGCCGCGCTGGGCCTGCACGTGATGGTCGATGGCCTGATCCAGAACTGGCTGCTCGATCCCCAGGCCTTCGACCTCGTCCAGAGCGGCCGCGATGCGGTGGACGCCTACCTGGCCGGCCTGGGCTTCCAGGCGCAAGCCCCGCGCGCGAACCGCCGCCCCGACCCCAGCCCCCTCACGGCGCCGGCCTGAGAAGGTGTGAACGAACCCGGCGTGGCCACTGCTGCGCCAGCGCCTTCAGGACATGCCGCGCAGCGCGTCGCGGCGCGCCTTCCAGGCGCCGAAGATCGCGATCAGCCCCGGCACGATGATGAGCGCCCAGATGATCAGGCTCAGGTTCTCCTGCACCCAGGCCAGGTTACCGAACAGGTAGCCCGCGGTCGTCAGGCCCACCACCCAGATCAGCGCGCCGATCACGTTGTAGGCCGTGAACTTGGCGCGCGTCATCTCGGCCACGCCGGCCACGAAGGGCGCGAAGGTGCGGATGAAGGGCATGAAGCGCGCCAGGATGATGGTGATGCCGCCGTAGCGCTCGTAGAACGCGTGCGCCTGGTTGAAGGCGTTGCGGTTGAACAGGCGCGAGTTCTCCCACTGGAACACCTTGGGCCCGAAGTAGCGGCCGATCGAGTAATTCACCTGGTCGCCCAGGATGGCCGCGACCACCAGCAGGCCCATGGCCAGCGGCAGGTTCATCAGGCCGGCGCCGCACAGCGCGCCCACCACGAACAGCAGCGAATCGCCGGGCAGGAAAGGCATGACCACCAGGCCGGTCTCGACGAAGACGATCAGGAACAGCAGCGCGTAGACCCAGGCCCCGTAGTGCTGCACGAAGGTCTGCAGGTGCTGGTCGACGTGCAGAATGAAATCGATGAGGAAGGCGATGAGGTCCATAGGCAGGGGATTATCCCCACCGCTCCTACAATTTGTCCGTGACAAACGCCCTCGCCCCTCTCTCCGCTCCGGCAACGCGCCGGCCGATCCGCGAACTGCCCGACGAACTGATCAGCCAGATCGCGGCCGGCGAGGTGGTGGAGCGGCCGGCCTCGGTGGTGCGCGAGCTGGTGGACAACGCGCTCGACGCCGGCGCCACGCAGGTCACGGTGCGGCTGCAGGCCGGCGGCGTGCGCCTCATCGGCGTGGAGGACGACGGCTGCGGCATCCTGCGCCACGAGCTGCCGCACGCGCTCAAGCGGCACGCCACCAGCAAGATCGCGAGCCTGCCCGACCTCGAATCGGTCAGCACCATGGGCTTTCGCGGCGAGGCCCTGGCCGCGATCTGCTCGATCGCCGAGGTCTCGGTGCTGACCCGCGTGGACACCGACGGCGAAGACGCGCCAGCGCACGGCTGGCTGCTCGACGGCCGCAGCGGCGAGCTGCGCCCGACCGCGCGCGCGCCCGGCACCACGGTCGAGGTGCGCGAGCTGTTCTTCGCCACGCCGGCGCGGCGCAAGTTCCTCAAGTCCGACGCCACCGAGCTGGCCCACTGCATCGAGGCCGTGCGCCGCCACGCCCTGGCGCGGCCCGACGTGGGCTTCGCGATCTGGCACGACGGCAAGCTGAGCGCGCAATGGCGCGCCGTGCCCGGCCGCGGCATGGACGCGCTGCGCCAGCGCCTGGCCGACGTGCTGGGCGAGGACTTCGTGGCGCAGGCGGTGGCGGTGGACTGGCCGGCCGACGCGCCCGACGGCGACGGGCTGCAGCGCCTGCGCGTCTGGGGCTTCGCGGGCGTGCCGGACGCCGCGCGCTCGCGCGCCGACTGGCAGTTCGCCTACGTGAACGGCCGCTACGTGCGCGACAAGGTCATCACGCACGCCGCGCGCAGCGCCTACGAGGACGTGCTGCACGGCCACCGGCAGCCGGTGTACGCGCTGTTCGTCTCGCTCGACCCAGCCCGGGTGGACGTGAACGTGCACCCGACCAAGATCGAGGTGCGCTTCCGCGACAGCCGCGAAGTCCACCAGGCCGTGCACCACGCGGTCGAGGCCGCGCTGGCGGTGCCGCGCTCGGGAGCCGCCGCCGCGACGGCGATGGCCCCGGAGCCTGCGACCGGCGGGCCGGCGTGGGCGCCGCCGCCCATGCGGCAGAGCGGGCTGGTGTTCGCGCCGCCGCGGGAGCCGGAGGCCGGCCATCGGGTGAGCGATGTGGGGGCCTTGTGGGGATCCGGTTCTGGAGGGGCCTCGGCCGCCGGCCCGGCCCGAACCGACATGACCGCTGCCGTTCGGCCCTGGCCGGTCGAAGCCTCCGCCAGCCCGCCGCAGCCGCAGCCCCTGCCGCCGGGCGACTGGCCGCTGGGCCGCGCTATCGCGCAGCTCCAGGGCATCTACGTGCTGGCCGAGAACGCGCACGGCCTGGTGGTGGTGGACATGCACGCCGCGCACGAGCGCATCGTCTACGAACGCCTCAAGCAGCAACTGGACGAGCAGCAGATCGCCAGCCAGCCGCTGCTGATTCCGGCCACCTTCGCCGCCACGCCCGAGGAAGTGGCGACGGCCGAGGGCAGCGCCGAAGCCCTGGCCACGCTCGGCCTGGACATCACGCCGTTCTCGCCGCGCACGCTCGCGGTGCGCGCGGTGCCCACCACGCTGGCGCAGGGCGATCCGGTGGAGCTGGCCCGCAGCGTGCTGGCCGAGCTCGCCCAGCACGAGGCCAGCACCGTGGTGGAGCGGGCGCGCAACGAACTGCTGGCCACCATGGCCTGCCACGGCGCGGTGCGCGCCAACCGGCGCCTCACGCTCGACGAGATGAACGCGCTGCTGCGGCAGATGGAAGTGACCGAGCGCTCCGACCAGTGCAACCACGGCCGGCCGACCTGGCGCCAGTTGACGATCAAGGAGCTGGACGGGCTGTTCCTGCGAGGGAGATAGGGAACTCCCCCCTGCGCGCCTTCGGCGCTTCCCCCCTCTCTGGCGCGCCGCTGCGCGGCGCTTGGAGGGGGGACGACAGCTTGGGCCGGCGGAGCCGGACCCTCGCTGTCTCTGGGTTTTGTGGCGGCTCGCTTCGCTTGCCGCTCCCGTTTTGGACTGGGCCTGTCGACACCGACGCCCCAAAAAAGAGCACAGAAAACGCCATCCCGGTGCATTTCATCGATCGAAATGCCGTTCTCGCATAATGTCATGCACAAATTTGAAGCATGCGTGACAACATGAAATACACCTCGGCCCATCACTTTCTCGAACAAGTCGCCCAGCGCAACCCCCACCAACCCGAATTCCTGCAGGCCGTCACCGAGGTGATCGAGAGCCTGTGGCCGTTCATCAGCGCCAACCCGCGCTACACCGAACAGGGCCTGCTCGACCGGCTGGTCGAGCCGGAGCGGGTGGTCAGCTTCCGCGTGTCCTGGGTCGACGACCATGGCGAGGTGCAGATCAACCGCGGCTACCGCATCCAGCACAGCTCGGCCATCGGTCCGTACAAGGGCGGCATGCGCTTCCACCCCTCGGTCAACCTGTCGATCCTGAAGTTCCTGGCGTTCGAGCAGACCTTCAAGAACGCCCTGACCACCCTGCCCATGGGCGGCGGCAAGGGCGGGTCCGACTTCGACCCCAAGGGCAAGAGCCCGGGCGAGGTGATGCGCTTCTGCCAGGCGCTGGTGACCGAGCTGTTCCGCCACGTCGGCAGCGACACCGACGTGCCGGCCGGCGACATTGGCGTGGGCGGGCGCGAGGTCGGCTTCATGGCCGGCATGATGAAAAAGCTCAGCAACCGGGCCGACTGCGTGTTCACCGGCAAGGGCCTGAGCTTCGGCGGCTCGCTGATCCGGCCCGAGGCCACCGGCTACGGCACGGTGTACTTCGCCGAGCAGATGCTCAAGCAGCGCGGCCAGGACTTCCAGGGCCTGCGCGTGAGCGTCTCGGGCTCGGGCAACGTCGCGCAGTACGCGGTGGAAAAAGCCATGGCGCTCGGCGCCACGGTGGTCACGGTGTCCGACTCGAGCGGCACCGTGATCGACGAGGACGGCTTCAGCCCCGCCAAGCTGGCCGAGCTGATGGAGGTGAAGAACCACCTCTATGCGCGCCTGGACGAATACGCGCGCCGCACCAAGACCCGCTTCGAGCCCGGTCTCAAGCCCTGGGCGGTGCCGGTCGACGTGGCCCTGCCCTGCGCCACCCAGAACGAGCTCGACGCCCAGGACGCCGCCACGCTGGTGAAGAACGGCGTGATCTGCGTCGCCGAGGGGGCCAACATGCCCACCACCATGGAAGCGGTCTCGGTGTTCGAGGGCGCCGGCGTGCTCTACGCGCCGGGCAAAGCCAGCAACGCCGGCGGCGTGGCCACCTCGGGCCTGGAGATGAGCCAGAACGCGATGCGGCTGTCCTGGACGCGCGAGGAAGTCGACGCGCGGCTGCACACCATCATGGTCGGCATCCACGAGGCCTGCCGGCGGCACGGCCAGCGCCCCGATGGAACGGTGAGCTACGTCGACGGCGCGAACATCGCGGGCTTCGTCAAGGTGGCGGACGCGATGTTGGCGCAGGGGGTCATTTGAAACTCCCCCCTGCGCCGCTGACGCGGCTTCCCCCCTCTCTGGCGCGCCTTCGGCGCTTGGAGGGGGGACGACAGCTTGGGCCGGCGGAGCCGGACCCTCGCTGTCTCTGGGCTGGTGTCGCGTCGCTCGTTGCGGGTCTCGCTACGGAATGGTATGGAATGTGCACGCGCTGGTGGCGAGGCGCCTGAACTTTTCTTGGCTGTCGGCCTCCATTTCCGCCATGACCCGCGTGCTCGTCCTGCTGCTGACCGCCTTTGCCCTGCTGGCCGGCTGCGCCACGCTGGACGAGAAGCAGCGTGAATGGATCTTCCAGCCGTCGGACCGGTCCTGGGCCGGCGGCGTGAGCGCCGCGCAGGGCATGGAAGACGTCTGGATCGAATTCCACTCCCGTATCACCGGCAAGCCCGTGAAGCTGCACGGGCTCTGGGCCGAGAACGAGGGCTTCGCGGCGCGTGGCGACGCCCCGGTGCTGCTCTACCTGCATGGCGCGCGCTTCAACGTCATCGGCTCGGCGTTCCGCGCCCGGCGCATGGAAGACCTCGGTTTCTCCGTGCTGGCGATCGACTACCGGGGCTTCGGCAAGAGCAGCAGCGGCCTGCCCTCGGAAGCGATGGCCTACGAGGACGCGCGCGCGGCCTGGGACTGGCTGGCCCGCCGCTACCCGGACCGCCCGCGCTACATCTTCGGGCACTCGCTGGGCGGCGCGATCGCGATCGAACTCGCGGCCCAGGTGGGCGATGAGGCCGGCACGGTGGTCGAGGGCACCTTCACCTCGATTCCCGACGTGGTGAGCACGTTCAAATGGGGCTGGCTGCCGGTGTCGCTGCTGATCACGCAGCGCTTCGAAGCCGTCAAGCGCGTGCCGGCCATCGGCTCGCCCCTGCTGGTGGTGCATGGCGGCGAGGACCGGCTGATCCAGCCTGCGCTCGGCCGCCGCCTCTACGAGGCCGCGACCGGCCGCAAGGCCTTCGTGCTGGTGGAAGGCGGCTCGCACCACAACACCAACTCGATCGGACAGATGCAGTACCGCCAGGCGCTGGCCGAGCTGTTCAGTCTGCGCGACGCGACCGACCAGCGGCTGCACGCCACCGGCCAGTAGGGCGGCGCCAGCCGTCGGCGGGCGAGGCTTCTGCTACGCTCGACCGAATGCCTGCAGCCGCTCCCCTCCCCGCCGCGATGCCGCCCGCACTGGTGGTGCTGATCCTCTCGCTGCTGCTGGGCCTGCAGCCGGTCACGACCGACCTGTACCTGCCGGCCCTGCCATCGCTCACGCAGGGTTTCGGCGCGCCGATGCCGCAGGCCCAGCTCACGCTGTCGGCGCTGCTGCTCGCCTTCGGCGTGTCGCAGTTGGCCTGGGGTCCGCTGTCGGACCGTTTCGGCCGCCGGCCGATCCTGCTGCTGGGCATGGCCGCCTACATGGCGGCCTCGTTCGGCAGCGCGTTCTCGACCTCGATGGTCCAGTTGATCGCCTGGCGCGTGGTGCAGGGCGTGGCGATGGGCGCGGGCGTGATGGGCGCGCGCGCCATCGTGCGCGACCTCTACGCCCCCAGCGAAGGGGCGCGGGTGATGTCCAAGGCGCTGACCGGGCTGGGCGTGATCGCCTGCGTGAGCGCGCCGCTGGGCGGCGTGCTGGCGGACCTGTTCGGCTGGCGCGCGGTGCTGCTGGCGGTGGCGGTGTTCGGCGCGCTCGCGCTGGCGCTGGTCGCGCTGCGCTTCCAGGAAACGCTGCCGGCGCACAACCCGCACGCGCTGCGGCCGCGCGTGCTGGCGAGCACCTGGTCCGAAATCGTGCGCCACCCCACCTTCCGGGCCTTCGCGCTGCTCGTCACGGCGTCCTACTGCGGCCTGTTCACCTTCCTGGCCGCCTCGTCCTTCGTGTTCATCGGCGTGATGGGCCTGAGCCGGACCCAGTACGGGCTGCTGATGCTCGCCATGTCGCTGAGCTACCTGCTGGGCACTTTCCTGTGCCGCTGGCTGATGCGCCAGTTCGGCATCCGGCGCACCGTCGTCATCGCCGGCGCGATCACGCTCACCGCCGGTACCGGCATGGGCCTGATCGGCCTGGCCGGCGTGCACGGCACCGCGGCCCTGATGGCGCCGTTCCTGCTGTTCATGCTCGCGCACGGCGTGCACCAGCCGGTGGCCCAGGCGGGCGCCGTGGGTCCATTCCCGCAGGCCGCCGGCGCGGCCTCGGCCCTGAACGGCTTCCTGATGACGGTCGCGGCCTTTCTCATGGGCGGCTGGATCGGCCGCCGCCTGGGCGGTGCGGCCACCGGCGCGGACGCGGTGCTGGTCCTCACCCAGGGCATCTGGTTCTGGAGCGTGCTGATCGCGGCCATCGCCTGGACGCTGGTGCAGCGCCATGGGGAGGCCAGGCCCATGCCGGAAAGACTGGAATGAAGCGCGCCCCTGCGCCGCGTTGCATCTAGGGGCGGCCCGGCGATGAAAACAACAGCCCGCACGCCCCCCCGCTGCATCGCCTTGGCCGGGCCCACGGCGAGCGGCAAGAGCGCGGCCTCGCTGGCGATCGCGCGCCGCTGGCCGGTGGAGATCGTCAGCGTGGACTCGGCGCTGGTCTACCGCGGCATGGACATCGGCACCGCCAAGCCCACGCCGGCCGAGCGCGCGCTGGTGCCGCACCACCTGATCGACCTGCTCGACCCGCTGCACAGCTACAGCGCGGCCGACTTCGTGCGCGACGCGACCGCGCTGGTCGACGCGATCCACGCGCGCGGCCGCACCGCGCTGCTGGTGGGCGGCACCCTGCTCTACTTCAAGGCGCTGCTGGCCGGCCTGGACCCGATGCCGCGCGCCGACCCGGCCGTGCGCGCGGCCATCGACGCGCGCGCGCGGGCGCAGGGCTGGCCCGCGCTGCACGCGGCACTGGCGCGCGTGGACCCGGCCACCGCCGCGCGGCTGCCGCCCACGGACGCGCAGCGCATCCAGCGCGCGCTCGAGGTGTTCGAGGTCTCGGGCCGGCCGCTGTCGAGCTTTCACACCGGGCGCGGCCGCCACGACCCGCGCAGCCCATTGGCGCCGCAGCACCTGATCGCGCTCGAACCCGCCGACCGCGGCTGGCTGCACGCGCGCATCGCCGAGCGCTTCGACGCCATGCTCGCCGCCGGCTTGCTCGACGAGGTGCGCCGGCTGCGCGCGCGCGGCGACCTCTCGCCCGGGCTGCCGTCGATGCGCTGCGTCGGTTACCGCCAGGCCTGGGAGGCGCTCGACGAGGCGCGGGACGAACAGGCCCTTTCGCCGGCGCAGCTGGCCGCGCTGCGCGAGCGCGGCATCGCCGCCACGCGCCAGCTCGCCAAGCGCCAGCTCACCTGGCTGCGCGGCCTGCCCGAGCGGCAGGTGATCGCCTGCGACGCGCCCGACGCCACGGCCCGCGTGCTGGATGCGGTCGCGCAGCGGCTGGAAGGCGGCACGCCATGACGGCCCTGGTGGTCGAGCGGCTGGCGAAGCGCTACGGCGACACCACCGTGTTCCAGGGCGTGGACCTGCGCGTGGCGCCGGGCGAGTTCGTGGCCATCGTGGGCGAGTCCGGCGTCGGCAAGTCCAGCCTGCTCAACTGCCTGGCCGGTCTCGACGACTGGAGCGAAGGCCGCATCGCCCACGGCGGCGTCGACCTCGGCGCCCTCGACGACACCCGTCGCGCCCACTGGCGGCGCGCCCACCTGGGCTTCGTGTTCCAGGCCTTCCACGTGCTGCCGCACCTGGACGTGGCGCAGAACGTGGGCCTGCCGCTGCTGCTGCTGGGCCGGCCCGACGCCGCGCGCGTGCAGGCGATGCTCGACGCCGTCGGCCTGGGCGGACTCGGCCAGCGCCTGCCGGCCGAGCTCTCGGGCGGCCAGTTGCAGCGCGTGGCGATCGCGCGCGCCCTGGTGCACCGCCCCGGCCTGCTGCTGGCCGACGAACCGACCGGCAACCTCGACCCCGGCACCGCCGCGCAGGTGATGGACGTGCTGGAGCGGCAGGTGCAAGGCAGCGCCACCGCGCTGCTGCTGGTGACGCATTCGCAGGCCGCCGCCGCGCGCGCCATGCGCGTGCTGCACCTCACGGTTAACGGCCTGCGGCCGGCGTAACAGGGAGTGAACGATGGAAACACCCTTCGGCAGGCCCTTCATATGTAACTTTATTACAATAAAATAGACAATCAACCCGTAACCCAGTTAGATCCATGCCCCTCGCCACCACCCCGCCCCCCAGCCTCCCCACCCCACCGATCGAGCTGGTCATCTTCGGCGGCGCGGGCGACCTCTCGGCGCGCAAGCTGCTGCCCGCGCTGTACATGGCGCACCTGCACCACAACCTGCCCGAGGGCACCCGCATCCACGTGCTGGGCCGCCAGCCCTGGGACGCCGTGGCCTTCGCCGCTTTCGTCGACGAACAGGTGCGCGGCTTCATCGCGCCGGCCTCGCTCGACCAGGCCGCCTGGGCCGGCTTCGTGGCGCGCCTGGGCTACGTGTGCCTCGACGCCACGCAGCCCGACGACTTCGCGCGCCTGGGCCGGGCGCTGCAGCCGGGCTCGGACCGGGTGTACTACCTCGCCACCGCGCCCACGCTGTTCGCCGGCATCTGCCGCCACCTGGCCGAAGCCGGTCTGGTGAACGCCGGTTCGCGCGTGGTGCTGGAAAAGCCGCTCGGGCACGACTTGGCCTCGGCGCGCGCAATCAACGACGAGGTCGGCCGCCACTTCAGCGAAGCGCAGACCTTCCGCATCGACCACTACCTGGGCAAGGAGACGGTGCAGAACATGATGGTGCTGCGCTTCGGCAACACCATCTTCGAGCCGCTGTGGCGCAGCCCGTCGATCAAGAGCGTGCAGATCACGGTGGCCGAGTCGGTCGGCGTGGGCAGCCGCGCCGGCTTCTACGACAGCGCCGGCGCCCTGCGCGACATGGTGCAGAACCACCTGCTGCAGTTGCTGTGCATCGTGGCCATGGAGCCGCCGGTCTCGCTCGACCCCAATGCGGTGCGCGACGAAAAGCTGAAGGTGCTGCGTTCGCTGCGCCCGATGGGCGCGGCCGAGGTGGCGCGCGACACGGTGTGCGGCCAGTACACCGCCGGCGCGGTGAACGGCGAGAAGGCCCCGGGCTACCTGCAGGAAGCCGGCGTGCCGCCCGGCAGCGCCACCGAGACCTTCGTCGCGCTGCGCGCGCGCATCGACAACTGGCGCTGGGCCCAGGTGCCGATCTTCCTGCGCACCGGCAAGCGCATGGCCGAGCGCCGCTCGGAGATCGTGATCGAGTTCGCCGACCTGCCCTACTCCCTGTTCCCCGACGCGCCGCGCCAGCCGGTCAACCGCCTGCTGATCCGGCTGCAGCCGGAGGAGCACGTGCAGTTGCAGATGATGGCCAAGGAGCCCGGCAGCGGCATGCGGCTGCGCGCGGTCAACCTGGGGCTGGACCTGGAGTCCGCCTTCAGCGCGCGCCGCGCCGAGGCCTACGAGCGCCTGCTCATCGACGTGATCAAGGGGCGCCTGACGCACTTCATGCGGCGCGACGAACTGGAGGCCGCCTGGGCCTGGGTCGACCCGATCCTGGACGGCTGGAGGCGCCTCGACGAGAAACCCCGCCCCTACAGCGCCGGCAGCTGGGGTCCGCCGGCCTCGTCCGCGCTGCTGGCGCGCGAGGCCTCCGCCTGGGCCGAGGAAGCCTGAATGAGTCCCACCCCCGTCGCTTGCTCACTGCGTGTAGCCGCATCCGGGCGGCCGCCGGAGGCGGCTGCTCTTCGGGCACGTCCGAGCCTGCGCAGGCAGGCTCGGAGCCGCGGCCCTCAGCCCCTCAAGGGGGCAACACCAGCGGCCCGGCAAAGCCGGTTCCGCGGTGTTTCTCATCAAACGCCTCCATGATCATTGAGCATCCTTACACCAGCGTGGCCGAGCAGGCCCAGCAGCTCGCCGGCCACATCGCGCTGCGCCTGCGCGAGGCGATCGCCGCGCGCGGCCACGCGGTGCTCGCGGTCTCGGGCGGGCGCTCGCCGGTGGCGCTGTTCGAGCGGCTGCGCGCGCAGCCGCTGGACTGGGCGCGCGTGGCCGTGCTGCTGGTGGACGAGCGCTGCGTGCCGCCCGGGCACGCCGACAGCAACACCGCGCTGGTGCGCGCCCACCTGCTGCAGGACGCGGCCGCCGCCGCGGCCTTCGTGCCCTTCTTCGACACGCTGCCCGATCCGCTGGACGACCACGCCCTCGATGCGCTGGCCGCGGCCGCCAACCACCGCCTCGCGGCCCACCCCTGGCCGATCGACCTGGCCGTGCTCGGCATGGGCGCGGACGGCCACACCGCCTCGCTGTTTCCCGGCGCTGCGCGGCTGGCGCAGGCGCTGCGCGGGCACGGACCGCTGACCTGGCTGCGCCCGGCCGCCACGGCGCCGCACGCGCGCCTCACCCTGACCCTGCCCGCGCTGCTGGCCGCGCGCGAGCTCGCGCTGTCCCTCGGCGGGGCGGACAAGCTGGCCACCTACCGGCGCGCGCGCCTGGCCGCCGACGCGACGCTGCCCGTGTCCCTGCTGCTGAACCAGCGCCAGACGCCCATCCGTGTCTGGCTGGCCACGTAACCCCCCACACGACACACAAGAAGGCCCCACGATGAACACCGCCCCCCCCCCACCGCCCCTCCACCCGACCCTGGACCGCGTCACGCGGCGCATCGCCGAGCGCAGCGCGTCCACCCGCGCGGCCTACCTCGCCGCCGTCGACGCGCAGCGCAAGCGCGGCACGCAGCGCGCCGGCATGGGCTGCTCCAACATGGCCCACACCAGCGCCGCGCTGCCGGCGGCGGACAAGCTCGCCATCCACGCCGAGCGCGCGCCGCACATCGGCATCGTCACCGCCTACAACGACGTGCTCTCGGCCCACCAGCCGTACGAGGCCTACCCGCCCAGGATCCGCGAACACGCGCACGCGCTGGGCGCCACGGTGCAGGTGGCCGGCGGCGTGCCGGCCATGTGCGACGGCGTCACGCAGGGCGCCCCCGGCATGGAGCTCTCGCTGTTCTCGCGCGACGTGATCGCGCTCGGCACCGCCGTGGCGCTCTCGCACAACGTGTTCGATGCCGCGCTGCTGCTCGGCATCTGCGACAAGATCGTGCCCGGCCTGTTCATGGGCGCGCTGCCGTTCGGCCACCTGAGCACGGTCTTCGTGCCGTCCGGCCCCATGACCTCGGGCCTGTCGAACGACGCCAAGGCCAAGGTGCGCCAGCAGTACGCACAAGGCCTGGTGGGCCGCGAGGCCCTGCTCGAAGCCGAGTCCGGCGCCTACCACAGCCCCGGCACCTGCACCTTCTACGGCACCGCCAACAGCAACCAGATGC
>CAZAPJ010000006.1:0-132991 GCA_964487025.1 uncultured Hydrogenophaga sp.
AGGGGGGACGACAGCTTGGGCCGGCGGAGCCGGACCCTCGCTGTCCCTGGGTTTTAGGTTTCCTCGCTCCGGAGGTCGGTTTGACTCTTCACTCGCGTTGCCGCGCCTGGTTGGGCGGACTGATCCTGGTCCTGGCCGCCGTGCTCGGCGGGCCTTCGTTGGCCGGACCAGTGGCCGAGCGGCCTGGGTTGATGCTGGCCGAGGTGTATCGGCCTGGCGTCGCGCTCGAAGACTACTGGCTCAGCGAGAAGTACGACGGCCTGCGCGCTTTCTGGAACGGCCGGCAGTTGCTCACGCGGTCGGGCGAGGCGATCGCCGCGCCGGCGTGGTTCACGGCGGGCTGGCCGGCGACGCCGATGGACGGCGAGCTCTGGGCCGGGCGCGGCCGGTTCGAGGCCGCGCTGTCCACCGTCCGGCGGCTGACGCCCGCCGACGAAGACTGGCGCCGCATCCGCTACATGGTGTTCGACCTGCCCGCACACCCGGGCCCGTTCACCGAGCGCATCGCCGCCTACCACGGCCTGGTCCAGCAGATCGACCAGCCCTGGGTGCAGGCCGTGCCGCAGGCGCGCATCGCCAGCCATGCCGCGCTGATGGCGCGGCTCGACCGCGTGGTGAAGGACGGCGGTGAGGGCCTGATGCTGCATCGCGGAGACGCGCCCTACCGCGCGCTGCGCAGCGACGACCTGCTCAAAGTCAAGACGCACGACGACGCCGAGGCGCGGGTGCTGGCCCACCTGCCCGGCAAGGGCCGTCACACGGGGCGCCTGGGCGCATTGCTGGTGGAAACCCCCGAAGGCGTGCGCTTCCGCCTGGGCACGGGCTTCACCGACACACAGCGCGAGCACCCGCCGGCCGTGGGCGAGTGGGTGACGTACCGCTACCGGGGCGTGAACGCCAGCGGCATCCCACGCTTCGCCAGCTTCCTGCGCACCCGACCGGACGGTCCAGCACCCGCCCGATGAAGCCGGCAGCGCCCAGCCGGAGTGCGACCCGCAGCGAGCAAAGGAGCGCCAACCCAGAGACAGCAAGGGTCCGGCTCCGCCGGCCCGAGATGTCGTCCCCCCTCCAAGCGCCGCAGGCGCGCCAGAGAGGGGGAAGCGGCGAAGCCGCGCAGGGGGGAGTCACCTCTTCACGCAGTCCGCGAAGTAACGCTTGCGGCCGTCCACGTCCGCCACCTCCACGAGGCCGTGGATGTCGGTCTCGAAGCCAGGGCACTGCGCGTTGAACTCGCGCGAGAACTTGAGGTAGTCCACGATCTTCTTGTTGAACACCTCGCCCGGGATCAGCAGCGGGATGCCGGGCGGGTACGGCGTGACCAGGCTGGTGGTGATGCGGCCTTCGAGCTCGTCGATCGGCACGCGCTCGGTCGTGCGTTGCGCGATGTGCGCGAACGCGTCGCTCGGCTTCATGGCCGGCGTGAGGTCGCTCAGGTACATCTCGGTCGTCAGGCGCGCGATGTCGTAGCGGGCATAGAGCTCGTGCACGTGCTGGCACAGGTCGCGCAGGCCCATCTGCTCGTAGCGCGGGTGCTTCTGGCAGAACTCGGGCAGGATGCGCCACATCGGCTGGTTCTTGGCGTAGTCGTCCTTGAACTGCTGCAGGGCGGTCAGCAGGGTGTTCCAGCGGCCCTTGGTGATGCCGATGGTGAACATGATGAAGAAGCTGTAGAGGCCGGTCTTCTCCACCACCACGCCGTGCTCGGCCAGGAACTTGGTGACGATGGACGCGGGGATGCCCGTCTCGCCGAAGCTGCCGTCCATGTTGAGGCCGGGCGTGACGATGGTGGCCTTGATCGGGTCCAGCATGTTGAAGCCCGGCGCCATGTCGCCGAAGCCGTGCCAGTCGCGCTCGGTGTGCTGCTCGGCGTTGGCGTCGCGGCGGCGGTTGAGCACCCAGTCCTTGGCCTCGCCCACGCCCTCCTCGGCCAGGGCGTCCGGGCCCCAGACCTTGAACCACCAGTCGTCGGCGCCGAAGTCGTCCTCCACCTTGCGCATGGCGCGACGGAAGTCCAGCGCCTCCAGCAGGCTCTCTTCCACCAGCGCGCGGCCACCCGGTGGCTCCATCATGGCCGCGGCCACGTCGCAGCTGGCAATGATGGCGTACTGCGGGCTGGTGCTGGTGTGCATCAGGTACGACTCGTTGAACAGGTGCCGATCGAGCTTGACGTTCTGCGAGTCCTGCACGAGCACGTGGCTGGCCTGGCTGATGCCGGCCAGCAGCTTGTGGATGGACTGCGTGGCGTACACCACCGACTCCATTGGCCGCGTGCGCTTCTTGCCCATGGCGTGGTAGTTGCCATAGAACGGATGGAAGGCCGCATGCGGCAACCAGGCCTCGTCGAAGTGCAGGTTGGCCACGTAGCCGTCCAGCATCTGTTTGATGGCCTCGGTGTTGTAGAGCACGCCGTCGTAGGTGCTCTGCGTGATGGTGAGCACGCGCGGCTTGACCTGGGCAGCGTCCACGCCCGTGAGCAAGGGGTTGGCGCGGATCTTGGCCTGGATGGACTCGATCTCGAACTCGCTCTGCGGGATCGGCCCGATGATGCCGTAGTGGTTGCGCGTGGGCTTGAGGAAGACGGGCACCGCGCCCGTCATGATGATGCTGTGCAGGATGGACTTGTGGCAGTTGCGGTCCACCACCACCACGTCGCCCGGCGCCACCGTGTGGTGCCACACCATCTTGTTGCTGGTGCTGGTGCCGTTGGTGACGAAGAAGCAGTGGTCGGCGTTGAAGATGCGCGCCGCGTTGCGCTCGCTCGCGCCGATGGCGCCGTTGTGGTCCAGCAGCTGGCCGAGCTCCTCGACCGCGTTGCAGACGTCGGCGCGCAGCATGTTCTCGCCGAAGAACTGGTGGAACATCTGCCCCACCGGGCTCTTGAGGAAGGCCACGCCGCCCGAGTGGCCCGGGCAGTGCCAGGAGTACGAGCCGTCCTCGGCGTAGTCGAGCAGCGCCTTGAAGAACGGCGGCTGGATGCCCTCGAGGTAGCTCTTGGCCTCGCGGATGATGTGGCGCGCCACGAACTCCGGGGTGTCCTCGAACATGTGGATGAAGCCGTGCAGCTCGCGCAGCACGTCGTTCGGCAAATGGCGGCTGGTGGTGGTCTCGCCGTAGATGTAGATCGGCACGTCCGCGTTCTTGCGCCGCACTTCGTTGATGAAATTGCGCAGATTGAGCACCACAGGGTCCACATCGGCACCGTGGCTGAACTCCTCGTCGTCAATGGAGAGAATGAAGGCGCTCGCGCGGCTTTGCTGCTGGGCGAACTGGCTCATGTCGCCGTAGCTGGTGACCCCGACCACCTCGAATCCCTCGGCCTCGATGGCCTGCGCCAGCGCACGGATGCCCAGGCCAGAGGTGTTCTCCGAACGGAAGTCCTCGTCGATGATGACGATGGGAAAGCGGAATTTCATGCAGATCATCTCCAGCCGCGAGGATCGGCCATGGGGAAGCGGGCGGCCCATGGAGGAAACACCACGGGGTAAGGCAGGCGCGAAGTGTACGGAAAACCCGTGGCGACGCGCGGGGCGCGACCGTCTTTTTGTCGCAGAATGTGGCGTTGGCCAGACAATTGCCCTGCCCTCGGCGCGGGGCGTGATCCACAGAGAGAGGCTTCAGGATGATGGCGGATTCAACTTTTTGGTGGCTGCTGGCGGGCTCGGCCGTGGCGGTCGAGCTCTTCACCGGCACGTTCTACCTGCTCATGCTGGCCATCGGGCTGGTCGCCGGCGCACTGGCGGCCCATGCCGGCGGCGGGTTGACCGCGCAGCTCATCGTGGCGGCGGTGGCCGGCTCGGCGGCCGTGGTGGGCTGCTACCTGGTCAAGAAACGGCGCGCGGGCGATCCTTCGGTGCGCTCCATGCGCAGCGTCAACCTCGACGTGGGCGAGATCCTCCAGATCGACGAATGGAACGCCGACGGCACCGCCAGCGTCAGATACCGTGGCGCCCAGTGGACCGCGATCCACCGCCCCGGCAATCCGCCCACGCCCGGCACCTACCGCGTGGCCGAACTCGTGGGCAACCGCCTGCTGGTGGACAAGGTCTGACGCCACCCACCGTTCTTCTCAAGGCCACCCGGCCCTGATCCTTCCACTCTCGAGAACCCCGAAACAATGGAAATCTTCCTCCTCCTCGCCATCATCGCCGGCATCTTCATCATCCGGGCCGTCAAGGTCGTGCCCCAGCAGAACGCCTGGGTGGTCGAGCGGCTGGGCAAGTACCACGCCTCGCTTGCCCCGGGCCTGAACTTCCTGGTGCCGTTCATCGACAAGGTGGCCTACAAGCACAGCCTGAAGGAAATCCCGCTCGACGTGCCCAGCCAGGTCTGCATCACGCGCGACAACACCCAGTTGCAGGTGGACGGCATCCTGTACTTCCAGGTGACCGACCCCATGCGCGCGAGCTACGGCTCGTCCAACTACATCGTCGCGGTCACCCAGCTCGCGCAGACCTCGCTGCGCTCGGTCATCGGCAAGCTCGAGCTCGACAAGACCTTCGAGGAACGCGACATGATCAACGCCCAGGTGGTCTCGGCCATCGACGAAGCGGCGCTGAACTGGGGTGTGAAGGTGCTGCGCTACGAGATCAAGGACTTGACCCCGCCGGCCGAGATCCTGCGCGCCATGCAGGCGCAGATCACCGCCGAACGCGAAAAGCGCGCCCTGATCGCCGCCTCCGAAGGCCGCCGCCAGGAGCAGATCAACATCGCCACCGGCGAACGCGAAGCCTTCATCGCCCGCTCCGAGGGGGAAAAGCAGGCCGAGATCAACAAGGCCCAGGGCGAGGCCGCGGCCATCCTCGCGGTGGCGGAAGCGACCGCCGGCGCGATCCGGCAAGTGGCCGAAGCCATCCGCCAGCCCGGCGGGCAGGAAGCCGTGCAGCTCAAGGTGGCCGAAAAATCCGTGGAGGCCTACTCGAAAGTCGCCGCCGACGCCACCACCACGCTCATCGTGCCCAGCAACATGACCGAAGTGTCCGCCCTCATCGGCTCGGCCATGAAGATGATCGGCGGCACCGCCGGCAAGGGCAGCAGCGCCGCCTGAACCGGCGGCCCGCCTGCCTGCGATACAATGGTAGGCTTCGCGGAGAGGTGGATGAGCGGTTTAAGTCGCACGCCTGGAAAGCGTGTGTGGGTTAATCCCCACCGCGGGTTCGAATCCCGCCCTCTCCGCCAAAAATCGGCTCTTTGACGTTCACAAGGCGTCTGAAACGCCTCTCAAAAAGCCCCGTAGATCGAACTCACGGGGCTTTTTGTTGAATCAGTGTGCGTGGCTCGTGTCGATCACGGTACTGGGGTCGCGCACCGGCGCGGCGGCGTTGGCCGCGGCCACGCTGGCCTTCAAGGCCTCGAGGTCGCTCTTCGAGAAGTACTTGCCCGCGTTGAATACGCCCGCAATCCTGGACAGGTTGGCGACGTCGGCCACCGGGTTGGCGTCCAGCAACACCAGATCGGCGTTCTTGCCGGCCTCCACCGTGCCCATCGTGCTTTCGCGTTTCAGGAACCGCGCGCCGTTGAGCGTGGCGGCCTGCAGGATCTCGAGCGGCGTGAAGCCTGCCTTGGCAAACGCCGCGAACTCCTGGTGCAGCGAAAACCCGGGGATCACCCAGATACCTCCGATGTCGGTGCCGATGAGCATCCGTGAGGCGCCGCCATGCTCGCGCAATTGTCTGAGCGTGCGCTCGAAGGATGCATAGGATCTGCGAAACGTGGCCGGCGCGCTGGCAGGTTGCAGATTCTCGAAGTCTTTCGAGAGCTTGTTCCAGAGCGCCCGCGTCGTGGGGTCGACGTACTTCAGGTTGGGATCGCTGCGGAAAGCAGTGTTGTCGCTGTTGGTCATGGTGTGCAGCCGGATCATGGTCGGCACCTGCCACACGCCCTTCTGCACCACGGTTTTCACGACCCGTTCGCAAGCCGCGCTGTCGTAGGTATCCAGTGAGCGCTGCGTGAACGGCGCATCTCCCGCGCTGAAGACAAAGGGGCTGATGGGATAGACGGGCGGGAAAGGCGAAGGCATGGTGGCCCCCTTGCCGGCCAGCAAATCCGCACGGATGGCGGCCTGGTCGCTCGCGCAGTCCAGCGCGATGCTCCAGCCGCCACCCAGGTGTTCCATCGCGGTCCAGCCGATGTTGGCGGCCTCGACCGCGCCCATGCCTGGAGAAAGGTGGCCCGCCACATCGAGGCCTTGCGCGCGCGCCTCGGCCACGATGGCGCGCAGAGCGGCGGGCGACGCACCGACCACCTTCACGAAGCTGCCGCCCATGGCCTTGGTCTGCCGAACGGCGGCCACCCCGTCTTCGGAGGTGCGCGCGCCGACGACGGGCGGACCGGGAATCTGCAGCACCTCGGGCGCATCGAACGTGCCGGCCGCACGCGCTGCGTTGAGCTGCTTCGCGGCGGCGATCAGCGGCGGTGCGCCGGCCATGTCGCGGATGCCGGTCACGCCGTTGGCGATGAGCAGCGGCCATTGCGGAGCCTTCTGGACCGCCGCTGGAACGGAGTGGGTGTGCATGTCGAGGTAGCCGGGCACCACGTACTTGCCTTTGCCATCGATGGTGCGGGCGCCGCCGCCGACCTGCACCGACGTGTCGGGCAGCACCTGCCGGATCTTGCCCTGTTCGATGACGACCGCCATGTCGCGCGCCAACGAGCCGGTGCGGGTGTCGACCACGCTGACATGGCGAAGCACGGTGCCGCTTGTCACGGGCGTGACCCCGAGAGGGACGGCACAAGCCGTGAGAACGGCCCCGACGGCGATGGCCGCACCCGTGGCGAGAAAGGACCTCTGCATGAAATGAATCTCCTGGTTGAAGTGAGCGCGCTGGGCAGCGCCGGTACTCCAGGGACTCTAGATCGGCCGGCTTGATTGACAAAGATGCCAAATCGCCGAGACCGATTCAGCATTCGCATCACCCAAAGGGGCTTCCCTCGGACGGCAGAGGGCGCAACTGCATCGGGTTGGCGTGCCCACCACCTGGGCAAGCACCGCCGGTTCTACGCATGCCTCAGACACCGAATAGCCGGTACCTCCCGGGAAGGATCGGTGTGCGCGGATACCTGCGGCAGTTGTGAAAGCGCGGCGATCAGGCCGGTCACGCTGGCGCTGCGCAGGACCAGGAAGGGCTTGCCGTGCCGGATGCAGGTGCGCTTGAGCAGCAAGGCGGAGTCGTGGTCGACGCAGTCGACGGGAAAGACCACCGTGTCGGCCCAGGCGAGTGCGGCGGGCAGCACGCCCTTGCGGTCTTCGATGCCGCCGTCGTGGCGCCTGAATTCGCCGCCGGCGTTCAGGACCAGGGCGCGTATCGCGGGCGTCGAGCTCGGGCGGCCACCCACGTAGAGCAGGCGCCGGCCGCTCAGGCTGGCCACGACAGGTGACGGTGATGGCTGGCCGTCATGCTCATCGTGAGCACCGATCGCCACCGCCCTCAGGTGGGACTCGGCGGCCGATAGTTCCGCGGCCAGTGTTTCCGCGTGCTGTTTCATCTGGGCCGGGGCTTGCGCGAGGCGCTGCACTTCCTGGCTAGCGGCCTGGGCGGACATTTCCGCGGCTTCCCGCCGCTGGGTCTGGATGGCGGCCTGTTCGCGCAGCTTGTCGATCTGCTGCTCGGCGGCCTGCAGGCGCGCCTGCTGCTCTGCGCTGGACGGGTGGTCTGGCGGCCGCGATGCCCGACAGGCGAGGCGTTGCTGCTGCTGCAGCGCTTCGTCGCGCTTGGCCAGCAAGGCCGCCTGGCGCACCTGCTGCCGGTCCAGGCGGTCGCGCAGGTCCGCATTCTCGCGCTCCAGGTTCACCAGCCGGCGGATGTCGGCGCGATTGGTCGCGCCCACCAGGTGGGACAGCATGTGCACGTCGCCGAACGCCTGCTGCCGCAGCGGCTCCGTGGCCCGGCGGTGGGTCAGCAGCGCCCAGTAGGCGCCGGGGACGTCTCCGGCCTTGAGCGCGTCCTGCCACAGGGATGCCAGGGTGGCTTCGTCCTTGGCGCGTGCGAAACGCTGGAGCGTGCTGTCGTAGCGCTTGTCCAGCCCTTTGTGGAGCGCGCGTGCCGGCTCGCCGTCCAGCGATGCCAACCGAACCGCTTCATGGTGGATCTGCAACTCGCTCCAGCCCGCAACGTCGACGAACCGGGCGAGCAGCTTGCGCAGGTCGGCGGTGGAAAAACAGGTGCCGATCACCGAGCAGTGCATGTGCGGGTCAAGGTCGGCCAGCCGCGTGCGCGCGCCCAGTGGGATGAATGGCGTTCCGGCTCCAGGCGCCTGGGCACAGCATTCGCCCATGGCGGGGAACAAACCCGGCCCGGCCGCCGCTTCCTGCGCGCGGGCCCAGACCAGGGCGGTCGGCAGCAGGTGGGCGTCCAGGCGGGAAGCATCAAGCGGTCCGTCGTCCATATCGGTCGCTCCATCGGGTGAGGGTTCTGGTGTGTTGCGCCGCTTCGTAATATACATATGAATACAGCGACGAATCAATAACCGACACACCATTGATGCCACCCGTGCCCGCCTCCGTCTGTCCGGCCTTTCCCGATTCCTCAGGAGCTTGCGAGAATAGGCGGCATGAAAGCCAAAGTTCAATTCCGCCTGCGCATCTACCGGGAAGACGCCATCGCCATCGGACCGGGCAAGGTCGCGCTGCTGGAGGCCATCGCCGAGCGGGGGTCGATTTCAGGCGCCGCGCGGCAGTTGGGCATGTCCTACCGCCGCGCCTGGCTGCTGGTGGAGGAGCTCAACACGGCGCTGAGTTCGCCCGCGGTCGTCACCGCCACCGGCGGGGCGCATGGCGGCGGGGCCACGCTGACGCCGGTGGGTGACAACCTCATCAAGCACTACCGCGCGATCGAGGCCACCGCCCGGGTCGCGGCGGCCGCCGACATCACGGCCCTGACCCGAATGCTCGCACCATGAACACCACCACTTCCTCCATCCCGCTGCGCCCCATCGGCATCGTCCACAGCCCCTTCACGGAACTGGTCGGCATGCCGATCCAGACGGCCGGCGCGCCCGAGGCGCTGGGGCGGCTGGAGGTTTTTCCGGAATTCGCGGCGGGCCTGCGCGACATCGATGGCTTCGAGTACCTCATCGTGCTGACGCACCTGCACCTGGCGCAGGAGCGGCTGGAGGTCATGCCGTTCCTAGACCAGCAGACCCACGGCGTGTTCTCGACCCGGGCACCGAACCGGCCCAACCGCATCGGGCTGTCCATCGTGAAACTGGAACACCGGGAGGGAAGCATGCTGAGCTTCAGCGGCAACGACATGGTGGACCAGACACCCGTACTCGACATCAAGCCCTACGTGCCCCGGTTCGACGTCCGCACCACCGAGCGGATCGGCTGGTTCAGCCACCGCGTGGACGCGCTGTCCACCGTGCGCTCGGACGACCGCATGCGCTGAGGCCTCGCCTGCCCGAGCATCCGGGCAGGCGGCCGTGGGGAAAAAAGTGCATGGCTGGCCGGAAATCCGATGGCTAGCAAAAAACGACCCGGGCAATGGGTGGCAGTCCGGGTCGCCCCACGATGAAACCGCAGCGGGAACGGCGCACGCTTTGCCGTTCCCCATGCGTGCATCCTACCACAAACAAAAATGATTCTCATTTATTATTGAGTCATGCACCCGAATCCTCGCAGCGGCTCCGATCGTGCCGCCCCCGCCTTCAGCCTCAAACCCCTGCTGGCGGCCAACATGGCCTGCACCATGGCGATGATGGCCTTCGTCTCCATCATCGGTCCCATCGCGCGGCGGCTGCACCTGCCGGCCTGGCAGGTCGGCGCGGTCGTCACCGTGGGCGGCGTGCTGTGGATGCTGCTGGCCCGCCCCTGGGGCGTGGCCAGCGACCGGCGGGGCCGCCGCGCGATCCTGCTGGTCGGCGTGGGCGGCTTCGCGCTGGCCTACTGGGCCATGTGCGCGGTGCTGCTGGCCTCGATGCAGTGGCTGCCGTCGGCAGCACTGGTCATCGTCGGCCTGCTGCTGACGCGCTCGGTCATCGGCGCGTTCTACGCCGCGATCCCGGCGACCGGGCAAGCCCTGATCGCCGACCACGTGGCGCCCGAGCAGCGCGCGGGGGCCATGGCCTCGCTCGGCGCGGCCAACGCCGTCGGCATGGTGCTGGGGCCGGCGCTGGCAGCGGTGCTGGTGCAGCACAGCCTCGGCCTACCGCTCTACGCGACGGCGGTGCTGCCGGTCATCGCCTGGCTGGTGCTCTGGAAAGCGCTGCCGCGGCATGAACGGCACACGGCGGCGTCATCGTCTTCCTCCACCACGCTGCACCTGGGCGATGTGCGGCTGCGCCGGCCAATGGCGGTGGCCTTCATCACGATGTTCTGCGTGGCCATCGCGCAGATCACGGTGGGCTTTTTCGCGATCGACCAATTGCACCTGGCGCCAGAGCCGGCGGCGCGTGCGGCCGGCATCGCGCTGACGGCCGTGGGCATCGGCCTGATCGTCTCGCAACTGGCGGTGCGCCGGCTCGGCTGGCTGCCGCTGCGGCTGATCCGCGTGGGCTCGATCGTCGCGGCGACCGGCTTCGGCGCCACCGCGCTGATCGACCAGCCCGCGCTGCTGGCGGCGAGCTTCTTCGTGGTCGCCATCGGCATGGGCTGGATCTTCCCGGCCTTCGCGGCGCTGGCAGCCAACGCCGTCGATGGCCACGAACAGGGCGCGGCGGCGGGCTCCGTCGGCGCGGCGCAGGGCCTGGGCATCGTGCTGGGGCCGCTGGCGGGCACGCTGCTGTACGACCTCTCGCCCGGCGTGCCCTATCTGCTCACGGCCCTGCTGCTGATCGGCGTGGCGATGTGGCCCACGCCAACGTGACGGCGAGCGCACCACGCGCGATCGGAATTCCCATCAACAAGAAAAAAGGGCCACCTCTCGGTGGCCCTTCGGCTTCGCGGACAGGCCGCTCAAACCATCAGCGAATGACCGCCAGCGCAGCGCGCTCACCGCCCTTGTAGGTGTACAGCGTCAAGGCGCCATTCTTGATGTCGCCCTTTTCGTCGAAGGCGATCTGGCCGCTCACGCCCTTGTAGTTGGTGGCCTTGAGTTCGGACAGGTACTTGGCCGGATCGGACGAGCCGGCGCGCACCATGGCCTCCACCATCACCTTGGTGGCGTCGTACACGTAGGGCGCGTACAGCTTCACGTCCTCGCCGAACTTGGCCTTGTAGGCCTCGCGGAACTTGTCCATGCCGACCTTCTCCTCGCCTTCCACACCGCCCGCCTCGGCGCAGTAGACCTGCTCGTCGGCCAGGCCGTCGGCAGCCAGCTTCGGCAGTTCGGCGGTGCAGATGCCATCGCCACCAAAGAGCTTGGCGTTGATGCCGAGCTGCTTCATCTGCTTGAGCATGGGGCCCGCCACGGCGTCCATGCCGCCGAAGAACACCACTTCGGGCCTCTTGGCCTTGAGGGTGGTCAGGATGGCGTTGAAGTCGGTGGCCTTGTCGTTGGTGAACTCGCGGCCAACGACCGTGCCGCCCGCCGCCTTGACGGCCTTCTCGAATTCGTCGGCGATGCCTTGGCCGTACGCGGTGCGGTCGTCGATCACGGCCACGTTCTTCGCGCCCATGGTGCTGACGGCATAGCGGCCCAGGGTGCCGCCGAGGTGCACGTCATCAGCCACGACGCGGAAGGCGCCCGCGTAGCCCTGGCGGGTGTACTTGGGGTTGGTCGCGGACGGCGAGATCTGGGGAATGCCCGCGTCGTTGTAGATCTGCGATGCCGGAATGGTGGTGCCCGAGTTCAGGTGGCCGATCACGCCGGCGACCTTGGCGTCCACCAGCTTGGTGGCCGCAGCGGTGCCCTGCTTGGGATCGGCCGCATCGTCTTCGGCCAACAACTCGAAGGTCACCGGCGCGCCGCCGATCGTGATGCCGGCGGCATTGAGTTCCTCGATCGCCATGCGGGCGCCATTTTCATTGTCCTTGCCGAGGTGGGCAATGGCACCGCTGGTGGGGCCGACGTGGCCGATCTTGACCACCTGGGCTGCAACTGCGGGTGCAGCCGCAGGCGCCGCGGCAGGGGCGGCAGCCTCTTCTTTTTTGCCACAGGCCGCGAGTGCGACGGCCGCCGCGATGACGGCGAGTTTGGTGTTCAGTTGCATGGTATTCCTCGGAATTGGGTAAATGTTTGAATGCGGAGCCAAGCTTTTCTCCACGCACGTAAAGATACCTGAAAAAACGCGTGAATTCGCCGCTTCCCGGGGCCATTGGCGCCGGATCAGGGTTTTCCCAAGAAAGAATCAAAGCATTGAATCTGCCATTAGAACACCGCATGCGATGCGGGTTTCAGCCAGGCAAATGCGATTCGGGCCGGGTTGCCTGCAGATCGTACCGTTGAGGTTCAATTCCGTTCATTTTGTAACCCTTCCAGCGCTCGCGCGCGAGCTGCCGGTCGGCCGGGTCCCCCGTCACCACTTCGATCACACGGGCGTAGCGTTCGTAATCCAGGGGCAGTTCGGCGCGCAGGTTGACCAGCACGGTCGCCTCGCTGGGCACCGGCAGGCGCGCCGTGATCTGGATCGGGGAGCGCGACCAGACGTATGGCGGATCGGCGGTGCTGGCGTGGGGCACGAAGGAGCCGGGGGCCATGGTCCAGAGCGCGGCGTTCAGCGCCGCGAGGTCGCGTTCCTCGACCACCACCAGCAGCCGCGCGCCCTGGGCGTGGGCCTTCCTGAGCAGGCGGCAGGCGTAGCCGAGCTTGTCGGGCGCGTTGAAGTGGAAGGCCACCTCGGTCACGGCACGCACCCGCGCGGGTCAGGTCTTGCGGCCGCGCGCGGAGGCGGCGCCCTTCACCGGCGCGGCGGCCTGGTCGAGCAGGTACTGCAGCAGCAAGGGCACCGGGCGGCCGGTGGCGCCCTTGGCCGCCCCGCCCTTCCAGGCGGTGCCGGCGATGTCGAGGTGCGCCCAGGGCAGCCCGGAGACGAACTTCTGCAGGAACTTGGCGGCCGAGATCGATCCGGCGGCGCGTCCGGCCACGTTCGCCACGTCGGCGAAATTCGACTTCAGGCCTTCGCCGTACTCATCGTCCAGCGGCATGCGCCAGCAGGGGTCCTGCGCCGCATCGCCGGCCTGCTGCAGGGCCTGCGCCAGCTCGTCGTGCGCGGAGAACAGCCCCGAGCGCACGCCCCCCAAGGCGATCACGCAGGCGCCGGTCAGGGTGGCGATGTCCACCACGCTGCGCGGCTTGAATCGCGCCGCGTAGGCCAGGGCGTCGCACAGGATCAGCCGCCCTTCGGCGTCGGTGTTGAGGATCTCGATGGTCTGGCCGCTCATGCTGGTCACCACGTCGCCCGGCTTCACGGCCTGCCCGTCGGGCATGTTCTCGCAGCTCGGGATCAGGCCCACCACGTTGATCGCGGGCTGCAGCTCGGCCAGCGCGGCGAAGGTCCCCAGCACGCTGGCTGCGCCGCCCATGTCGAACTTCATTTCGTCCATCTCGGCCGCGGGCTTGATGGAAATGCCGCCGGTGTCGAAGGTGATGCCCTTGCCCACCAGCACCACCGGCGAGCTGGCCTTGGCGGCACCGCCATAGCGCAGGACGATGAAGCGCAGCGGCTCGGCCGAGCCCTTGGCCACGGCCAGGAACGCGCCCATGCCCAGGGCCTCGACCTGCCGCGGGCCGAGCACCTCGACCTGCAGGCGCGGCCGGCGGCCCAGCTTGCGCGCGGCCTCGGCGAGCAGGCTGGGCGTGGCGTGGTTGGCGGGGCGGTTGGCCCACTCCTTGGCGAACTCCACGCCCGCGACCACGGCCCTGCCGGTCTCGAACCCTTCGCGCACCGCTTCGGCCCGGGTCACGCCCAGCAGCACCCGCTTCAGGCCACGGGGCTTGGCGGAGGGCTTGGTGGTGGTGTAGCAGTAGGTCGCGTCGGCGCAGGCCTCCACGGCGGCGCGCACGGCCGCCGCCTCGGCCGGCAGCAGGCTCAGGACCAGGCCCAGGCGCTGGATTCCGGGCTGCTTGAGTGAACCCAGGCCGGCTGCAACGGCCTTGCGCACGGCAGCCGCGCTGCCCTCCCCGGCCCGCACCAGCACCACGCGGGGGGCCTTGAACCCCGCCGGGCGGTAGCAGGCCAGTTGCTTGCCCACGCCGGATTCCAGGTCACCGGCGGCGACGGCCTGGGCGAGCAATTGGCCGAGCGCATCGGCGGCTTTCCCGCCGGGCAGGGCATCAGGCACCAGCACCAGCAAGGCATCGCAGGCCAGCGCGCAGGCCAGCGCGGGCGGAAGGGATTTGAGTTCGAAGTCCATAATCGTGTTTTCCTGTTCTCGATCGATGTTATTCCATTCTTCCATCCGCAAAGAACTGGCACGCAGCTTCGGGGCCACGCTGGTGATCCTGTTCACCATCGTGCTGACCATGCTGCTGATCCGCACGCTCGGACTGGCCTCGCGCGGCAGCGTCAACCCGGAAGAGATCGCGCTGGTGCTGGGCTACACCGTGATCGGCCGCATGCCCACGATCCTGACGCTGGCGCTGTTCATCGCCATCGTGTTCACGCTCTCGCGCATGTACCGCGACAGCGAGATGATCATCTGGCTCTCCAGCGGGCGCTCGCTCGGGGGCTTCCTCGGCCCGATCATGCGGTTTTCGTGGCCGGTGCTGCTGGTGATCACGCTCGGCGTGCTGTTCGTCTGGCCCTGGGCCAACCAGCAGACCGACAAGCTGCGCGACCGCTTCGAGCGCCGCGGCGACCTGGAACGCATCGCGCCCGGCCAGTTCCAGGAGTCGTCCAATGGCCGGCGCGTGTTCTTCATCGACAAGGACACGGCCGACGGCACCGAGGGCCGTAACATCTTCATCTCCGGCATCGAGGACGACGGCAGGGAAACCGTGACCTCGGCGCGTTCGGGCCGCGTCGAGTGGATCAAGGACGACCAGTTCCTGATGCTCAGCAATGGGCAGCGCCTGGAGACCGCGGCCGACCAGGGCAGCCTGCGCATCAGCGAGTTCGAGACCTACGGCACCTTGATCGGGACCGCCGCCGCCAGCCAGCCGGGCGAGCAGGCGCTCAAGGCGCGCAGCACCTGGGAGCTGATCGCGCAGCCGACCCCCTACCACCAGGGCGAACTCGGCTGGCGCATCGGGATGGCGCTGACCGGGCTGAACTTCGTCCTGATCGCGCTGGCCACCACCGTGAGCAACCCGCGCGCCGGGCGCGGCGGCAACCTGTTCTTCACGCTGTTCGCCTTCGTGTTCTATTACAACCTGCTCAACATCGGGCAGAACTGGGTGGCGCGCGGCGTGATCGAATTGATCCCGTTCATGCTGGGCCTGCATGGCGGCGTGTTCGCGCTCACCCTGGTGTGGTTCTACAAGCGGCACCAGGGCCTGAGCCTGCGCGAGCTGCTCACCGGCTGGCGCCGACGCGGGGCCTCGGCATGAAGACCATCCGCCGCCTCATCTACGGCGAGGTGTTCTCGGCCGTCTTCTTCGTGCTGCTGGCCTTCCTGTCGCTGTTCTTCTTCTTCGACTTCGTCGACGAACTGCCCGACATCGGCAAGGCCTCGCTGATCGACCCCGAGCGCGTCTACGGACTGCCCGACGCCCTGCTCTACGTCGGCCTGCTCATGCCCAGCCGCATCTACGAGCTGCTGCCCATTGCGGTGCTGATCGGCTCCGTGTTCGTGCTGGCGCGCCTGGCGCAAGGCTCGGAATACACCATCCTGCGCACCAGCGGGCTGGGACCCTGGCGTGCGCTGCGCACGCTGCTCGGGCTGGGCACGGTGTTCGTGCTGCTCACCTTCGCCATCGGTGACTACCTCGCGCCCCTGGCCGACCGGGGCGCGCAGTTGCACAAGTCGCGCTTCCAGGGCGCCATCAGCCTGGGCCAGACCGGTGCCTGGCTGAAAGAGAAGCAGCCCTACAGCAACTTCTCGGTCAACGTGGGCTCGATGTCACCGCAGGGCGACCTGGGCAATGTGCGCATCTTCGAGTTCAACAACCAGGGCTTCCTCGTGTCCACGCTGCACGCTCAGAGCGGTCGCATCGAAAACGACGAGAGCTGGACGCTGCGCCGGGTGGAGCGGCGCGAGTTCGACGCCGCGGGCCGGCAGTCGGCCAAGGTGCAGCGCAGCCAGTTGGAGAGCTTTCGCTGGCCCACCAGCCTGAACACGGAGATGGTGTCGGTGGCCCTGCTCAAGCCCGAGCGCATGCGCACGGCCGACCTGTTCGCCTACATCCGCCACCTGGAGGCCAACGGCCAGACCGCGCAGCGCCACGAAATCGAGTTCTGGCGCAAGGTGTTCTACCCGCTGTCCTGCCTGGTGATGGTGGTGCTGGCCCTGCCCTTTGCCTACCTGCACTTCCGATCGGGCAGCATCACGGGCTACGTGTTCGGCGGGGTGATGATCGGCATCAGCTTCTTCCTGCTCAACAACGTGTTCGGCTACATCGGCAACCTCAACCAGTGGCAGCCCTGGCTGGCGGCCGCGTCGCCGGCGCTGATCTATTCGGTCTTCTCGCTGGCGGCCTTCGGCTGGCTGGTGCTGAGGCGCTAGGACCTGTGCGCATGCTCGGCGTCCTCGTGCTGGCCCACGGATCGCGCGACCCTGCGTGGCGCCAGCCGGTCGAATCGGTGGCGCGCCAGATCGCCGCCAACGACCCGAGCGTCCGGGTCACCTGCGCCTACCTCGAACTTTGCGAGCCGGACATCGCCACGGCCACGCACCAACTGGTGGGCGCCGGCGCGACGCGGGTGCGGGTGCTGCCGCTGTTCTTCGGCATGGGCAAGCACGTGCGCGAAGACCTGCCGCGGCGCGTGGCAGCGCTTGCGGGCACGCACCCTGGCGTGCATTTCGAGCAGTTGCCCGCGGCCGGCGAGCACCCGCGCCTGACCGCGCTGCTGGCCACCATTGCATTGGAGTCTCCCGAATGAACCTGCACCAGTTCCGCTTCGTGCAAGAAGCGGTGCGCCGCAACCTCAACCTCACCGAGGCCGCCAAGGCGCTGCACACCTCGCAGCCCGGCGTGTCCAAGGCCATCATCGAACTCGAGGACGAGCTCGGCATCGAGATCTTCGCGCGCCACGGCAAGCGCATCAAGCGTGTGACCGAGCCGGGCCAGCAGGTGCTCAAGAGCATCGACGTCATCCTGCGCGAAGTCAACAACCTCAAGCGCATCGGCGAGCAGTACTCCGCCCAGGACAGCGGCACCCTCTCGATCGCCACCACCCATACCCAGGCCCGCTACGTGCTGCCCGGCCCGGTGGCCGCGCTGCGCCAGGCCTACCCGAAGGTCGCCGTCAGCCTGCACCAGGGCTCGCCCGACCAGGTGGCCCGCATGCTGATCGAGGAAGTGGCCGAGATCGGGATGGCGACCGAATCGCTCGCCAACTACCCCGAGTTGGTCACCCTGCCCTGCTACGAATGGCAGCACGTGCTGGTGTTTCCGTTCGACCACCCGCTGCTGGAGCGCGAGCGCATCACGCTGGACGACCTGGCGCAGGTGCCGCTGATCACCTACCACCCGAGCTACACCGGCCGCACCCGGGTCGACCAGGCCTTTGCGATGCGCCACCTGCAGCCCAACGTCGTGCTCGAGGCGATCGACTCGGACGTGATCAAGACCTATGTGAAGCTCGGCATGGGCGTG
The DNA here is from genome assembly GCA_964487025.1 of uncultured Hydrogenophaga sp. Taxonomy (GTDB): domain Bacteria; phylum Pseudomonadota; class Gammaproteobacteria; order Burkholderiales; family Burkholderiaceae_C; genus Hydrogenophaga. The sequence continues at coordinate 17,571 of CAZAPJ010000006.1, forward strand.
GGCATCGTGGCCGAGATGGCGGTGCAGGGAGAGAACCAGTCGCCCGACCTGGTGGCGCGGCCCGCCGGCCAGTTGTTCGGCCACAACCTGGCCCGCGTGGCGTTCAAGCGCGGCACCTACCTGCGCCACTTCGTGCTGCGCTTCGCCGAGCTGTTGAGCGACCGGCTCTCGCGCGAGCAGATCCACCGCGCCATGAACGGCAACCCCGACGAATACGACATCTGAACCGGCATGAACGACCCCACCCCCCGCACCCCCACGCTGGTTTCCCGCCTGCCCCAGGTCGGCACCACCATCTTCACCGTCATGTCGGCCCTGGCGGCCGAACGCGGCGCGGTGAACCTCGGCCAGGGCTTTCCGGACTTCGGCTGCGACCCGGCGCTGGTCCAGGCAGTCGCACGCGCCATGCAGGCCGGCCACAACCAGTACCCGCCCATGGCTGGTGTGCCGGCGCTGCGCCAGGCGATGGCCGCGAAGATGCAGGCGCTCCACGGCCTGGCCTGCCATCCGGACACCGAGATCACGATCACCGCCGGCGCCACCCAGGCCATCCTCACCGCCATTCTCTCGGTGGTGCATCCGGGCGACGAGGTGATCGTGCTCGAGCCCTGCTACGACAGCTACGTGCCCAATATCGAGCTGGCCGGCGGCATTCCGGTGCGCGTGCCGCTCACCCCCGGCAGCTTCCGCCCCGACTTCGACCGGCTGGCCTCGGCTATCACGCCCCGCACGCGCGCGCTGATCCTCAACACGCCGCACAACCCCAGCGGCACCGTGTGGAGCGAAGCCGACATGCGCCGCCTGCAGGAGCTGCTCGCCCCCACGGACGTGCTGCTGATCAGCGACGAGGTGTACGAGCACATGGTGTTCGACGGCGGCCAGCACCAGAGCGCGGCGCGCTTTCCCGGCCTCGCGGCACGCGCCTTCATCGTCAGCAGCTTCGGCAAGACCTACCATGTCACCGGCTGGAAGGTCGGCACCGTGGTCGCGCCCGCGCCGCTGACCGCGGAGTTCCGCAAAGTGCACCAGTTCAACGTGTTCACCGTGAACACCCCGATGCAGCACGGGCTGGCCGACCACATGGCCGACCCGGCGCCCTATCTGGAACTGGCCGCCTTCTACCAGCGCAAGCGCGACCTGTTCCGCGAAGGCCTGGCCGCCACGCGCTTTCGCCTGCTGCCGGGCGAAGGCACCTACTTCCAGTGCGTGGACATCTCGCAGCTCGCGGTGCCCGAGCGCGACCTGCCCGAAGGCGATTTCTGCCAGTGGCTCACGCGCGAGATCGGCGTCGCGGCGATCCCGCTGTCGGCGTTCTACGGCGACGGCTTCGACCAGAAAGTGATCCGCTTCTGCTTCGCCAAGAAGGACGAGACCCTGCACGAAGCCCTCCAGCGCCTGGCCCGGCTATGAAATCGGACTCCCCCCTGCGCGGCTTCGCCGCTTCCCCCCTCTCTGGCGCGCCTTCGGCGCTTGGAGGGGGGACGACAGCTGGGGCCGGCGGAGCCGTCCCGCGCTGTCTCTGGGTTTTGGCGCTGCTTCGCTCTGGCGCGATCACAGATTCAACTGCGCCCAGGCCTTCTCCAGCCGCTTGAGGCTCACCGGCTGGGGCGTGCGCAGCTCCTGCGCGAAGAAGCTCACGCGCAGTTCCTCCAGCAGCCAGCGCAGCTCCTGCAGGCGGGCGTCCTGAACGCCCTTGCGCTCGGCCACGAGGCGCCAGAAGCGCTGCTCCTGCGGACGCAGCTCGGCCAACCGCGCGGCGTCGCGCGCCGGGTCGGCGCGCAGCTTGTCCAGCCGCAGTTGTACCGCCTTGAGGTAGCGCGGGAAGTGCTGCAGCTGGGCATACGGCGTCTGGGCCAGAAAGGCCTTTGGCACCAGGCGTTGCAGCTGCTGCTGCACGTCGGTGGCCACGTCGGGCGGCGGCTTGCTGTCCTTGAGCTTGCGCTGCGCGGCGGCGAATTCGGCCAGCACCGTGCCGGCCTGGCGCGCGATCTCGTTGGCGATCAGCGTGAGGCGCCCGCGCCCTTCGTCGACCCGGGCCTTGAACGCGGCCGCGCCGGTGGGCAGCGGGTCGGCCAGGAAAGCGCGGTCGAGCGCGAGGTCGAGGATCTGGCCTTTCAGCTCGTCCAGCGTGCCGCCGCCCGCGCCGCCGTCGGCCTTGCCGACCTGCATGTAGGCCACGCCCATGGCCTGCAGGCCGGGCAGGTTCTTTTCCAGGTACTTGAGCGCGTCCTTGATCTGCAGCGCGAACAGGCGCCGCAGGCCGGCGCGGTGCCTGGCTTGCGCCACCTCGGGCTCGTCGAACACCTCGATGCGCACGGCATCGCCGTCGTCGACCAGCGCCGGGAACCCGATCAGGGTCTGGCCACCCTTGCGGATCTCCATCAGCTCGGGCAGTTCGCCGAAGTCCCAGGCGGTGTACCGCTGCTCGGCGCTGGAGGCGGCCGGGGCCTTTGCCTTGGCGCCCTCGGGAAGGGGGTTTTGCCTTGGCGCCGGGCCCTCGCCCTGCCCTTTCCCGGCGGCAGCGGTTGAAGACCCGCCCAGCTTGAGCTGCGCCAGCGCCTGGAACGCCCCGCGCGCCTGGGCGCCCAGCTCGGCCTTGAGCGCGCCCAGGTTGCGGCCCTGGCCGAGCTGGCGGCCGTGCTCGTCCACCACGCGCAGGTGCATGAAGTGGTGGGCCGGCAGCATGTCGGCCTTGAGGTCGGCCCGCTGCACCGGCAGCTGGGTGGCCTCGCGCACCAGCCGGAGCAGCGCGTCCATCAGGCTGCCCTGGCCGAATCCCTCGGGCTCGGACAGTACCCCGGCGAAACGCTCGGCCGTCTGCGGCAGCGGCACCAGGCGCGAGCGCGGGCGCTGGTGCAGGGTCTTGAGCAGGGCGTGCACCTTGTCCTTGAGCATGCCGGGCACCAGCCAGTCGCAGCGGTCCTCGTTGACCTGGTTCAGGGCGAAGATCGGCACCGTGACCGACAGCCCGTCGCGCGGGTCGCCGGGCTCGTGCAGGTAGGCGGCGGCGCAGTCCACGCCGCCCAGCCGAATGACGCGCGGAAAGGCCTGCGTGGTGATGCCGGCCGCCTCGTGGCGCATCAGCTCCTCGCGCGTGAGGAACAGCAGCTTCGGGTTCTCGCGCGCGGCGTCGCGCCACCAGCGCTCGAAGGCCGCGCCGTTGCACAGGTCGGCCGGCACCTGCTGGTCGTAGAAGGCGTAGATCAGCTCGTCGTCGACCAGCACGTCCTGCCGGCGCGACTTGTGCTCCAGCTCCTGCACCTCGCGCACGGTGCGGCGGTTGGCGGCCAGGAACGGCAGCTTGCTGTCCCAGGTATCGTCGTGCAGATGGCCGACCAGCGCTTCGCGGATGAAGATCTCGCGCGCGCCGGCCGGGTCGACCCGGCTGTAGTCCACCCGGCGCTGGTGGTACACCACCAGGCCGTACAGCGTGGCGCGCTCCAGCGCCGAGACGCGCGCCGCTTTTTTCTCCCAATGGGGGTCGAGCACCTGCTTCTTCAGCAGATGGCCGCCCACCTGTTCGAGCCACTGCGGCTCTATGTTCGCGATGCCGCGCCCGAACAGGCGCGTGGTTTCCACCAGCTCGGCGCAGACGATCCAGCGGCCGGGCTTCTTGCTTAGGTTGGCGCCCGGGTGGCGGTGGAACTTGATCCCGCGCGCGCCGAGGTACCAGTCTTCGGTGTCGCTCTTGCAGCCGACGTTGCCCAGCAGGCCAGCCAGCATCGACAAGTGCAGCTCTTCATAGCTGGCGTATGTTGACCCCCACGCTCCGCCGCTTCGCGGGTCGCTGCCCCCCGAGGGGGTGTCGCTCGGCTTGGGGCGGCCCGGCGCCGGGCGGGCCTGGCTTGTGTTGACCCGCCACCCATGTTCGGCCACCACGGTGTGCAGCTGCGAATGGATGTCGCGCCATTCACGCACGCGGCGCACGTTGATGAAATGCTCGCGCAGCAGGTTTTCGTACTGGCGGTGGCTGAGCCGGTGGTCGGTGCCGTGGCCGCCCCGGCTGTCCTCCAGCCATTTCCAGAGCTTGAGCGTGCCGGTGAATTCGCTCTTCTCGTCGTCGAACTTCTTGTGCGCCTGATCGGCCTGGGCCTGCTTGTCCAGCGGGCGGTCGCGCACGTCCTGCAGGCTGAGCGCCGCGGCGATCACCAGCACCTCGTCGAGCGCGCCGCGCTCATGCGCTTCGAGCAGGATGCGGCCCACGCGCGGGTCCAGCGGCAGGCGCGAAAGCATCTGGCCGACCGGGGTGAGCTCGTTGGCCTCGTCCACCGCGCCCAGCTCGGCCAGCAGCTGGTAGCCGTCGGTGATGGCGCGGCGCTGCGGCGCTTCGAGGAAGGCGAAATCCTCCACCGCGCCCAGGTGCAGCGCCTTCATGCGCAGGATCACGCCGGCGAGCGAGCTGCGCAGGATCTCGGGGTCGGTGAAGCGCGGCCGGCCGTTGAAATCGGCCTCGTCGTACAGGCGGATGCAGATGCCGTCGGCCACGCGGCCGCAGCGCCCGGCGCGCTGGTTGGCCGCAGCCTGGCTGATCGGCTCGATCTGGAGCTGCTCCACCTTCTGCCGGAAGCTGTAGCGCTTGACGCGCGCGGTGCCGGCGTCGATCACGAAGCGGATGCCGGGCACGGTCAGCGAGGTCTCGGCCACGTTGGTGGAGAGCACGATGCGCCGCGCGCCGTGCGGCTGGAAGATGCGGTCCTGCTCGGCCTGCGATAGGCGCGCGAACAAGGGCAGCACCTCGGCGCTGCGCAGCACCGGCTGGTGCGACAGGTGCTTGCGCAGGTGGTCGGCTGCCTCGCGGATCTCGCGCTCGCCCGGGAGGAACACCAGGATGTCGCCGCCCTGCGGCCCACGCCACAGCTCGTCCACCGCGTCGGCGATGGCGTCGTTCAGGTCGTACTCGCGGCTTTCCTCGAACGGGCGGTAGCGCACTTCGACGGGATAGGTCCGGCCCGAGACCATCAGCACCGGCGCCGGCCCTCTGGCGGACCCGAAGTACTGGGCGAAGCGATCGGCGTCGATGGTGGCCGAGGTCACCACCACCTTGAGGTCGGGCCGGCGCGGCAGCAACTGGCGCAGGTAGCCGAGCAGGAAGTCGATGTTGAGGCTGCGCTCGTGCGCCTCGTCGATGATCAGCGTGTCGTAGGCCCTGAGCTCGGGGTCGGTCTGGGTCTCGGCCAGCAGGATGCCGTCGGTCATGAGCTTGACCGAGGCGTCGCGAGACAGGCGGTCCTGGAAGCGGACCTTGTAGCCGACCACCTCGCCGAGCGGGGTTTTCAGCTCCTCCGCGATGCGCCGGGCCACGCTGGAGGCGGCGATGCGCCGCGGCTGGGTGTGGCCGATCAGCCGGCCGGCTCCCGGCTTGGCGGCGTGCTTGCCGCGCCCCATGGCCAGCGCGATCTTGGGCAACTGCGTGGTCTTGCCCGAACCGGTTTCGCCGCAGACGATCACCACTTGGTGTTCGCGCATCGCCGCCTCGATCTCGTGGCGGCGGGCAGACACCGGCAAGGCTTCGGGGAACTCGATGTGCAGCGGCGCGGGAGGCAAGGTGCAAACTCGGTCAAAATCGGGCAGCCGGCCATTATCCGGGTTCGGCGTCCAGCCCTTTCGCCCCATGTCCACCGTCTTCAACTTCACCTTCGTGCCCTGGTTCCGCTCGGTGGCGCCCTACATCCACAAGTTCCGCCACCAGACCTTCGTGGTCGGGCTGACGGGCGAAGCGATCGCGGCCGGCAAGCTGCCGGCGATCGCGCAGGACCTGGCGATGATCCAGGCCATGGGCGTGAAGATCGTACTGGTGCACGGCTTCCGGCCGCAGGTCAACGAGCAGTTGCGCCTCAGGAGCCACGAAGCCAAGTACTCGCACGGCATGCGCATCACCGACTCGGTGGCGCTGGACTGCGCCCAGGAGGCCGCGGGGCAGTTGCGCTACGAAATCGAGGCCGCGTTTAGCCAGGGCCTGCCCAACACGCCCATGGCGGGCGCCCGGGTGCGCGTGATCTCCGGCAACTTCATCACCGCGCGGCCGGTGGGCCTGATCGACGGCGTGGACTTCCTGCACTCCGGCCTGGTGCGCAAGGTGGACTTCGCCGGCATCCAGAGCGCGCTGGACATGGGTGCCCTGGTGTTGATCTCGCCGTTCGGCTTCTCGCCCACCGGCGAAGCCTTCAACCTCGGCATGGAGGACGTGGCGACCTCGGTGGCTGTGGCGCTGCGGTCCGACAAGCTGATCTTCCTGACCGAGGTGCCCGGCATCCGGGTGGACGCCAGCGACCCGGACAGCGAAATCGACACCGAGCTCCCGCTGGCCGACGCCAAGCGCCTGGTGGCCAGCCTGCCCCCGCCGACCCAGCCGACCGACCCGGCGTTCTACCTCCAGCACTGCATCCGCGCCTGCGAGGACGGCGTGGAGCGCAGCCACATCATCCCGTTCGCGCTGGACGGCTCGCTGCTGCTCGAGATCTACGTGCACGACGGCATCGGCACCATGGTGGTGGACGAGAAGCTGGAAAGCGTGCGCGAGGCCACCATCGACGACGTGGGCGGCATCGTGGCGCTGATCGAGCCGTTCGAGAAGGACGGCACGCTGGTCAAGCGCGACCGCCACGAGATCGAACGCGACGCGGGCAACTACACCATCATCGAGCACGATGGCGTGATCTTCGGCTGCGCCGCGCTCTACCCCTACCCGGAAGAACGCACCGGCGAAATGGCGGCCCTCACCGTCTCGCCCGACACCCAGAGCCAGGGCGACGGCGAACGCCTGCTCAAGCGCATCGAGAGCCGGGCCAAGGCGCTGGGGCTGCAGAGCATCTTCGTGCTCACCACCCGCACCATGCACTGGTTCCTCAAGCGCGGCTTCGTCCAGGTCAACGCCGACTGGCTGCCCGAGGCGCGCAAGCGCAAATACAACTGGGACCGCAAGAGCCAGGTGCTGGTGAAGAAGCTGAACTGAACTTGATTGGCCAGCCCCACAGCGGCCGGCCAGCATCACGCAGACGCAGGGCGCTTCAGGAACAGCAGCACCGCCAGCGCGGCGAAGGCCGTGAAGCACAGGAACGACCAGTTCGCGATCGTCAGACCCAGGAAGGTCCAGTCGACCGCCGAGCAGTCGCCCGAGCCGCGGAAGATCATGGGGATCGCCCGGCGCAGCGGGAACGCCTCGATCATGCCGAAGAAGTCGCGCCCGCAGCTCAGGACCTCGGGCGGGTTCCATTGCAGCCAGCTCTGCCGCGCGGCCACGAAGGCGCCGAACACCGCGAACGTGCCCATGGCCAGCACGCCGCCGTAGAGCGCCCCCCGGCGCCGCATCAGCGCCGCCAGCCCTGCCAGCACCGCAACCGCCACCAGCGCATAGCGCTGCACGATGCACATGGGACAAGGCTCCAGCCCCACCCCGTGCTGCAGGTACAGGCCGAAGGCCAGCATGGCCACGCAGGCGGCTGCGACCGCGCCGAGGATGCCGCGCGGATGGCTGCTCAGCAGGCGCATCAACGGCGGAGCGGAAGGAGAAAGCGAAGCGGTCACGGGAAATCCTGAAGAGGGAGAGGTCAAGGCACGGCAACGGCCGGCCGGGGCGGCAAATCAGAGAGCGTGACGACCTGCAGCAAGTTCCCCCGCTTCAACTCACAAAAGCGCGCTCGATCACGAAATCGCCCGGCGTGGTGGTGTTGCCTTCCTTGAAGCCGAGCTTCTCGCACAGGGCCTTAAGGTCGCGCAGCATCTCGGGGCTGCCGCAGATCATCACCCGGTCCTCCTCGGGGTTGAGCAGCGGCAGGCCCAGGTCCTTGGCGATCACGCCGTCGCTGAGCAGATGCGGGATGCGACCCTGGTGTATGAAAGGCTCGCGCGTGACCGTGGGGTAGTAGCGCAATTTCTCCTGCACCATCTCGCCGAGGAATTCGTGCTTGTGCAGGCCTTGGGACAGCAGTTCGCGGTAGGCCAGTTCGTTGACGTGGCGCACCCCGTGCACCACGATGACTTGCTCGAAGTGTTCGTAGGTCTCGGGATCGCGCACGATGCTCAGGAACGGCGCCAGGCCGGTACCCGTGCCCAGCAGGTACAGGCGCTTGCCCGGCAGCAGGTAGTCGATCAGCAGCGTGCCGGTCGGCTTGCGGCCCACGACGATGGTGTCGCCCACCTGGATGTGCTGCAGCCGCGAGGTCAGCGGGCCGTCGGGCACTTTGATGCTCAGGAACTCGAGGTACTCGGCCCAGTTCGGGCTGACGATGCTGTAGGCCCGCAGCAGCGGCTTGCCGTTGACGCGCAGGCCGATCATGGTGAAGTGGCCATTAGAGAAGCGCAGCGACGTGTCGCGCGTGGTGGTGAAGCTGAACAGGCGGTCGGTCCAGTGGTGGACGCTCAGCACGCGCTCTTCCTGAAATGCACTCATGAGGAAAACCCTATCGAAACGGCAACCGGCTATTGTAAAAAACTGGACCGCACCCGGGGAATGGCCGGCGACCCGGCGCGAAGCAGGGCTTCCAAACCTTGCTACAGTGGCGGTCTTCCTGCGGGCCCCGGCGCCCACGCGACGCATTCCGCGCAGCGAGGCCACGGACAGGACCGGATCATGCCGTCGGTTGAACTTATCGGGAACGAATAATTTTTCCGATTCGTTATAACCAGATCATCTAATACAAACCAAACCCACAGCACCCACAAGGAACGCCATGGCACGCACCGTCCACTGCATCAAGCTCGGCAAGGAGGCCGAGGGACTCGACTTTCCGCCCTACCCGGGTGAGTTGGGCAAGCGGCTGTACGAGCACGTGAGCAAGGAAGCCTGGGCCGCGTGGCTGCGGCACCAGACCATGCTGCTCAACGAAAACCGGCTCAACCTGGCCGACGCGCGCGCGCGCCAGTACCTGACCCGGCAGATGGAAAAACACTTCTTCGGCGACGGCGCCGACGCGGCGGCCGGCTACGTGCCGCCCGCCGGAACGGAGTGATCCCCGCCGCCACGTGCACCGCCATGCCCTGGTGATCGGCGCCGGCCTCGCCGGTGCCGCGGTGTGCGCCCAACTGGCGCGCCGGGATTGGCGCATCACCCTGCTCGATGCCGCCGACGGACCGGCGCGCGGCGCCTCGGCGCTGCCGGTCGGCATGCTCAGCCCGCACGTCACGCGCGCGCCCACGCCGCTGTCCCGGCTGTCTCAATTGGGCGTGCAGGCGATGCGCGAGGAGCTGCGGCGCCTGGTCCCCGAGGGCCAGGGCTGGCAGGCCTGCGAGGTCGACAACCTGGGCCACGACCCCGGCCGCTGGCCGGCCGCGCTGGTGCGCCCGGGCGCGATCGTGCACGCCTGGCTCGACGAGGCCGCCCCCAGCCTGGAAACCCGCTGGCGCGCGCCGGTGCGGCGCCTGGCGCGAGACGCCACCGGCCACTGGCAGGCGCTCGACGCGGCGGGCCAGGCCCTGGCGCAGGCGCCGGTGGTGGTGGTGGCCGCCGCGCTGGGCAGCCTGGGCCTGCTCGCCGGCGAAGACGGCGAACGCCCGGCGGTCCCGCCCGCGCACCTGCCCCTGCGGCCCGTCAAGGGCCAGATGAGCCTGGGCCCGCTGTGCGGTGCGCCGCTGGCCGAGCGGCCCCGGCGCAACGACGGCGTGTTCGTGCCTCTCTACGAGGACAGCGGCCTGCCGCCCGCCTGGCCGGCCCGCCTGTGGGCCGTGGGCTCCACCTACGCGCGCGGTGACGCCAGCACCGACCTGAGCCCCGAGGCGCACGAAGCCAACGCCCATCGCCTGCAGCCGCTGTGCCCGCCGGCCGTCGAACGGATGCGCCAGTTGCAGGCCAGCGGCGAACTGCTGGGCTGGGCCCAGGTGCGCTGCGCCTCGCTCGACCGGCTGCCGCTGGCCGGCGCGGTGCCGGACGAAGCGGCGCTGCGGCAGCACTGGCAGGGCCGCAAGCGGCTCACGCTCGGCGAGGTGCCGCGGCGGCCAGGCCTGTACCTGCTCACCGCGCTCGGCTCGCGCGGCCTCACCCTGGCGCACCCCTGCGCCGCGCTGCTGGCCGCGCAGATCGAAGGCGAGCCCGTGCCGCTGGAACCCGACCTGGTGCGCGCGCTGGACCCGGCCCGCTTCGCCTGGCGCGCCGCGCGCCGCGGCAGCTAGCGCCTGTTCAGATCAGCTCCAGCCATTCCGACACCTGGCTGGGCTGCAGGGGGCGCTCCAGCAAGGCCGCGCACCCCACCCGGCGGACGTCGCGGCGCATCCGCCGGCGCCGCCACCAGCCCGCCATGGGGCTGCCGAACTCGCTCGCCGCCAGCGCCAGGGCCTGCGGGTTGCGCTGCACGAAGACCCGCATGATCGACCACATGTCGAGCTGGTGGTCGTCGAGGTTGAACACGCCGCACAGGTAGGCATGGCGCCCCAGCATCTCGACCGCCATCTCGGTGTCGAACACCTCGTCCACCTGCACGATGCCCACCTCCGCGAGGCAGGCGCGCAGGTAGCCGCGCTCCCGGGCGTCCTCGCTCGCCACCAGCGCACGCCGGCCCGGGTCGAGCGCGGAATCCATGTCCAGGTCGAGCGCCAGATCCAGCGGCGCCGGGGCGCTCACGTCGAGGTCGAGCAGGCCCGAATCGGCCTGGTGGGCGGCGAACACAGCATCCAGGTCGTGCAGCACGGAGGCCCAGGCGATCGGGCGCTCCAGCACGCGCCAGGCGTGCGCCGGTGCATCGGGCCCGACCCAGATCAGGCGCTGCCCGGCCGGCATCTCCTTGGCATGCGACAGCACCGCCTCGACGCTCGCGCCATCCACCAGCGCCACCTGCGGCAGGCCGGCGGCCAAGCCCGCCTGGTCGGGCAGCCAGGGCTCGTAGCGCACCTCCCGGTCCTGCGACAACCGGAACACCGTGTTGAGCGCGTGCCGCTCCACGTCGGTGAACCCCACCACGCGGACCAGGATGCGTTGCCTTTGCATGCGCGAATGTTACGCGTTGTAAGGACATGCTGCGCAACCACCGTCTACATAGCGAATAGATATATATCAATGAAGAAAAAATCGTTTGAGGTATATGCATAAATGCCTAGAGTCCAAGGCTTCGACCTCCGTGCTCCGCGACGATGTACCAATACACCGCATTCGACCGCCAGTTCGTGCACTTGCGTGCCGCCCAGTTCCGCGACCAGCTCGAACGCTGGCAGCGCGGCGAGCTGACCGACGAGCAACTGCTCCCCCTGCGCCTGCAGAACGGCTGGTACATCCAGCGCTACGCGCCCATGGCGCGCATCGCGGTGCCCTACGGCGAGATCAGCAGCGCGCAGTTGCGCATGCTGGCCCGCATCGCGCGCGATTACGACCGGCCCGACCCCGAACTGCTGGCCCACGCCCAGGCCACGCAGGACGCGCTGCAGGCCGCCCAGCCCGGCCTCACGCTGACCGCCGCGCCGCTGCGCTACGGCTACGGCCACTTCACCACCCGCACCAACTGCCAGTTCAACTGGATCCCCATCACCAAGGCCGCCGAGGTGATGGAGCTGCTGGCCAGCGTGCACATGCACGGCATCCAGACCAGCGGCAACGACATCCGCAACATCACCTGCGAGGCCTACGAGGGCATCGCGCCCGACGGCATCGTCGATACCCGCCCGTTCGCCGAGATCACGCGCCAGTGGAGCTCGCTGCACCCCGAGTTCAGCTTCCTGCCGCGCAAGTTCAAGATCGCCTACAACGGCTCGGCCGAGGACCGCGCCGCCACCGGCTGGTACGACATCGGCGTGCAGGCCCTGCGCAACGACGCGGGTGAAGTGGGCTTCACCATCAAGGTGGGCGGCGGCATGGGCCGCACGCCCGTGATCGGCACCGTGGTGCGCGAGTTCCTGCCCTGGAACCAGTTGCTCAACTACATCGAGGCCGTCGTGCGCGTCTACAACGGCTACGGCCGGCGCGACAACAAGTGGAAGGCGCGCATCAAGATCCTCGTCAAGGCCGAGGGCCAGAAGTTCATCGACGCGGTCGAGGCCGAGTACAAGGCCATCGTCGAGCAGGACGGCGCGCCGCACACCATCACCCAGGCCGAGTTGGACCGCGTGTCCGCCAACTTCGTGGTGCCCGAACTGAAGGCCGCCAACCTGCCCTCCGGTGTCAACCCCCAGGGCCAGCTCTACCAGCGCTGGCTGAAGCAGAACGTGCGCGGCCACCGGCTGCCGGGCCTGGCCGCCGTCACCCTGTCGCTCAAGCGCGTGGGCCTGGCGCCCGGCGACGTGGAGGCCGACACCATGGAGGGCCTGGCCCAACTGGCCGACCAGTTCTCCGCCGGCGAGGCGCGCCTCACGCACGAGCAGAACGTGATGCTGCCCTGGGTGTTCGAGTCCGATCTGCCCGCGTTGTACGAGGCCGCGCGCCAGCTCGGCCTGGCGCAGCCCAACATCGGCCTCATCAGCGACATGATCGTCTGTCCCGGCGGCGACTACTGCTCGCTGGCGAACGCGCGCTCGCTGCCCATCGCCGCCGCGCTGACCGAGCGCTACCAGGACCTGGACGAGGTGTTCGACCTCGGCCCGATCGACCTGCACATGAGCGGCTGCATCAACTCCTGCGGCCACCACCACAGCGGCCACATCGGCATCCTGGGCGTCGACAAGGACGGCAAGGAGTGGTACCAGATCACGCTCGGCGGCGCCGACGGCACCGACCTCTCGGGGCCGGCGATCGCCGGCAAGGTGGTCGGCCCCTCGTTCTCGGCCGCCGAGGTGCCCGATGTGGTCGAGGCCATCCTCACCACCTACCGCGAGCTGCGCAAGCCGGGCGAGTTCTTCATCGACGCGCTGCGCCGCATCGGCCACGAGCCGTTCAAGGCCGCCGCCAACGGCGCGCGCCACCCCAAGCAGGCCCACGCCGAAGCGGTGGCCGAATAAGCCGCGAATGCCATGAAAATCCTTGCCGCCAATGCGCTTCCCACGGGCGCCGAGACCGAAAAAGTCCTGCAGATCCCCAACGACACCGACCTCGCCGCGCTGGCCGCCGGCGGCGCGCTGGAGGGCGTGGACCGCATCGAGCTGAGCTTCCCCAAGTTCACCGACGGCCGCGCCTACAGCCAGGCCGTGCTGCTGCGCCGCCGTTACCGGTTCGCGGGCGACCTGCGCGCCACCGGCGACGTGTTCGTCGACCTGCTGGTGCACATGCAGCGCAGCGGTTTCACCAGTGCCGTGCTGGCCGAGGGCCAGAGCCTGGAGGCCGCCGAGCGCCAGCTCGCCCGCTACAGCGCCTTCTACCAGGGCGACGTGCTGGAGCCGCGGCCGCTCTTTGCCCGTGACGACGCGCGGGAGGCGGCATGAACCTCACGCAAGTCAACGCCGAGCTCGGCCGCGACGCCCCTGGCCTGGTGAAGTGGGCCCTGGGCCTGAACCAGCCCGCCATCGTCACCACCAACTTCCGCCCCTTCGAGGCGGTGATCCTGCACCTCGTCACGCGCGTGCAGCCCGACGTGCCCGTGGTCTGGATGGACAACGGCCACAACACCGAGGCCACCTACCGCTACGCCGACGAAGTGACCCGGCAGCTCGGGCTGAACCTGCGCATCTATCTGCCGCTGCGCTCGCGCGCGCACCGCGAGGCGGTGGATGGCCCGGTGCCCGCGCTCGACGACCCGCGCCACGCCGCCTTTACCGAGGAGGTGAAGCTGGAGCCCTTCGCCCGCGCGCTGCGCGAGACCGCGCCCAAGGTCTGGTTCACCGCGCTGCGCGCCACCGACAGCGCCGTGCGCGCCCGCATGGACCCGGTGAGCATCAACCCCGACGGCCTGATCAAGGTCGCGCCGCTGCTGCACTGGTCGTCCAGGGACCTGTACCAGTACTGCGAAGTCCACGGCCTGCCCAACAACTTCGACTACGTGGATCCGACCAAGGGCGAAGCGCAGCGCGAGTGCGGACTGCACCTGGCCCACTGAATCCGATACGCCCATCATGAACGCACGAACCGAGCCCCACGTGATCCAGTCGGCCCTGAGCCAGGCCGCCGGGCACCACCTGAGCAACGCCCACCTGGACGCGCTCGAGGAAGAGACCATCTTCATCCTGCGCGAGGTGGCCGCCGCCTTCGAACGGCCGGCGCTGCTGTTTTCCGGCGGCAAGGATTCGCTGGTCATGCTCAAGTGCGCCGAGAAGGCTTTTGGCGCGAACCGCCTGCCCTATCCGCTGCTCATGATCGACACCGGCCACAACTTCCCCGAAGTGACCGATTTCCGCGACCGGCGCGCCAAGGAACTCGGCGCCGAGCTGATCGTGCGCCACGTGGAAGACTCGATGCGGCGCGGCACCGTGCGCCTGGCGCACCCCGGCGAGAGCCGCAACGTGCACCAGTCGGTCACGCTGCTCGAAGCGATCGAGGAATTCCGCTTCGACGCCCTGATCGGCGGCGCGCGGCGCGACGAGGAAAAAGCGCGCGCCAAGGAGCGCATCTTCAGCCACCGCGACGGCTTCGGCCAATGGCAGCCCAAGGCCCAGCGCCCCGAGCTCTGGACCCTGTTCAACACGCGGCTGCAGCCTGGCGAGCACTTCCGCGTGTTTCCGATCAGCAACTGGACGGAGCTCGACGTCTGGCAGTACATCGCCCGCGAGCGCGTCGAATTGCCCTCGATCTACTACACGCATCCGCGCGAGGTGGTGGACCGGCGCGGCCTACTGGTCCCCGTGACCGGGCTGACCCCGGCGCGCGAGGGCGAGACCGTGCAGGTGCGCGACGTGCGCTTCCGCACCGTGGGCGACATCACCTGCACCTGCCCGGTGGAAAGCCTGGCCGCGAGCGCCGGGGACATCGTGCTGGAAACCCTGGCCGCCGAGGTGAGCGAGCGCGGCGCGACGCGCATGGACGACAAGACCAGCGATGCCTCGATGGAGCGCCGCAAGAAGGAAGGCTATTTCTGAAGAAGGTTCAGCGTTGGGCGTGCGGCGTTCAGCGTGAAGACCAGGTCCTTTCCCCCCGCTCAACGCCCAACCCTCAACGCCCAACGAACATGGACGCTCTCAAATTCATCACCTGCGGCAGCGTGGACGACGGCAAGAGCACGCTGATCGGCCGCCTGCTGGTCGACAGCAAGGCCGTGCTGCAGGACCACCTGGCCGGCGTGCAGCGCCAGGGCAGGACCGACCTCGCCCTGCTGACCGACGGCCTCTCGGCCGAACGCGAGCAAGGCATCACCATCGACGTCGCGTACCGCTACTTCAGCTCCGAAACGCGCAAGTTCATCATCGGCGATGCGCCCGGGCACGAGCAGTACACCCGCAACATGGTGACCGCCGCCTCCAGCGCGGACGCCGCCGTGGTGCTGGTGGACGCCACCAAGCTCGACTGGCCCGCGCCCGACCTGAAGCTGCTGCCGCAGACGCGGCGCCACAGCCTGCTGCTCAAGCTGCTGCGGGTGCCGTCCATCGTGTTCGTGGTGAACAAGCTCGACGCCGTGGCCGACAGCGCCCGTGCCTTCGCGCACATCGGCGCCGCGCTGCGCCAGTTCGCCGGCCAGGCGGGCATCCCCGTCGCCGCCACCGTGCCGGTCTCCGCGCTCGAGGGCTGGAACGTGGTCGACGCCGCCGCGCAACCCGGCTGGTGCGGCTACCACGGCCCCACGTTGCTGGACATCCTGGAGCGCCTGCCGGTAACGCCCCCCGAGGTGGACCTGCCGTTCGCCTTCGCCGTGCAGTGGGTCGAGAAGTTCAGCGGCTCGTCCGACACCTCGCAAGGGCGCCGCATCTTCTGGGGCCGCGTGGCCGCCGGCCGCGTGCAGCCCGGCCAGCCGGTGCGCATCCTGCCCCATGGCCAGACCGCCACCGTCGCGCAGGTGCTCGACCACGTGCGCCAGCCGCACGCCGTGCAGGCCGGCCACAGCGCCGGCATCGTGCTGGACCGGGAAATCGACGTCTCGCGCGGCGACTGGCTGCTGGCCCCGGGCGAAGACCGTGGCAGCCGCGAACTGCACGCCACCGCCGCCTGGCTGGACGACGAGCCCCTGGTCCCCGGGCGCGTGTACTGGGCGCTGCACGGCCACCGCTGGGTCAAGGCCAAGGTGCGGCGCATCGTGCACCGGCTCGACATCCACACCCTGGCCGAGGAAGAGGCCACCCAGCTCGAACCCAACGCCATCGGCCACATCGAACTCGCGCTGCAGGAGCCCTTGGCCACGCTGCCCTTCGAGCGCTCCCGCGCGCTGGGCTCGCTGGTGCTGGTGGACACCGCCAGCCACCGGACCTCCGCGGCCCTGCTGGTCCGTTGATGCCCATTCCCGCGCAGCGCCTTAACCGGCACCGCGCCTAGGGGCATCGCACCGCCCCATGGACCGGGAAACCCTAAAATTAGGGATTCCCCTGATCATCTCCACAACCATGACCCACGTTGTCACCGAAGCCTGCATCCGCTGCAAATACACCGACTGTGTGGACGTCTGCCCCGTCGACTGCTTCCGTGAAGGCCCCAATTTCCTCACCATCGATCCCGACGAGTGCATCGACTGCGCGGTGTGCATCCCCGAGTGCCCGGTGAGCGCCATCTACGCCGAAGAAGACCTGCCCAAGGACCAGTTGCACATGACCGAGCTCAACGCCGAGCTCGCCCGCCTGCCGACCTGGAAGAGCATCACCAAGCGCAAGGACCCGCTGCCCGACGCCGAAGAGTGGAAGGACCGCACGGGCAAGCTCTCCGAGCTGCAGCGCTGAGCCCCGGCATGATGGCGACCGACGCCCGCGGCACGCCGATCGAAGCCGATGCGGTGGTCATCGGGGCCGGGCCCGTGGGCCTGTTCCAGGTGTTCGAGCTCGGCCTGCTGGACATCAAGGCCCATGTGATCGACGCCCTGGACCACCCGGGCGGCCAGCCGGCCGAGCTCTACCCGGACAAGCCGATCTACGACATCCCGGGCATCACCGTCTGCACCGGCCAGGAGCTCACCGACCGCCTGCTGGCGCAGATCCAGCCCTTCGGCGCGGCCTTCCATCTCGGCCAGCAAGTCACCCACCTGCAGCGGCGGGCGGACGGCCGCTTCGACCTCGCCACCGCCAAGGGCACCCGCTTCATCGCCAAGACCGTGTTCATCGCCGCCGGCGTCGGCGCCTTCCAGCCGCGCAAGCTCGCGGTCGACGGGCTGGAGCGGTTCGAAAGCACACAGGTGGTCTACCAGGTCCGCCGCCCCGAGGACTTCGCGGGCAAACAGCTTGTGATCGCCGGCGGCGGCGACTCGGCGCTGGACTGGGCGATCGAGTTCGCCCGGCCCGACAGCCCGCACCGGGCCGAAAGCGTCGTGCTCCTGCACCGCCGCGACGGCTTCCAGGCCGCGCCCGCCAGCGTGGCGCGCCTGCGCGAACTCTGCGAGCGCCAAGCGATGCAGCTCCTCATCGGCCAGGCCACCGGCTTCGACACCACGGCCGACGGCCAGCGGCTCGGCACCCTCAAGGTCACGGGCGCCGATGCCGTCACCCGCGCCGTGCCGCTGGACGCGCTGCTCGTCTTCTTCGGGCTCTCCCCGAAGCTCGGCCCGATCGCCGAATGGGGCTTGCACATCGAACGCAAGCAGCTCGTGGTGGACACGGAGACGTTCTCCACCAGCGTCCCCGGCATCTTCGCCGTGGGCGACATCAACACCTACCCGGGCAAGAAGAAGCTCATCCTCTGCGGCTTCCACGAATGCGTGCTCGCCGCCTTCGGCGCCGCGCCCATCGTCTTCCCGGACCGGCAGGCCTTGCTGCAATACACCACCACCAGCCCCAAGCTGCACAAGGCGCTGGGCGTGCACGCGGCGCCCCCGGCGGCCGCACCCGGCCAATGAATGCGGAAAGACGCCGTTGACCGGAAGCCCTCGAAAACGGCGCTATAATTCGAGGCTGTTCCCTGATAGCTCAGTCGGTAGAGCGACGGACTGTTAATCCGCAGGTCCCTGGTTCGAGTCCAGGTCGGGGAGCCAACCAATGACACAAGGCCTTGCAGCGATGCAAGGCCTTTCTCTTTTCGCCCGAGCCTTTTCCATGGTGTCGCTGCCTTCCTTTCTGGTCAAAGCCATCTTCTGGCCCAGCGTGCTAGGGCTCACCGTGGCCTCCCTGGTGCCGGTGGACCTGCTGCCGCCGCAGACCTTCGACATCTGGGACAAGGCCCAGCACGGGCTGGGCTACGCCTGGCTGTCGCTGTTCGGCCTGCTGGCATACCCGGCCCAGGCGCGGCGCGTGGCGCTGGGGCTGCTGGCGCTGGGCGGCGCGATCGAGTTGGCCCAGTCGGCCACCGGGTGGCGCTATGGCGAATGGGCGGATTTCGCGGCCAACGGCACGGGCATCGTCCTGGGCGCGACCGTCTGGCTGCTCTTGCGGCGTCGCGTCGCCATCCGGGCTTGAAGCCTGCGGATAGCCGCGCAAAATAGCGGCATGACGCGAACCCCGCCCACCCGCCCTCTCCCCTGGCTGGAACCCGGCCAGGGGTTTCCGCCCGTGGAAAGCGCCTGGGGCCCGAACGACCCCGCGCCCGGCCTGCTGGCGGCGGGCGGCGTGCTGGACGTGCCGACGCTCGTGGCGGCCTATTCGCGCGGCATCTTTCCCTGGTACAGCGCCGGACAGCCCATCCTCTGGTGGAGCACCGACCCCCGCATGGTGCTCGAGGTGGACGCGTTCAAGCTGCACCGGTCCTTGCGCAAGACCCTGCAGAAACGCCTGCGCGAAGGGCGCCTGGAGATCCGGGTCGACAGCGAATTCGAGCGCGTGATCCGGGCCTGCGCCCACACGCCGCGCGCCGGGCAGAACGGCACCTGGATCCTGCCGGCCATGGTGGACGCCTATGTCCGGCTGCACGACGCGGGCCTGGCGCACAGCGTGGAGACCTGGATCGATGGCGAACTGGTCGGCGGGCTCTACTGCATCAACCTGGGCCAGATGGTCTACGGCGAGTCCATGTTCAGCCGGCAGAACGACGCGTCCAAGATCGCGCTGGCGGCGCTGGTGGCGTTCTGCCGGGTGCGGGGCCTGCCGCTGATCGACTGCCAGCAGGACACCAGCCACCTGTCGTCGCTGGGCGCGCAGTTGATGCCGCGCGACCTGTTCTGCCAGCACGTGCGCCTGGCCTCGCAGCGCCCGGCGCCCGAGTGGGATTTTCAGCCCGTATACTGGGATCAACTCTTCCTCGAAGACGGTCGGCGCGCGTGACCCACCCCAAAGAACTCCCGCTGCAGGCCCTGCAGTTCTACGCCACGGCGCCCTACCCGTGCAGCTACCTGCCCGATCGCCAGGCCCGCTCCCAGGTCGCCACGCCGAGCCACCTGATCCACAACGACGCGTATTCGGACCTCGTCACGCACGGTTTCCGGCGCAGCGGCATGTTCACCTACCGCCCCTACTGCGACGGCTGCCAGGCCTGCGTGCCGCTGCGGGTGCCGGTGGCGCGCTTCAAGCCCAGCCGCAGCCAGCGGCGCGCGCACGCGCGGCACGGCCACCTGCAGACGCGCGTGCTCAAGCTGTGCTTCATTCCCGAGCACTACCAGCTCTACCTGCGCTACCAGAACAGCCGGCACGCCGGCGGCGGGATGGACCACGACAGCATCGACCAGTACACCCAGTTCCTGCTGCAAAGCCGCGTCAACTCCCGGCTGGTGGAGTTCCTCGAGCCCGAGACGGACACCCAGCCCGCCCGCCTCAAGATGGTGTCCATCGTCGATGTGCTCAACGATGGCCTGTCGGCCGTGTACACGTTCTACGAGCCCGGCGAGCAGGCCGCCAGCTACGGCACCTACAGCGTGTTGTGGCAGATCGAGCAGGCCAGGACCCTGCAACTGCCCCATGTGTACCTGGGCTACTGGATCGCCCAGAGCGGCAAGATGAGCTACAAGGCGGGCTTCCGGCCGCACGAGCTGCTGCTCGAAGGCCGCTGGGTCTGCGTGCCCTGACCACCCATGTGGACGCGGGGATCGGAGGCCGATGGTGCGGCCTCTGATTTCATCTTGTAAAATCATGAGCCAGCCAATGCCCTCATGACCAAACGCACCACCCCCCCTCCCAGCATGCCCACCGTGCAGGTGATCGAGCGCATGTTCAACCTGCTGGAGGTACTGGCCTCCCGCGAAGAGCCGGTGTCGCTCAAGGAAATCAGCGAAAAGACCGGGCTGCACCCCTCCACCGCCCACCGCATCCTCAACGACCTCACCATCGGCCGCTTCGTCGACCGGCCCGAGGCCGGCAGCTACCGGCTGGGCATGCGCCTGCTGGAGCTGGGCAACCTGGTCAAGGCGCGGCTGAACGTGCGCGATGCCGCGCTGCAGCCCATGCGGGAGCTGCACAAGCTGATCCAGCAGCCGGTAAACCTGAGCGTGCGCCAGGGCGACGAGATCATCTACGTCGAACGCGCCTACAGCGAACGCTCCGGCATGCAGGTGGTGCGGGCGATCGGCGGCCGGGCGCCGCTGCACCTGACCTCGGTCGGCAAGCTGTTCCTGGCCGACGAAGAGCCGGCGCGCGTACGGGCCTACGCCACCCGCACGGGACTGGCCGGCAACACCCGCAACAGCCTCACCCAGTTGCCCCTGCTCGAGCGCGAGCTGGCCCAGTGCCGCCTGGCGGGCGTGGCGCGCGACAACGAGGAACTGGAGCTGGGGGTGCGCTGCATGGCCGCCGGCATCTACGACGACCAGGGCAAGCTGGTGGCCGGCCTGTCGATCTCCGCGCCGGCCGACCGCATCGACGAAGGCTGGCTGCCCAAGCTGCGGGCCACCGCGGCCGAGATCTCCACCGCGCTGGGCTGCCCCAAGCTGCCGGCCACCGACCTGCCGGTGCGCTGAGCGCTGGTCAGCGCCGGTCAGCCCCGAGGAGGTGTGCGCTGCTCCACCAGCGGCGAGGAAGCCCCGGTCTGCGTTTCCACCCAGCGGCGCACCCGCTCGGCGTCCTGTACCCGGGCGATCGTGCCGTCGGAATCCAGGAACACCATGATCAACTGGCGACCGGCCACCGTGGCTTGCATCACGAGGCAGCGGCCGGCCTCGGAGATGTAGCCGGTCTTCTGCAGGCCGATGTCCCAGTCGGGGTTGCGGATCAGGCGGTTGGAGTTGTTGTATTGCAGGGTGCGGCGGCCCAGATCGACCTCATGGGCCGGCGAGGTCGACAGATCGCGCAGGATCGGCCGCTGGTAGGCCACCGACACCAGCGTCGCCAGGTCGCGGGCGCTCGACCGGTTCTCGCTGGACAGGCCGGTGGGCTCGACGTAGTGCGTGTCGGCCATGCCGAGCGCCGCGGCCTTCTGGTTCATCAGCCGCACGAACGCCTGGAGGCCGCCGGGATAGGTGCGCCCCAGGGCATGGGCGGCCCGGTTCTCGCTCGACATGAGTGCCAGGTGCATCAGCTCGCGCCGGCTCAGGGTGCTGCCCACGGCCAGCCGCGAACGGCTGCCCTTGTAGGTATCGACGTCGTCGCGGGTGATCGTGATCGGCGCGTCCATGTCGAGCTTGGCGTCGGCGATCACGAGCCCGGTCATGAGTTTGGTGAGCGAAGCGATCGGCAGCACCGCCGAGTCGTTCTTGCTGAACAGCACCTGGTGCGTTTCCTGGTCGATCACCAACGCCACGCGGGAGTTGAGGGCCAGCGGATCGTCGATGGAGCCCAGCCCGAGCGCCTCGCCGACGGAAGGCTGGTGCACGACGGCCGCCGTCCGCATCACGGGCGACGGCGCCCGCTTCACCGCGACCTTGTGCATCGTCGTCGCCGGCTTGCCCTTGGCCATCTGCACCTTGACGCGCGGCTTCGCGGCGCGGGCCGCGGTCGCCTGCGCCTTGGGCTTGCCTCGCGCGGCGGGCTTCGCCACCCGGTTCGCGGGCTTCTTGGCTTCGGGCTTCTTGGCGACGACCGCCGCGCTCTTGGCCCGAGCCGGTGCCTTCTTGGCCGCAACGGTCTTGGCAGCGGTCTTCTTCGGGCTGGATGCGGCGTGGGCAGGTTGGGGAACGCCAAATGCCATCAGGCAACCCGCCAGGGCGGCACCCAGCACCATCAGGCGAAACCGACCGACACCATGCACCATGACCTCACTCCAGAAAACAACAACCACCGCGCTGGGGGCGGAGTATAGACAGGAGTAAAAAAACTAGCAATATCAATTGCTTGCGAAACCTTCTTTAGTGATCGATGGAATAAACCCGAGTTAAGGCCTCATTTTTGACGATCACCAAGAAGGTCTTCACAAGTCATTGATTTCAAATCATTTTCTTAACCCTGGGCGGCAACGCGGTCGACCTTGCTGTGCAGTTTGTTGAGCGCGCTCAGGTAGGCCTTGGCGGAGGCCACGACGATGTCGGGGTCCGCGCCGACCCCATTGACCACGCGCCCGCTGTGCTGCAGGCGCACGGTCACCTCGCCCTGGCTCTCGGTGGAGCCGGTGGTGATGGCGTTGACGGAGTACAGCACCAGCTCCGCCCCGCTCTTGACGTGCTGCTCGATCGCCTTGAGGGAGGCGTCGACCGGCCCGTTTCCATCGCTCTCGCCCTTGAATTCCTTGCCATCGACGGTGAACACCACGCTGGCGTGCGGGCGCTCGCCGGTTTCGCTATGCTGGGACAGCGAGACTAGGCCGTACTGCTCCTTCTCGGGCGTAACGCTCTCGTCGCTGCACAGCGCGAGGATGTCCTCGTCGAATATCTCGCTCTTGCGGTCGGCCAGTTCCTTGAAGGCCGCGAAGGCGGTGTTGATCTCGCTCTCGGACTCCATCTCGATGCCCAGCTCCTGCAGGCGCTGCTTGAAGGCGTTGCGGCCGCTGAGCTTGCCGAGCACGATCTTGTTGGCGCTCCAGCCCACGTCCTCGGCGCGCATGATCTCGTAGGTGTCGCGCGCCTTGAGCACGCCGTCCTGGTGGATGCCGCTGGCGTGCGCGAAGGCGTTGGCGCCCACCACGGCCTTGTTCGGCTGCACCACGAAGCCCGTGGTCTGGCTCACCATGCGGCTGGCGGGCACGATCTGCGTGGTGTCGACCGCCACGTCGAGGCCGAAGTAGTCGCGGCGCGTGCGCACCGCCATCACGATTTCCTCCAGCGAGCAATTGCCTGCACGCTCGCCCAGCCCGTTGATGGTGCACTCCACCTGCCGCGCGCCGCCAATCTTCACGCCGGCAAGTGAGTTCGCCACCGCCATGCCCAGGTCGTTGTGGCAGTGCACGCTCCAGATCGCCTTGTCGGAGTTGGGAATGCGCTCGCGCAGCGTGCGGATGAACTCGCCATACAGCTCGGGCACTGCGTAGCCCACGGTGTCGGGGATGTTGAGTGTGGTCGCGCCCTCCTTGATCACCGCTTCCAACACGCGGCAGAGGAAGTCCACGTCGCTGCGGTAGCCGTCCTCAGGGCTGAATTCGATGTCGCTCACCAGGTTGCGCGCGAAACGCACCGACTGCTTAGCCTGCTCCAGCACCTGCTCGGGCGTCATGCGCAGCTTCTTCTCCATGTGCAGCGCGCTGGTGGCGATGAAGGTGTGGATGCGTGCGCGGTTCGCTCCCTGCAGCGCCTCGGCGGCGCGCGAGATGTCGCGGTCGTTGGCGCGCGCCAGCGAGCACACCGTGGAATCCTTGATGTGGTCGGCGATGGCCTTGACCGAGTCGAAGTCCCCGTTCGAGCTGGCCGCAAAACCGGCCTCGATCACGTCCACCTTCAGGCGCTCGAGCTGGCGCGCGATGCGCAGCTTCTCGTCCTTGGTCATGGAAGCGCCGGGCGATTGCTCGCCGTCGCGCAGCGTGGTGTCGAAGATGATCAGTTGGTCGCTCATGGGGTGGCTCCTTGTGGGCTGGAATTATCGGGGGACTCGCTCGTCAGGCGATCGCCTCGCCCGCCGTGCGCCGGCCGCGCACCGCGGCCGCTTCGTCCGTCGGCACGCGCCGCAGGCCGGAGAGAATCGCCTTCAGGGAGGCCGAAACGATGTTGTCGTCCCGGCCCACCCCGAACACCGTCTGCTGTTCGTCCACGCGCAACTCGAGATAGGCCACGGCCTGCGCGTCGGACCCCGAGCCGATGGCGTGCTCGTGGTAGTCCAGCACGCGCAAGGCCACGCCGGTGCGCTCCGACAGGCCATTGACGAACGCCTCGATCGGCCCGGTGCCGCGGCCGTCGACCGCCATGCGCGCACCGGACAGCTCGGCCTCGCCATGCAGGCACACCCGCTCGCCCCGCTCCGCGGTGCCCGGCACTTCCTCGACGCGGTACACCGGCGCGGCGATCTCGGAGATCCCGTACGCTTCGTCGAACAGCCGCCACAGATCCTGGGCCGTGAGTTCCTTGCCCTGCGCGTCCATCACGCGCTGCACCACCTGGCTGAACTCGATCTGCAGCCGCCGCGGCAGTTCGAGGCCGTACTCGCTTTCGAGCAGGTAGGCGATGCCGCCCTTGCCCGACTGGCTGTTGACGCGGATCACGGCTTCGTAGCTGCGCCCCACGTCCTTGGGATCGATGGGCAGGTACGGGATCGCCCACGGCTCGTCCTCGCGCCGCTGGGCGAACGCCTTCTTGATCGCGTCCTGGTGCGACCCCGAGAACGAGGTGTAGACGAGGTCGCCCGCATAGGGATGGCGCGGGTGCACGGGCAACTGGTTGCAGTGCTCGACCACGCGGCGGATCTCGTCGATGTCGGAGAAGTCGAGCTGCGGGTCCACGCCCTGGGTGTAGAGGTTCAGCGCGACGTTGACCAGATCCAGGTTGCCGGTGCGCTCGCCGTTGCCGAACAGGCAGCCTTCGAGTCGGTCGGCGCCGGCCATCAGCGCGAGTTCCGCGGCGGCCGTGCCGGTGCCGCGGTCGTTGTGCGGATGCACCGAGAGCACGATGGCCTCGCGCCGCGCGAGGTGCCGGTGCATCCATTCGATCATGTCGGCGAACACGTTGGGCGTGCTGTGCTCGACCGTCGAGGGCAGGTTGACGATGCACTTGCGCTGCGGCGTCGGCTGCCAGACCTCGGTCACTGCGTCGACCACGCGCTTGGAGAACGCCAGCTCGGTGCCGGAGAACATCTCGGGCGAATACTGGAACGTCCACTGCGTGCCGGGCTGCCCGGCGGCGAGTTCGGCGAACAGGCGCGCATGCTCTGTCGCAAGCTCGACGATCTGGTCCTCGTCCAGGCCCAGCACCACGCGGCGCATCACCGGCGAGACCGCGTTGTAGAGGTGCACGATGGCTCGCGGCGCGCCCTGCAGCGCCTCGAACGTGCGCCGGATCAGCGGCTCGCGCGCCTGGGTCAGCACCTGGATCGTGACGTCGTCGGGAATGAGGCGCTCGTCGATCAGGCGGCGCAGGAAGTCGAACTCGACCTGGGAGGCCGACGGGAAGCCGACCTCGATTTCCTTGAAGCCGATCTTCACCAGCAGCCGGAACATGCGCAGCTTGCGCTCGACGTCCATCGGCTCGATCAGCGCCTGGTTGCCGTCGCGCAGATCGGTGGACAGCCAGACCGGGGCCTGGACGATCACGGCATCGGGCCAGGTGCGGTCCTTCAGGCCGACGGGAGGAAAAGCGGCGTACTTGCTGGCGGGTTGCTTCAACATCATGGTCTTTCGTCGAGGGAAAGGACCCGCAGCCCAGAAATGCAAACGGCCCGCTGCGGGTGCAAACGGGCCGTTTGGAAAAAATCGCTCGCGCGCTACCAGACCTGCCCGTGACGGACACCCAGTAGTAGCGAGAGGGAAACCTGGAACATGGGCCGCAATGTAGCACAAACCGCGCGCATCCGCGCAAGCCGGGCGCTTCAGTCGTGCAGGCCTCGCTCGTCCGGTTCGTCGGTCGAGGTGCTGATCACGCTGGTGGGGCGACCCTTGGACTTGCGCCAGAAGTAGAGCGCGTAGCCCGAGAGCCCGTAGATCACGAACAGGCCGAACAGCACCGTCGGCGGGTGGATGTTGATCACGGCGATGCCCAGCGCCACCAGCACGATGGCCGCGAACGGCACGCTCTTTCTCAGGCTCAGGTCCTTGAAGCTGTAGAACGGCACGTTGGTCACCATGGTCAGGCCGGTGTAGAGCGTGATGGCAAACATGACCCAGGTCACGTCCTGCGGCGCCACCTCCAGCTCGGTCATGAGCCAGATGAAACCCGCGACCAGCGCCGCGGCGGCCGGCGAAGGCAGGCCCTGGAAGTAGCGCTTGTCGACCACGCCGGTGTTGACGTTGAAGCGCGCCAGGCGCAGCGCGGCGCAGGCGCAGTACACGAACGCGGCGATCCAGCCCCAGCGGCCGAGGTCGCGCAGCGTCCATTCGTAGGCGATCAATGCCGGCGCGGCACCGAAGGACACCATGTCGGCCAGCGAGTCCATCTGCTCGCCGAACGCGCTTTGCGTATGGGTCAGCCGCGCCACCCGGCCGTCCAGGCTGTCGAGCACCATCGCGACGAAGATGCCCACGGTGGCCAGGTCGTAGCGGCCGTTCATGGCCATCACCACGGCATAGAAGCCGCCGAACAACGCGGCCAGCGTGATCATGTTGGGCAGCATGTAGATGCCCTTGGGGCGGCGCGGAGGCGGGGCCCCGGGCAGCTCGGCAGCAGGCGGTCCGGAAGCTTCTTCTTGCATGCGGGCAAGTGTAAGCCAGCGCGACACCCGGGCCCTGCTCGCGCATCGCCGGCGTCCATGCGGTGGCGGCAGACGCGCATGCCGATGCCCGTTTTGTGAATGTTATGATGTAACATATCAAATCAACCTTCACACACACGAGGAAACCAGGAGCCGACCATGGAGCACAAGCACGACACACGTCCATCTTTCACCCGCCGCCTGGTGGCGTCCGCCGCCATCGCCTTGCTCGTGGCCGCCTGCGGCGGCGGCTCGGACCCCCACGACGACGACGATCACCCCTACGCGCCCATCGACACCTCCGGCCGCCTGGCCCTGAGCGAAGACGGCGCGGCCAGGCTGCACGTGCTCGACCTCGACGACAACACCAGCACCGGCTACACGCTGAAGCACGCGGCGTCGGCGGTGTATGCCAGCCCGGGGCTGCGCTATGCGGCGGTTCTGCAGGGCGCGGGCGGCGTGGTCCAGTTCGTCGACGGCGGCGTCTGGCAGGAGGACCACGGCGACCACCTGCACGACTACAAGCAGGCCTCGCGCCTCATGGCGTCGGAGATCGCGGGCAGCCGGCCGTCGCACTTCAACGCGAACCAGGACGGGCAGGCCGCGCTGTATCTCGACGGCGAGGGCGCCACCCCGGCCGGCGTGCGCCTGCTCACCGACGATTCGATCGCCTCGGCCACGGCCGCCATCGCCAGCCTGACCCTGGACGCCCCTCTGCACGGTCTCGCGCTCCCGCACGGCAACGCACTGCTGGCCGCGCACCGCGCGGCCGACGCCGGCTCCGCCAACCCGACCCACCTGCGCGTGTACCAGCGCGCCGGCACCACCTACAGCGCCGGCAACCTGCTGGCCACGCGCTGCGACAACATGCATGGCGGCGCTTCGGTCGGCCCGCACGCCGTGGTCGGCTGCAGCGACGGCGTGCTGCTCGCGACGCACGGCGCGGCGGGCGACCCGGTCAGCAGCAAGGTCGGCACGCCGATCCGCATCACCACCGTCGTCAGCCATCCGAAGCCCTCCAGCCACGCGTTCATCGGCTTCGGCAACGTCGGCTCGCCCGCCACGACCACCCGCTTCTTCGCCATCGACACCGCCGCGGGCGGCAGCGCGCAGGAGCTCACGTCGGCCGACTGGACCGCGACCAGCCTGCGCCGCGCGCACGGCTTCGACCGCAGCGGGCAGCAGTTCTTCGTGCTGGACCAGGCCGGCAGCCTGCATGTCTGGAAGCATGGCGCCTCGGGCTGGGCGCGGGCAGCCGCGCCCCTGGCGGGCGTGGTCCCGGCGATGCCGGCGAGCGCGCCGTTTCCGGTCCTGGCCACCAGCGGTGCGCGGGACGAGCTCTACGTGACCGACCCGGTCGCCAAGCAGGTCGTGGTCGTCGACAGCGCGGCCCTGACGGTCAAGGCACGCACGCCGCTCGGCTTCACGCCCGCGCAGGCCACCTGGCTCGGGATCCCCCGATGAAGCGCTTCATCGTCTGCAACGCCTTGCTGGCCGCCAGCACCCTTGCCCAGGCGCAGGCGGACGGCTGGCAGTTCGGCGCCGTGCTGGACGTGGCGGCCAGTTCGCGCGCGCTGGCGCTGGGGCAGCGCGAACAGGGCCTGGCGCCCGGGCACAGCGACGCCTCGCTGCGCGGTCCCCTGGGCCGGCATTTCGAGGCCCAGGCCACCGCTGCCGCCCACAGCCACGACGGCCACATCGAAGTGGAGCTGGAGGAGGCCTTCCTGCAGACCCGCAGCCTGCCGCTCGGCCTGCAGGCGCGGGCCGGGCGCTTTGCGTCGCAACTGGGCTATCTCAATGAACAGCACCCCCACGCCGACGACTTCGTGGAGCGCCCCCTGCTCTACCGCGCCTTCCTCGGCGGCCACTGGAGCGACGACGGCCTGCGGCTGAACTGGACCGCGCCGACCGACTTCTATCTGCGCCTGGGCGCGGAGGTGTTCCAGGGCCGCCGCCTGATCGAGGAAACCGCGTCCGCGTCGAAGCCCGGCGCCACGGTGCTGTCAGCCCGCATCGGCAGCGACTGGGGCCGCTCGCACAGTTGGCAGAGCGGCCTGGCCTGGCTGCACAACCGGCGCGAAGCCGCGGTCGAGGACAGCCACCACCACGGCGCCCAAGGACACGACCACTCGCACGACCAT
This sequence comes from uncultured Hydrogenophaga sp., assembly GCA_964487025.1. GTDB lineage: Bacteria > Pseudomonadota > Gammaproteobacteria > Burkholderiales > Burkholderiaceae_C > Hydrogenophaga. The sequence continues at coordinate 46,178 of CAZAPJ010000006.1, forward strand.
GCCCATGCCCACGGCGCCGCGTTCAGCGGCAAGAACCTGTGGCTCTGGGATTTCACGTGGAAGTGGGCGCCCGAGGGCAACAACAGCCGCCAGCAACTGCGCGTGACCTACGAGCGCGCCTGGGTGCGCGACCTCAACCGGTACGCCCGCGCCAGCGACCGGCACCAGGCCGACTACCTGAGCGTGGTCTGGCGTTTCGCGCCCACCTGGGAGGTCGGCGTGCGCAGCGACTGGCTCAAGGCCAGCGTCCCGCACGGCAACCACTTCCACGCCGGCCGGCTGCGTGAAACCGCGCTGATGCTGGCCTACAAACCCAGCCACTCGCAAAGCCTGCGCCTGCAGGCCACGCGCCAGCGCAACGGCGCGGGGTTCGACGACGCGACGCACGCGATCCAACTGCACTATGTCCTGAGCTTCGGCGCCCATGCTGCACATTCGTTCTGACCGCCGTCCCTACCCCCACGGCCGCGCGCTCGCAGCCGGCGCCGCACTGTGGCTGTGGCTCGGCCTGGCCGTCAGCGCCCAGGCGCTGACGGTGTTCGCCTGCGAACCGGAATGGGGCGCGCTGGCCAAAGCGCTCGCGCCCCAGGCCCAGGTGCACAGCGCGACCCATTGGCAGCAGGACCCGCACCACATCGAGGCCCGCCCCAGCCTGATCGCCACGCTGCGGCGCGCCGACCTGGCGGTCTGCACCGGCGCCGAACTCGAGTCAGGCTGGCTGCCGATGCTCCAGCAGCGCGCCGGCAACCCCCGGGTGCAGGACGGCGCCGACGGCATGTTCTATGCCTCCGAATACGTGGAACTGATCGATCCGCAGCCAGGCGGCGGTGGGCCGTTCGCCGGCGACGTGCACGCGGCCGGCAACCCCCACGTGCACGCCGACCCGCGGCGCATCTTGGAAGTCGGCGAAGCGCTGGCGCGGCGCCTGGGCGAGGTCGACCCCGGCAACCGTGCGCGCTACCAGCAGCAGTGGTCCGCGTTCGAAGCCGACTGGCGGCAGCGGATCGCGCGCTGGGAGCGCGAGGCCGAGCCGCTCAAAGGCATGCGGGTAGTGGCGCAGCACAGCACCTATGCCTACCTGTGGAAATGGCTCGGCATCCAGCAGGTCGCCGACCTCGAACCCAAGCCCGGCATGCCGCCCACGCCGGGGCACCTGCAGCGCGTGCTGGCGCAGGTGCGTGAAGCGCCACCCCAGGCGCTGATCGTCGCGAGCCACCAGGACGGGCGCGCCGCCCAGTGGCTGGCCCATCAGTTGGGCCGCCCTGGCGGCCGGGGCGTCCCTGTGCTGGACCTGCCGTCGACCGTCAGCGACGACGCGACCGCCCCGGACCTCGCGGCCTTCTTCGACCGCCTCGTCACCCGGCTGCGCGAGGCTCGCTGAATGGCCGCCTGGCCGCTGCCCGACCTGGCCTGGCTCGCGGCGCCGGTGCTCGCGCTGCTCGCGGCCTGCCTGGCCCTGGTGCCGCTGGGCGCGCAGGTGCTGGCGCGCGGCGTGGTGTTCATCGACCTCGCGATCGCCCAGGTCGCGGCCTGCGGCGCACTGGCCGCGGGCATGCTGATCGACCACCCCGGCCGCGCCACCGCCGGGCTGGCCGCCACGCTGGCCGCGCTGGCCGGCGCGGCGGTGGTCTGGCGGCTGGCCCAGGCCTGGCCGGCCCAGCGCGAGGCGCTGATCGGGCTGGTCTATGTCGCCGCCGCCAGCCTGGCAGTGATCGGGGCGGCCTGGGAGCCGCATGGCCGCGAGCGGCTCGCCGCGCTGCTCGCGGCGGACGTGCTGTGGGTCCCGTGGTCCACCACCGGCTGGATGGCGCTGGCGGCCCTGGCCGTGATGGCCATCGCCCGGCTTTGGCCGCAAGGCCTCGCGCGCGACGCGTTGTTCTACCCCCTGTTCGCGATCACCCTCAGCCTGGCCGTGCCGGCGCTCGGCCTGTACCTGGTGTTCGCGCTGCTGATCGGCCCCGCGCTGTGGACCCGGCGCCGCTGGCCGCTGCCCCAGGCCTGCGGGCTGGCCGCGCTGGCCTGCGCGGCCGGGCTCGCGGCCTCATGGCGCTGGGACCTGCCGAGCGGCGCGAGCGTGGCGATCGCCCTGAGCGCCACGGGCCTGATGGCGGCGTGGGGCATGCGGCGGGCCTAGAATGCACGAACACCGAGCATGTTCCCACCATGGCCCGTTCCGCGCAAAAACCGCCCAAGCCGGCGCCCTCCTCGCCCGTCGAGCCGGCCGTGGGCGCCTGGCTGGCCCATGCCCGCGCCCACTGCGCGGCCCACCATGCCCAGTTGACCCCGCTGCGCACCCAGGTGCTGGAGCGCCTGCTGGCGCGCAACCGGGCGACCAAGGCCTACGACCTGCTGGCGGACATGCAGCAGCGGCAGCCGGGCATCGCGCCGATGACGGTCTACCGCGCGCTCGATTTCCTGGTCCAGCAGGGTCTGGTCCACAAGATCGCGTCCACCAGCAGCTTCGTGGTCTGCCAGCACAGCGAACACCCGCACGAGGACCCGATGTTCCTCATCTGCGAGCGGTGCGGCGACACCACCGAATGGAGCGATCCCGGCGTGAGCACCCATCTCTCGCGCGCCCTGCGCGAATCGGGTTTCCACGTGCACGACACTGAGATCAAGGGCGAATGCGCCCGCTGCTCGGCCGCCGACAAGCCCGCGAACGCCTGAGGCCAAGCGCGCGGGCGCCGGGTGAGGCTCACCGGACAGCCGAGAAGCGCTGTTCCATTTCCTGGCGCATCGCGCGCCGCACCTGCGCCGCGGCGTGGCGCCGCTGCTCGTCGGGCGTGCCGGGCTCCAGCCGGGGCACCGGGATGGGCTTGCCCTGGGCATCGACCGCCACCATGGTGAAGAAGCAGCTATTGACGTGGCGCTGCGCCTGGGTGCGGATGTTCTCCGCGAGCACCTTGATGCCCACCTCCATCGACGAGCTGCCGGTGTGGTTGACCGAGGCCAGGAAGGTCACCAGTTCGCCCACGTGGATGGGCTGGCGGAACATCACCTGGTCCACGCTGAGCGTGACCACGTAGGCCGCCGCATAGCGGCTGGCGCAGGCGTAGGCCACCTGGTCGAGCAGCTTGAGAATGGTGCCGCCGTGCACGTTGCCCGAGAAGTTGGCGGTGTCCGGCGTCATCAGCACCGTCATGCTGAGCTGGTGGCGGGGCAGTTCCATGGCGTGGGGGCTCAGAGGCCGGCTGGGCGCGGGGGCGCCGATCGGGCGGAATGTAGCACCCCGGCGCCCCCTCTCACCCCTTTCCGGGCGTGCTCAGGCGGCCAGGTGCGTGAACTTGGTGTCGAGGAAGGCCTCCATGCCCTCGATGCCCGACTCGCTGCCGTAGCCGCTGTCCTTGACGCCGCCGAACGGCGCCTCCGGCACCGATACGCCCAGGCCGTTGATGGCCAGGCTCCCGACCTCCAGGCGCTGCGACACCGCGAGGATGGCGCGTGCGCTGTCGGTGAACAGGTAGCCCGCCAGGCCATAGGCGTTGCGGTTGGCGAGGGCAATGGCCTCGTCCAGCGTATCGAAGGCGCGCGCGCAGGCCACCGGGCCGAACGGCTCTTCCTGCATGGCCGCCGCGTCGGCCGGCGCGTCGGCCAGCAGGGTGGGCGCCACGAAGCAGCCTTGCGAAGGGGCCTCCCCCACGATGCGGCGCGCGCCCTGCGCCACCGTGCGCCCGATCAGCTCGCCCAGCGTGGCCTGGCGCCGGCGGCTGGCCACCGGGCCCATCTGCGTGGCCGGGTCCAGCCCTGGGCCCAGCCGCAGCGAACGGCTGGCGTGCGCGAACGCGTCCAGGAAATCGCCGTACAGGCGGCGCGCGACGAAGAAGCGCGTCGGCGCCAGGCACGCCTGCCCCGCGTTGCGGAACTTCTGCGCCACCAGCAGCGGCACCGCGCGCGCGAGGTCGGCGTCCTCGCACACGATCACCGGCGCATGGCCGCCCAGTTCGAGCGTGATGCGCTTGAGGTGGCGGCCGGCCAGCTCGGCCAGGTGCCGGCCGACCGGCACCGAACCGGTGAAGCTGGCCTTGCGGATGATGGGCGAAGCCAGCAAGGCCTGCGAGATCTCAGCCGGCACGCCGTAGACCAGTTGCAGCGTGCCCGGCGGCAGTTCGGCCTGCAGGCAGTCGACCATCGCCGCCACGCTCGCGGGCGTCTCCTCCGCGCCCTTGAGGATGATGGAGCAGCCCGCAGCCAGCGCGCCGCCGAGCTTGCGCGCCGAGAGCACGAGCGGAAAGTTCCAGGGCGAGAACGCGGCCACCGGGCCGACCGGCAGCTTGAGCACGTCCATGCGGCTGTCCGGCGCGCGGGCCGGCACGATGCGGCCATACACGCGCCGCGCTTCCTCCGCGTACCACTTGATGAGGTCGGCGGCCATCGCGCATTCCGCGCGCGCCTCGGCCAGCGGCTTGCCCTGCTCGAGCGTGAGCAGCGTCGCGATCGGTTCGATGCGCTCGCGCAGGCGCGCCACGCCGCGCTCCAGGCACGCGCAGCGCTCGTGCGCCGGCACCTGCCGCCAGCGCTCGAACGCCTCGGCGGTGGCCGCCAGCGCGTCCTGCACGTCCTGCGCGCTGGCCAGCGCAAGCTCGTCCAGCGTCTCGTCCGTGGCGGGGTCGATCACCCGCTGGCGCCGCTCGTCGCGGCCGCGCCGCCACGCGCCCTGGATCAGCAGGTCCGGGCAGCGGTAGGTGGGCGCGCCGGTGCACATGCGCGCCGCCGTGCCGCTCGCTGGTGTTGCGGTGCGAGCGCCCTCGGACGGCCGTGCGGCGCTCATATGTTGCGCCCTCCGTCCACGTCCAGGCAGACACCGGTCAGGTAGCTCGCCTCGTCGGAGGCCAGGAACGCGACCGCCGAGGCCACGTCGGCCGGCCGGGTGAAGCGGCCCAGGGGAATGCGCGCCAGGAAGCGCTCGCGGTTCTGCGGCGTGTCCTCCATGCCCATGAAATCGCCCAGCATCGCGGTCTCGCCGATCATGGGGTTGACCGCGTTCACGCGCACCCCGGCGCGCGCGAACTCCAGCGCCAGGCCCTTGGTGAGGTTGATCATCGCGGCCTTGCTGCCGCTGTACCAGGTCAGGCCCGGCCCCGGGCGTACGCCGGTGGTGGAGGCGACGTTGACGATGGCGCCGCTGCCTTGCGCGACGAAGCCCGGCAGCACCGCGTGCGCCGACCAGAACACGCTCTTGAGGTTGACCCGGTACACGCGGTCGAACTCTTCCTCGCTCACCTCCAGCGCCGGCTTGTTGCGGTGCGTGGTGCCGGCGTTGTTGACCATGATGTGCAGGCCGCCGAAGACCTCGCGGGTGCGCGCCACCATCGCGCGGAACGCGCGCTCGCTGGCCACGTCGCAGGCCATGGCCTGCGCCTGGGCTCCGTCCGCCCGGATCGCCTGCGCGACGCGCTCGGCGCCGTCGAGATCGAGGTCCGCGATCATCACCGCCGCGCCGCGTTGGCTGAGCAGGCGCGCGATGGACGCGCCGAACCCTGAAGCGCCACCGGTGACGATGGCGACCCTGTCGTTGAGTTGCATGGAATTTCCTTGAAGATCGGGCACCGCCTCGGTGCCGGTGTTCATGCCCGCCCGGGCGCCTCGGCCTTGAGCATGCGGTCGATCAGCCAGCGCGCCTGGTTCAGGCCCGCGTCGGCCGCGATCGGGACCATCGGTTTGTCCGGAAGCTGCCGCATCACCTTCTGCTGCGCCTCGATCATGGTGCGGTCTTCCTCGAAGGCGGCCACCACGTCGCGGAAGATCTGCTCCGTCAGCGCGTCGTTGTCGAGCTCGAAGTTGCGCGCCTGGCAGAACCAGTAATGGCTGGTGCCGTCGGTCTCGGGCGTCTGGATCGAGGTGTGCCGGAACTGCAGCGCCTCGGGCGCGCGCGTGCCCTGCGGCGCGCCGGTGCCCGCGGGAGCCGACCCGGCGTCCATGCGCAGCAGCGCCGGCGGGGACCATTGGTAGATCTGCCAGCGGTCCACCTTGCCCTCGAACTTGGCCACCCGCTTGTGCAGGTTGGGCATCTCGTCGTCGAGGTACCAGCGCGTGATCGTGAGCGTGCCGCTGCCGGCGGTGTCGCGCTCGATCTGGGGCTTGAGGTCGGCCGCGCTGCTGGTGCCCAGCGTGGTGGGATGCACCCAGGCCAGGTGCGTGAAGTCCAGCAGGTTGTCGACGATCAACTGGTAGTTCGCCTGGTAGTGGATGTAGCCCGGCTTCATGCGCCACGACGGCGAGTCGTGCCAGGGGTAGCCGACGATGTCGTCCGGATTGGCCAGTGCCGGGTCGCCCATCCAGATCCACACCAGCCGGTTGCGCTCCACCACCGGGTAGCTGCGCACGCAGGCCTTGGCCGGGATCTGCGGCTGCCCCGGAATCTCCACGCAGGCGCCCGAGGGCGCGAACTTCATGCCGTGGTACATGCAGCGCACGTCGTCGCCCTCCTTGCGGCCCAGGTGCAGCGGCGCGGCGCGGTGGCAGCAGCGGTTCTCCAGCGCGACCACGCGGCGCTGGCTGTCGCGGTAGAGCAGCACGGGCTCGTTGAGCAGGGTGCGCTCGAACAGGCCGTCCTCGGGGACCTCGATGTCCCAGGCGGCGACGTACCAGGTGTTGCGGATGAACATGGGGCAATCCTTTTCTTTCGGGTCACGGCGTGGCCTGCTGGCGCGCCTCGCGCGCCAGCAGTTTCAGCTTGAGCAGCCGCAGCAGGGGCTGCAGCACCGCCAGCGCGCAGCACGCCAGCAGCACGGCGGCGATCGGGCGGGTGAGGAAGATGGTCCAGGCGCCGGAGGACACGGTGAGCGCCTGGCGCAGCGTCGACTCCAGGATGTCGCCCAGCACCAGGCCAAGCACCAGCGGAATCACGGGCAGGCGGCCCAGCGCGCAGCCCCAGCCCAGCACGCCAGCGCCCAGCGCCACCCAGATGCCGTAGGTCGAGCTGGAGGTGGAGTACGCCCCGGTGAAGCACAGCGCCAGGATGGCCGCGCCCAGCCAGCGCGGGTCGAGCTGGCTCAGCCGCGCGAACGGCCGCGCCAGGAACAGCAGCATCACCATGATCGCCAGGTTGATCGACACCAGGGCCGCGAAGATGCCGTAGACCAGTTCCGGCTTGTCGGCGAACAGCGTCGGCCCCGGCACGATGCCGTGCACGATGAAGACGCCCATGATGATGGCCGTGATCGCGTCGCCTGGAATGCCCAGCGTGAGCACGGTGAGCATCGCGCCGCCGCTGTTGGCGTTGTTGGCCGTCTCGGCCGCCACCACGCCCTCGGGGTTGCCCTGGCCGAAGCTGTCGGGCCGGGGCGAAGCGCGGCGCGCCGCGAAATACGACATGGTGGTCGACAGCGCCGAGCCGACGCCGGGCAGGATGCCGATGGCGGTGCCGATGCCCAGCGAACGCAGCACGGTGCGCGGGTAGCGCAGCGGCTCCAGGAAGTGGGCCAGCTTGGGCCGCCCGAACGCCGCCCTGGGCTTGTGGTCCGGCGCGCGCGGGCGGCTGGAAAGCAGCACCAGCGCCTGCGCCACGCCGAACAGGCCGATCACCACCGGCACCAGCGGCAGGCCGCTCTGCAGCGCGGTGGTGCCGAAGGTGAAACGCTGCTCGTTGGACGTGGGGTCGATGCCGACCGTGCCGATCAGCAGGCCCAGGCCGATCATCATGACCGCCGCGCCGATCTGGCGTTCGTAGGCGCGGGCGATGAAGATCATGGCCAGCAGCGCCGCCATGAAGTTCTCGGCGGCGCCGAAGCGGCTGGTGAACTGCGAGATCGGCGCGGCCACGAAGGCCAGCACCAGGGCGCTGACGATGCCGCCGATGAAGGCCGAGGCGAACGCCAGCGACAGCGCGCGCTCGGCCTCGCCGCGCTCGGCCATCGGCGCGCCGTCGAACATGGTCATGATGGACGAGGCCTCGCCCGGCGTGCGGATCAGGATCGACGTGACCGCGCCGCCGTAGTAGGCCCCCACGTAGACGCCCAGCAGCAGCGTGATGCCGGCCAGCGGGTTCATGCCGTAGGTGAGCGGCAGCATCACCGCGATCGCCACGCCCGGGCCGATGCCCGGCAGGATGCCGATCACGATGCCGGTCAGCGCGCCGACGGCGATCGCCAGCAGCACCGCCGGCTCGGCCAGGCCCGCGAACCCCATGAATGGCTCGAACCAGCTCATGGCAGCCACCCCAGGATCCAGGGCTGCGGGAACCAGACGTGGAACACCTCGACGAACACCACCTGCAGCACGCCGGCCGTGGCCGCCGCGAAGACGGTCGAGCGCACCCAGGGCAGACCGCTGCCGCGCGCGGCCGCCAGCAGGAACAGGCCCACGCCCGGCGCAAAGCCCAGCAGCAGCACGGCGGGCACCGCCAGCACGAACAGCGCCAGGCCCAGCAAGGCCACGCGCGGACGGCCGTCACCGGTCTCGACCTCCTCGTCGCCCAGCGCGGCATCGCCACGCCGCCACAACTGGACCAGGTGCGCCGCGGCGCCCAGCAGGATCAGGCCCGCCGCGAGCAGCGGGAACGCGCCGGGCGACTCGTACCAGGGCTCGGCCTGCGCCATGCCCTGCACCAGCGCGGGCAGTTGCACGGCGATCAGCAGGGCCATCAGGCCCAGCACCAGCGACAGGGCGCGCGCAACGGCGCTCGAAAAGCCCATCGCACGCTCACTTCTTCACCAGGCCGAGCGACTCCATCACCGGCCGCAGCCAGGCCGCGTCCTGCTGGATCAGCGTCGCGGTCTGCGCAGGCGGCTGGTAGTCGAAGATGGTGCCGGACTTCTCGGCGTAGGCCTTCACCGCCGGGTCCTGCAGCGCGGCCTCGAGCGCCCTGGCCAGCGTCTGCACGATCTCGGGCGGCGTGCCCTTGGGCGCGAACAGGCCGGTCCAGATCGACACGTCGAAGCCGTAGCCGAGCTCCTTGACCGTCGGCACGTCGGGGAAGGCGGGCAGGCGCTTGGGCGTCATGGCCGCGAGCACGCGGGCATTGCCGGCCTTGACCTGGCCCATGATGTTGATCGACTCGACCGTCACCACGTCCGCGTCGCCGGCGTTGAGCTGGGTGTAGCCCGGCGAGGGAAACGAGACCAGCTTGGGTTTCCAGCCATCGGCGCCGGTCATGCGCACCACGGTCTGGGTCGGCACCGCGCCCGGACCGAAGTTGCCCAGGATCACTTCCTTGCCCGCCTTGGCGTGCGCCGCCAGCTCCTTCATGGTCTTGAACGGCGCGTCGGCCTTGGCCGCGACCACGAACGGCAGCACGTTGTAGATGCCGATCGGCGTCATGTCCGCCATCGCGTAGGGCGCGTTGCCGGCGATCACCTGCGACACCGCCGGCCCGATGTTGATCGAGCCCAGCGTGTAGCCGTCCGGCGCGGCCTTGACGAACTCGGCGGTGCCGATCACCGCCTGCCCGCCGGGCTTGTTGATCACCTGCACCGGCACGCGCAGTTGCTTGCCGAGCGCCTGCGAGACGGTGCGCATGCCGACGTCGGCCGAGGTGCCGGCCGGCCAGGGCACGATCACTTCGATCGGCTTGCTTGGGTACTTGGCCTGTGCGGTCGCCAGGCTGGCGCCCAGCAGGCCAGCGGCGGCGATGGAAGCGGCGCGCAGCACGAAGCCGCGTCGTTGGCGAGGGGTCATGTCGTTGTCTCCTGGGGTTCGGGGGAAGGAAGGCGTAGGGGATGCTAGTGAGGGTTGCTGCGGTGGACCAAATCGCTTTTGCCGACCTATGATCAAAAAACCAGATATCCGTGGAAACCCGAGACACCATGAAACTGCAGACCCTGCAGGCATTGATCTGCATCGAGGAGCTGGGCAGCATCCGCGCCGCCGCCGCCCGCATGCACCTCTCGCAGCCCGCGCTCACCGCCGCCGTGCAGCAGCTCGAAGAGGAGCTGCAGGCGCCGCTGCTGCTGCGCAGCAAGCAGGGCGTGAGCTTCACCACCTTCGGCCGCGCCTTCATGCGGCACGCGCACCTGATCGTGTCCGAGAGCCAGCGCGCGCAGGACGAGGTGGCCCAGTTGCGCGGCCTCTGGGAAGGCCAGGTGCGCTTCACCACCTCGCCCGCGATCGCGCTGGCGGTGCTGCCCCAGGCCCTGGCCACGTTCTCGGCCAAGTACCCCGGGGTGATGCTCGCGGTGCGCGACGGCCTCTATCCGGGCGTCACGCCCGCGCTGCGCGAGGGCACGCTGGACTTCGCGATCACGCCCGCCAGCCGGCAGGACGTGCAGAGCGACATCGCCGCCGACCCGCTGTACCAGAGCGACATCGTGATCGTGGCGCACCGCTCGCACCCGCTGGCCGGCGCCACCCGCGCGGCCGAACTCCAGGGCTGCGCCTGGGTGCTCTCCAGCGCGCCGGGCGGCCCGGGCGCCGTGATCGACGAGGTGTTCTCGCACGCCGGCCTGGGTGCGCCGCGCCTGGGCATGGTGTGCGAGTCGTTCCTGGCCCTGCCCGGCGTGGTCGCGCACTCGCAGATGCTCTCCACCATGCCGCGCACGCTGTTCGAGATGAACGCGTTCCGGCAGGACCTGTGCATCGTGCCGGTGCGGGAAACCATGCCCAGCCCCACCATCTGCGTGCTGCGCCGCCACGACCTGCCCCTGACACCGGCCGCGCGCGAACTGATCGGCTGGGTGCAGCACGTGGCGCTCTCCCAGCGCCAGCGCGGGCGCGCGGATTGAGGGTCGAGCCTGCGCGGCACGGCCCTTCATACTGCCCCTGAGTATGGCCTAGAATACTCCCCCTTAGTACCTCATCTCTTCTCAAGGACCCAAGCATGAAATCACGCGCAGCCGTCGCTTTCGCCGCCGGAAAGCCATTGGAGATCGTCGAGATCGACGTGGAGCCGCCCCGCAAGGGCGAGGTGCTGATCAAGATCACGCACACCGGCGTCTGCCACACGGATGCCTTCACCCTGTCCGGCGACGACCCCGAGGGCGTGTTCCCCGCCGTGCTCGGTCATGAAGGCGCGGGCACCGTGGTCGAGGTCGGCGAGGGGGTGACGAGCGTCAAGCCCGGCGACCACGTGATCCCGCTGTACACCGCCGAATGCGGCGAATGCCTGTTCTGCAAGTCGGGCAAGACCAACCTGTGCGTGGCCGTCCGCGCCACGCAGGGCAAGGGCCTGATGCCGGACGGCACCACGCGCTTTTCCTACCAGGGCCAGCCCATCTACCACTACATGGGGTGCTCGACCTTCAGCGAGTACACGGTGGTGGCCGAGGTCTCGCTGGCCAAGATCAACCCCGCGGCCAACCCCCAGCACGTCTGCCTGCTGGGCTGCGGCGTGACCACCGGCATCGGCGCGGTGCACAACACCGCCAAGGTGCAGCCGGGCGACAGCGTCGCCGTGTTCGGCCTGGGCGGCATCGGCCTGGCCGTGATCCAGGGCGCCCGCCAGGCCAAGGCCGGCCGCATCATCGCCGTCGACACCAACCCGGCGAAGTTCGAGCTCGCGCGCACCTTCGGCGCGACCGACTGCATCAACCCCAAGGAGCACGACAAGCCGATCCAGCAGGTCATCGTCGAGATGACCGGCTGGGGCGTGGACCATTCCTTCGAATGCATCGGCAACGTCAACGTCATGCGTGCCGCGCTGGAATGCGCGCACCGGGGCTGGGGGCAGTCGGTCATCATCGGCGTGGCCGGGGCCGGCCAGGAAATCGCCACGCGCCCGTTCCAACTGGTCACCGGCCGCCGCTGGCTGGGCACCGCGTTCGGCGGCGTCAAGGGGCGCTCCCAGTTGCCCGGCATGGTCGAGGACGCGATGAAAGGCGAGATCGACCTGGCGCCCTTCGTCACGCACACCATGGACCTGGAAGCCATCAACGAAGCCTTCGACCTGATGCACGAGGGCAAGTCGATCCGCTCGGTGGTCCACTACGCATGAACCGCATCGAACACCACGCCAGCTTCGGAGGCTGGCAGGACGTCTACCGGCACGCCTCGCAGACGCTGGGCTGCCCGATGAACGTCGCCGTCTACCTGCCGCCGCAGGCCGCGACCGAAAAGCGGCCCGTGCTGTACTGGCTGTCGGGCCTGACCTGCACCGAGCAGAACTTCATCACCAAGGCCGGCGCGCAGCGCTACGCGGCCGAACACGGGATCATCCTGGTCGCACCCGACACCAGCCCGCGCGGCGACGGCGTGGCCGACGACGGCGCCTACGACCTGGGCCAGGGCGCCGGGTTCTACCTCAACGCCACGCAGCCGCCCTGGGCCCGGCACTACCGCATGTACGACTACGTGGTGCATGAACTGCCCGCCCTGATCGAAGCCTCGCTGCCGGCCGCGCCGGCGCGCGCCATCAGCGGGCACTCCATGGGCGGACACGGCGCGCTGAGCATCGCGCTGCGCGAGCCCGGCCGCTACCGCAGCGTGTCGGCGTTTTCGCCCATCGTCGCGCCGTCCCAGGTGCCCTGGGGGCAGAAGGCGTTCGGCGCCTACCTGGGCAACGATCGCGACGCTTGGAAGGCCCACGACACGGTCGAGCTGCTGAAGACGGCCTCCGAGCGGCTGCCGCTCCTGGTGGACCAGGGGCTGGACGATGAATTCCTGGAGAACCAGCTGCGCCCCGACCTGCTGCGCGCCGCCTGCGAGGCCGCCGGCCATCCGCTGACCCTGAACCTGCGGCCCGGCCACGACCACAGCTACTACTTCATCGCCAGCTTCATCGGCGAGCACATCGCCCACCACGCGGCGGCCCTGAACTAGGCCCGAGCCAGCCAGCCATGCCTTACTCGCCGGAGGACAAAAAGCGCGTCGTGCTGCGCCTGCGCCGGATCAAGGGCCAGATCGAGGCGCTCGAGCGGGCCGTCGACGACGGCACCGATTGCCGATCGCTGCTGCAGCAGATCGCCGCGTTCCGCGGCGCGGCGAACGGCTTGATGATCGAGGTCCTGGACAGCCACCTGCGTGAAATGTTCGGGGCCTCGAAAAAGGACCGATCCCACCTGGCAGCCATGGATCCGGACGCGGAAATCGACGCCGTCGTGAAGCTGCTGCGCCCGTATCTGAAATAACTCCCCCTGCACCGCGTTGCGGCTTCCCCCTCCCTGTCGCGCCGCTGCGCGGCGCTTGGAGGGGGGCGACAGCCCGGGCCGGCGGAACCGGACCCCTGCTGTCTCTGGGATCGGGCTCCCTCACCCGTTGCGGGTGAAGCTCCGGCGGCGTGGATCGCTCAAATGAATCCAATGAAAAGGGGCCGCTCCATGCGGCCCCTTTTCTCCTATCAGCCCGATCTGCCCGCTCAGTTGCGGGTCTGGTCGACCAGCTTGTTCTTCGCGATCCAGGGCATCATGGCGCGCAACTGGGCGCCGACCACCTCGATGCTGTGCTCGGCGGTGTTGCGGCGGCGCGCGGTCATCGACGGGTAGTTCAGGCGGCCTTCCTGGATGAACATCTTCGCGTAGTCGCCGTTCTGCACGCGCTTGAGCGCGTTGCGCATGGCGGCGCGCGAGGTCTCGTTGATCACTTCGGGACCGGTCACGTACTCGCCGAACTCCGCGTTGTTGGAGATCGAGTAGTTCATGTTGGCGATGCCGCCCTCGTAGATCAGGTCGACGATGAGCTTGAGCTCGTGCAGGCATTCGAAATAGGCCATCTCCGGGGCGTAGCCGGCTTCCACCAGCGTCTCGTAGCCCATCTTGATCAGCTCGACCGCGCCGCCACACAGCACGGCCTGCTCGCCGAACAGGTCGGTCTCGGTCTCTTCCTTGAAGTTGGTTTCGATGATGCCGGCCTTGCCGCCGCCGTTGGCCATGGCGTAGGACAGGGCCAGGTCGCGGGCCTTGCCGCTCTTGTCCTGGTGCACGGCCACCAGGTGGGGCACGCCGCCGCCCTGGGCGTAGGTGCTGCGCACGGTGTGGCCCGGGGCCTTGGGCGCGACCATCCAGACGTCGAGGTCGGCGCGCGGCACGACCTGGTTGTAGTGCACGTTGAAACCGTGCGCGAAGGCCAGCGAGCCGCCCTGCTTGATGTTCGGCTCGACGTTGTTCTTGTACACCTCGGCGATCTGCTCGTCGGGCAGCAGGATCATGACCACGTCGGCCGACTTGACCGCGTCGTTGACTTCCGTGACGGTCAGGCCGGCCTTGCCGACCTTGTCCCAGGACGCCCCGCCCTTGCGCAGGCCGACGACGACCTTCACGCCGCTGTCGTTGAGGTTCTGCGCATGCGCATGGCCCTGGCTGCCATAGCCGATGATGGCCACGGTCTTGCCCTTGATCAGGGACAGGTCACAGTCTTTGTCGTAGAAAACTTTCATGAGGTTGCTCCGGTTGAAATCTTGAAAAACGGACAATGGTAATGGTTCGATGGTTTCGTTCCAGCAGGTGCCGCGGAACCGGCTTCGCCGGGCCGCTGGCGCCGTCCCCTTGAGGGGAAGCCGCGCAGCGGCGCAAGGGTGGGCCTGTTCTTACACCCGCAGGATGCGCTCGCCGCGCCCGATGCCGCTGGCACCGGTGCGCACGGTCTCGAGGATGGCGGTGCGGTCGATCGCCACGAGGAAGGCGTCGTTCTTGGACTGGTCGCCGGTGAGCTCGATGGTGTAGCTCTTCTCGGTCACGTCGATGATGCGCCCGCGGAAGATGTCCGCCATGCGCTTCATCTCCTCGCGCTCCTTGCCCACCGCGCGCACCTTCACCATCATGAGCTCGCGCTCGGTGTAGGCGCCTTCGGTGAGGTCGACCACCTTGACCACCTCGATCAGGCGGTTGAGGTGCTTGGTGATCTGCTCGATGACGTCGTCCGACCCGGTGGTCTGGATCGTCATGCGCGAGAGGCTGGGGTCCTCGGTCGGCGCCACGGTGAGCGATTCGATGTTGTAGCCACGGGCGGAGAAGAGCCCCACCACGCGGGACAGGGCGCCGGGTTCGTTTTCCAGCAGGACAGCGATGATGTGTTTCATGATGTGCGATTCCTCATTTCGTCCGCCCTCCCCTGCGCACGGTAATGCGCAGGCTCGGCGGGCAATAGATTCGTCTGGGGGAGGTTGAGCGTTGAGCGTTCGGCGTTGAGCGGGTATTCCACGCTCAACGCCGAACGCCAAACCGACGTTCAAAGATCTTCGGATCCCAGCAGCATCTCGGTGATGCCCTTGCCGGCCTGGACCATCGGGAACACGTTTTCCGTCGGGTCGGTGCGGAAGTCCATGAACACGGTGCGGTCCTTGAGCTTGCGCGCCTCGCGAAGGGCCGGCTCCACGTCCTGCGGACGCTCGATCAGCATGCCGACGTGGCCATAGGCCTCGGCCAGCTTCACGAAGTCGGGCAGGGCGTCCATGTAGCTGTGGCTGTAGCGGCCCTCGTAGTCGAGTTCCTGCCACTGCCGCACCATGCCCAGGTAGCGGTTGTTGAGCGAGACGATCTTGATCGGCGTGTTGTACTGCAGGCAGGTCGACAGCTCCTGGATGCACATCTGCACCGAGCCCTCGCCGGTGATGCAGAACACCTCGCTGTCGGGCTTGGCCAGCTTGATGCCCATGGCGTAGGGAATGCCCACGCCCATGGTGCCCAGGCCGCCCGAGTTGATCCAGCGGCGCGGCTCGTCGAAGCGGTAGTACTGAGCGGCCCACATCTGGTGCTGGCCGACGTCGGACGTGATGTAGGTGTCGGCGTCCTTGGTCATGTTCCACAGCGTCTCCAGCACGTGCTGCGGCTTGATCACGTCCTGGTTGGCGCGGTCGTACCTGAGGCAGTCGCGCGCGCGCCAGCCGTCGATGGTTTCCCACCAGGCCGCCAGCGCCTTCGCGTCGGGCTTGACCGCACTCTCGCGCACCATGCCGATGAGTTCGGTCAGCACGTCCTTGACGTCGCCGACGATCGGCACGTCCACCTTGACGCGCTTGGAAATGCTCGACGGGTCGATGTCGATGTGGATGATCTTGCGCTCGTTCTGCGCGAAATGCTTGGGGTTGCCGATCACGCGGTCGTCGAAGCGCGCGCCCACCGCCAGCAGCACGTCGCAGTTCTGCATCGCGTTGTTGGCTTCCCAGGTACCGTGCATGCCCAGCATGCCCAGGAACTTGCGGTCCGACGCCGGGTAGGCGCCCAGGCCCATCAGGGTGTTGGTGACCGGGTAGCCCAGCAGATCCACCAGCGCGCGCAGCTCCTGGGTCGCCTGCCCCAGGATCACGCCGCCGCCGGTGTAGATGTAGGGCCGCTTGGCGGTCAGGAGCAGTTGCAGCGCCTTGCGGATCTGGCCGCCGTGCCCCTTGCGGACCGGGTTGTAGGACCGCATCTCGACCGACGCGGGATAGCCCGTGTAGACGGCCTTGTTGAACGACACGTCCTTCGGGATGTCCACCACCACCGGCCCGGGCCGGCCGGTGCGCGCGATGTGGAAGGCCTTCTTCATGACCTCGGCGATCTGGCGCGCATCCTTGACCAGGAAGTTGTGCTTGACGATGGGGCGCGTGATGCCGACGGTGTCGCACTCCTGGAACGCGTCCTGCCCGATCGCGGCCGTGGGCACCTGGCCCGAGATGATCACCATCGGGATGCTGTCCATGTAGGCCGTCGCGATGCCGGTCACCGCGTTGGTCAGGCCGGGGCCGGAGGTGACCATCGCCACGCCGACGTCGCCGGTGGCGCGGGCGTAGCCGTCGGCCGCGTGCACCGCCGCCTGCTCGTGGCGCACCAGCACGTGCTGGATGGTGTCCTGCTTGTAGAAGGCGTCGTAGATGTGCAGCACGGCGCCACCCGGATAACCCCAGATGTACTTCACGCCCTCGGCCTGAAGCGCCTTGACGAGAATCTCTGCGCCGCGGAGTTCCTGCGTGGCCCCGCCATGGGCGGCGGCGGCCGAGGCCAGTTCGGCCTTGTTGATTTCCATGATGAACCTTTCGAGAATTTCTCTGACGAAAAACCTTGGGTGCCTCTAGACCCACTCTTGTGGAGCGGTTTCGAGACTTGAGACCAGAGGCCATGGGCGGGCACATACCCCGCCGAGCCCTGATCCGTTTGCCTTGATGGATTGCAGCGCGCATTATCGCACTGCAACATCGCTTGGCCAAAAAAGGCCGCCGATTCACCCCAAAACGGTCTTCGACGCCGCAGTGCGACAATCCGGGCGCGCCCCTGCGGCGATGCACGCTCCCCCTCCCCGCTCCATGCCTGCCTCCCCGTCCACACCGTCCGACCCGTCTCCCGCCCAGGCGGACGCCGCCCCGCGGCACCACCTCGTGGCGCCGCCGCTGCGCCGGCGCATGGCCTGCTGGCTCTACGAGGGCATGCTGATGTTCGCGGTGGTGTTCGTGGCGGACTACCTCTTCAGTTCCCTGAGCCAGAGCCGCCACGGGCTGGACAACCGCCTGCTGCGCCAGTCCTACCTGTTCGTGGTGTTCGGCATCTACTTCACCTGGTTCTGGCACAAGGGCCAGACGCTGGCCATGAAGACCTGGCAGATCCGCGTGGTCGACCGCGCCGGCCGCCCGGTCAGCCAGCCGCGCGCCCTGCTGCGCTACGTGCTGGCCTGGCTGTGGCTGCTGCCGCCGCTGGCGCTGTCCCGGCTGCTGTCAGCGGCGGGCGCCGAGGTGCTGGTGCTGCTGATCGGCTGGGTGCTGGTCTGGGCCCTGCTCTCGCGCTTCCACCCGCAGCGCCAGTTCCTCCACGATGCGCTGGCCGGCACGCGGCTGGTCCATGAACCCTCGGCGCCCGCGCCGAGCCGGGCCAAACGCTGACGCGCTCCTCCCTTTTTTCCCGACCCATGACCTCGCCCGCCTTTTCCCTCTGCGTCTATTGCGGCTCCCGCCCCGGAGCCGACCCGGTCTTTGCCGAAACCGCCCGCGCCGTCGGCGAATGGATCGGCCAGCGGGGCGGCCAGTTGGTCTACGGCGGCGGGCGCAACGGGCTGATGGGCATCGTCGCCGAAGCGGCCATGGCCGCGGGCGGGCGCGTGGTCGGCATCATCCCCAAGGCGCTGGTGGAAAAGGAGTGGGCGCACCGGGGGTGCCACGAGCTGCACGTGGTCGACACCATGCACGAGCGCAAGCGCCTGATGGCCGACCGGGCCGACGCCTTCCTGGCCCTGCCCGGCGGCATCGGCACGTTCGAGGAGTTCTTCGAGGTCTGGACCTGGCGCCAGCTCGGCTACCACGACAAGCCGGTCGGCCTGCTCAACGCCGCCGGCTACTACGACGGCCTGCTGGCCTTCGCCCGCAGCGCCGTGGAGCGGCAGTTCATGAGCCCGTGGCAGATGGACCTGATCCGCGTGGGCGACGACCTCGCGCGCCTGCTGCCCGACCTGGTGCAGGCTGCCGGCATGGCGCCCGCCGCGCGCATCGAAGAGATCTGACCGGCCGCGAAATTCAGATCGCGGTTTCGTCTTCCTCGCCGGTGCGGATGCGCACCACGCGCTCGACGTCGGTCACGAAGATCTTGCCGTCGCCGATCTTGCCGGTGCGCGCGGCGCGGATGATGGCGTCGACGCAGCGGTCGACGTCGTCCGTCTTGACCACCACCTCCACCTTCACCTTGGGCAGGAAGTCCACCACGTATTCCGCGCCCCGGTACAGCTCGGTGTGCCCCTTCTGCCGGCCGAAGCCCTTCACCTCGGTCACGGTCAGGCCGGTCACGCCCTGTTCGGCCAGGGCTTCGCGCACCTCTTCCAGCTTGAACGGCTTGATGACGGCAGTGATCTGTTTCATGTGGGTTCTCCAAGGGTGCTCGGGGTCTCAGGTCGCCCGATTATGCCGAACGGCTCTATCGCATGAAGCAGCGCGACCCCAGGGACAGCGGGGGTCCGGCTTTGCCGGCCCAAGCTGTCGTCCCCCCTCCAAGCGCCGCACAGCGGCGCGCAAGAGAGGGGGGAAGCGCCGAAGGCGCGCAGGGGGGTCATGCCCTATACCTACTGGTGATCGGGTAGCGCCAGTCCTTGCCGAAGCCGCGGTGCGTCACCCGGATGCCGACCGGCGCCTGGCGGCGCTTGTACTCGTTGATGCGGATCAGGCGCACCACCTTGTCCACGTCGGCGCGCGCGAAGCCCTCGGCCACGATGCTCTCGACGCCCTGGTCGTTCTCCATGTAGCGCTCGATGATCGCGTCCAGCACCGGGTACTCGGGCAGGCTGTCCTGGTCCTTCTGGTCCGGCCTGAGCTCGGCGCTGGGCGGCCGGGTGATGATGCGCTCCGGGATCGGGTTGCTGCCGGTACCGTACAGATCGTGCGCATTGCGCCAGCGCGCGAGCCGGAAGACCATGGTCTTGGCCACGTCCTTGATCACCGCGAAGCCGCCGGCCATGTCGCCGTACAGCGTGCAGTAGCCGGTCGCCATCTCGCTCTTGTTGCCGGTGGTGAGCACGATGCTGCCGAACTTGTTGGACAAGGCCATGAGCAGCGTGCCGCGGATGCGCGCCTGCAGGTTCTCTTCCGTCGTGTCCTCGGGCAGGCCGGCGAACTCGCCGGCCAGGCTGGCCTTGAAGGCCTCGAACTGCGGCGCGATGGCGATCTCGTCGTACCGCACGCCCAGCCGGGCCGCCATGTCGCGCGCATCGATCCAGGAGATGTCGGCCGTGTAGGGCGAAGGCATCATCACCGCGCGCACCTTGTCGCGGCCCAGGGCGTCGACCGCGATCGCCAGCACCAGCGCCGAGTCGATGCCGCCCGACAGGCCCAGGATGGCGCCCGGGAAGCCGTTCTTGCCGATGTAGTCGCGCACGCCCAGCACCAGCGCGTGCCACAGGTCCGCCTCCGGGCTGTGGGCGCGGTCGACGTCGGCCTGCAGCCGCCAGCCGGTTGCGCCGGCGCGCGCGAGCCGCACGTCGAACAGCGCTTCCTCGAAGCTGACCGCGCGCCCGGCCAACGTGCCGTCGGCCGCCAGCGCGAAGCTGCGCCCCTCGAACACGATCTCGTCCTGCCCGCCCACCAGGTGCGCGTACACCAGCGGCAGGCCCGTGGCCAGCACCCGCTCGCGCATGGTGGCCTCGCGTTCGCCGCCCTTGCCGGCATGGAAGGGCGAGGCATTGATGACCGCCAGCAGTTCCGCGCCGGCCGCCTTGCACTCGGCCGCCGGGGCATCGAACCAGGCGTCCTCGCAGATCAGCAGGCCCACGCGCACCGGCTTGCCGTCCTCGCCCGTCACGCCGAACACGCAGGGCTCGCGGCCCGGCGCGAAGTAGCGCCGCTCGTCGAACACCTGGTAGTTCGGCAGCTCGCGCTTGGCGTAGGTGTGCGTGATCCGGCCTTCGCACAGCACGCTGGCCGCGTTGTGCAGGTGGGCCACCGAGACGCTGCGCTCGCGCCGCTGGCCATCGCCGCGCTGGGGGCGGGCCGGATGCCCGACCACGATGCACAGGCCTTTGAGCCCGGCGGTCTCCCGGACCACGGTTTTGAGGGCATCATCGCAGGCATCGATGAACGCCGGCCGCAGGAACAGGTCTTCCGCCGCATAGCCGCAAAGGGCCAGCTCGGGCGTGAGCAGCAACCGCACGCCGCGCGCGTGGGCCTGCACCGCGGCATCGATGATTTTCCGGGCGTTGCCCGCCATGTCGCCCACGACGAAATTGAGCTGGGCCACGCAGATGGAGAGAGTCATGGGGTCTGGGAAACGGGCGGAAAAGACCGCGGACATGCGGCGACCGGGAGCGCGCCTTGGTTGAAAACGATTATGTCACCCGGGTCTTCGCCTCGCCGCTGGAGATCGGCGCGGCGGACTGGAACGCCCTGCTGGCGCGGGAAGCGGACCCCAGCCCCTTCATGCGCCACGAATACCTGGCCGCGCTGCACGAAAGCGGCTGCGCCCGCGCCGACAGCGGCTGGCAGCCGCGCTTCGTGACGCTGTGGCGAGGCGATGCGCTGCAGGCGGCCTGCCCGATGTACCTCAAGGCGCATTCCTACGGCGAATACGTGTTCGACTGGGCCTGGGCCGATGCCTACGGCCGTCACGGGCTGGCCTACTACCCCAAGGCCCTGGTCGCGGTGCCCTTCACGCCGGTCCCTGGCGCCCGCCTGCTTGCCGCCGACGACACGGCGCGCCAGGCCCTGGTGCGCGAGCTCATTCGCCACGCGGGCGACGAAGGCCTGTCTTCGCTCCACCTGCTGTTCGCTCAGCCGCAGGACGTGGCGGCGGCGCAAGGCGCGGGCATGATGCTGCGCCACGGCGTGCAGTTCCACTGGCAAAACATAGCCCCCACGCTCCCCACGGCGTTGGGTTCGCAGCCTCCAGAGGGCACGCGTTTCGCCTTGGGGCGGCCCGGCGGCGAAAAAGGCCCCCACGCTCCGCCGCTGCGCGGGTCGCTGCCCCCCGAGGGGACGCGTTTCGCTTTGGGACGGCCCGGCGGCGAAACCCAGCCCTGTGGGTTCCAAGACTTCGAACACTTTCTTTCCAGCCTGCGGCAGGACAAGCGCAAGAAGATCCGCCAGGAACGCCGCAAGGTGGCCGACGCCGGCGTGCGCCTGCGCTGGTCGCTCGGGCAGGACATCGCCGCGGCCGACTGGGACTTCTTCTACCGCTGCTATGAGCGCACCTACCTCGAACACGGCAATGCGCCCTACCTGAACCGCGACTTCTTCCAGCGCATGGCCGACACCCTGCCGGAGCACTGGCTGCTCTTCATCGCCGAACGCGAGGGCCGCCCCATCGCCAGCAGCCTGATCGCGCTCGACCCCGAGCGGCGCGTGGCCTACGGGCGGTACTGGGGCGCGCTGCAGCGCGTGGACTGCCTGCACTTCGAGGCCTGCTACCACCAGCCCCTGGAATGGTGCATCGGGCACGGCTACCGCCGCTTCGAAGGCGGCGCGCAGGGCGAACACAAGATGGCCCGCGCGCTGATGCCGATGGCCACCACCAGCGCCCATTGGCTGGCCCATCCGGCGTTCGCGCAGGCCGTGGAACGTTTCCTGGACCGGGAGGGACAGGGCGTCGAGCAGTACCTGGAGCATCTGGCGCAGCGCACGCCGCTCAAATACCCCTCCGGCCCCCCGCGCCTATAAACTCCGACCGATGGACGACACGGACGCCTTCTTTACCCAGACCATCATCGGGCCGCCGGTCTCGGTGATGCTGGGGCCTCGCCTGGCGCCCGAACGCCTGTCCGAACAGGGCCTGGAGGCGCACCCGACCACCGGCCGCGTGCGCCTCACCGCCCTGTGGCGCGAATGGGTGCTGCTCGGCGGCCACGGCGCCACGCGGTCGGGCCGGCCGCGCCAGCGCCCCGGCGCGTGGCGCCGCCGGCTGGAGCGGCACGCCCTCTGGCTGGCCGCCTTCGGCCTGCTGTGCCTGCTGGCCTCGCTCGTCCTGTGGCTCGCCGCGCGGCATGCCCTCGGCGCCTGAACATGGAACAGAACGCCCCGCCGAGCACCCCGCCCAGTGCCCACCAGGACACGCTCACGATCGACCCGATCGCGATGGCCATCGTCAGCCGGGTCGCGGCGGGCAGCGCGCTCAGCGGCGAACTCGAGTTCGAGGGCGGCCTTCTGGTGCAGGGCGCGCTCAGCGGCAACATCCACGTGCGCGGCCGCCTGATCGTCTGGACCGGAGGCTCGGTGCGCGGCCGCGTGAAGGTGGACGGCGACCTCTACCTGTTCGGCCAACTCGGCGCCGCCGGCGCCGCGCCGCACGACACCACCCTGGAATGCCAGGGTGCGGTCTACGTCTCCCGCACCGGCGTCTCCACCGGCACCCTGCTTGCGCGCCGGCTGCAGCTCTACGAAGGCGCCAGCCTGCAAGGCCCGTTCAAGACCCTCAAACCCGAACGCGGCCAGTCCCACCGACCCTGACCCCTCCGCTGCCATCCACCACCATGAACGATTCCGACACTTCCTCCCCCGCCAGCCCCGCCGGCGCCCCATCCGCCACCGGCTCGGCGCTCCAGGTCGAAGTCGGCAGCGCGCTGCCCGTGGCGCACGCCGGCCTGCCGGCCGCGATGCAAGCGGTCGTGCTGACCGATGCGGTCGAAGGACTGCCCTCCCGCAGCATGCTCGCCGACGGCATGCGCTTCACCGGCAACGCGCAGTTGCGCGGCCCCTGCAGCATTGCGGGCGTGGTCGAAGGCAACCTCAGCCAGGCGCCCGGCGCGGAAGCGGCGGTGGTGGTCACCGAGACCGGCCACGTCAAGGGCGACATCACGGCCGTCAAGATTTCCGTGATGGGGCAGACCGACGGCATCCTCGACGCCGGCCTCGGCGAGGTGGCGCTGCACGACACCGCGCGCGTGCAGGGCATCATTCGCTACGGGCGCATCCAGGTCAACGGCGCCGACCTCAACGCCACGCTGGAGCGTGCGCAGCCGGACGGCCAGGCCCGCTGACCCCGCACCTGCTTCCCGATCCCGTGAATGACGCCCGTGCCACCCGACCGACCGGCGCCCAGCCCCGAGCCCGACCCGCTGCGCCTGGCCGCCCTGCGCGCGAGCTGGCGGCGGGACCGGCAGGTCCGGCGCCGGCGCCTGGCCGTGCGCTGGCTGGCCTGGGCGTTCTGGCGCTACGGCCTGGCCGTGCTGCTGGTGCTGGCCACCGCGGCGGCCGTCGCGCTCGGCATCGGGCGCACCACCCATGCCGCCCCGCCGCCGCCCACCAGCGCGGCGGCGCCCCTTTCCTCAGAACCCCTGCCCTCGCAACGCCAGGAGCCCCGCATCCATGAATGACCAACCCACCGCCACCCGGCTCGTGCCCGCCGAGCGCCTGAGCGCCATCACCAGCCTGATCGCCGAGGGATCGACCTTCGAAGGCGACTTCCAGTCCAGCCGCGACCAGGGCATCAAGGTCGATGGCCACCTCAAGGGCAACATCCGCTTCGAGTCGGGCGGCACGCTGCACGTGGGCGCCACCGGCGTGATCGAGAACACCCGCCTGGAAGCGGACTACGTGTTCATCGAGGGCAAGGTCACCGGCGCCGTGATCGCGCGCAAGGCGCTGGAGATCACCGGCTCGGCCACCCTGATCGGGGACGCGAGCTACGACGAACTGATCGACATGCACCCGCGCGCGCGGGTGCGCGGCAAGATCGAGTACCGCGGCGACCTCGGCGCTGCCGCCGAGTGAACGATCAGGCGGCGGCGGCGCCCAACTGCTTCTGGTAGTTGGCGATGCCGTCCAGGATTTCCCGGTGGGCGGAATCCTTGTCTTCCCAGCCCAGCACCTTGACCCACTTGCCCGGCTCCAGGTCCTTGTAGTGCTCGAAGAAGTGCTGGATGGTCTTCAGCCGCATCGGGTTCAGGTCCGCGGGCTTCTGCCATTGGGTGTAGATCGAGAGCACCTTGTCGATCGGCACCGCCAGCACCTTGCCGTCCTCGCCCGCCTCGTCCTGCATCTTCAGGATGCCGATGGCGCGGCAGGGCACCACCACGCCCGGGATCAGCGGCACCGGCGTGATCACCAGCACGTCGACCGGATCGCCGTCGCCCGAGATCGTCTGCGGGATGTAGCCGTAGTTGGTCGGGTAGTGCATGGACGTGTTCATGAAACGGTCCACGAAGATCGCGCCGCTCTCCTTGTCGACTTCGTACTTGATCGGATCGCCGTTCATCGGGATCTCGATGACCACGTTGAAGGCTTCCGGAGCGTTCTTGCCGGGGGTGACTTTGTCGAAGGACATGTTCGAGGGGCGTTGCGTTGAGAAGAAAGGCGTTGGCACCGCCTGGGAGTTGGCGGCGGATGTCACCCACTCGGGAATCGGGCGATCGGCCTAGGGATTTACCCTGATTTTACCGGCTCCAGGCCGGCTTATCGGGCCCTCGAATGGTGCATTGCGCCAATTCCCGCTAAATTCCACAAGTTGGCCAATCGCTCTGCTTGACCGCCGCGTCCCGCGGCAGGCCCCGGCGGCGAGGAAGCAACGCAGCGGGGGCGACCTCGGAGGCGTTGCCCCCTCCAAGTCGAAACAAGCCGAGGAGTTTTTTCATGGTTGGACAAAACGCGCTGTTGCTCGCGCTGGCCTGCGGCCTGGTGGCCGTGATCTACGGGTTCTGGTCCCGAAGCTGGATTCTTTCGAAGGACGCGGGCAACCCCCGCATGCAGGAAATCGCCGGCGCGATCCAGACCGGCGCGGCGGCCTACCTGGCCCGGCAGTACAAGACGATCGGCATCGTCGGCATCGTCATCACGGTCCTCATCGGCATCTTTCTCGGGGCGCCGACCGCGATCGGCTTCGTGCTCGGCGCCGTGCTGTCCGGCGCCTGCGGCTTCATCGGCATGAACATCTCGGTGCGCGCCAACGTGCGCACCGCGCAGGCGGCCACCCAGGGCATCGGCCCGGCGCTCGACGTGGCGTTCCGCGGCGGCGCCATCACCGGCATGCTGGTGGTCGGCCTGGGCCTGCTGGGCGTGGCCGGCTTCTTCTGGTACCTGATCGGCAGCGGCGTCCCCGCCGACGCGAGCCTGGCGGCCCGGCTCAATCCGCTGATCGGCTTCGCCTTCGGTTCCTCGCTGATCTCGATCTTCGCGCGCCTGGGCGGCGGCATCTTCACCAAGGGCGCCGACGTCGGCGCCGACCTGGTGGGCAAGGTCGAGGCCGGCATCCCCGAGGACGATCCGCGCAACCCGGCGGTGATCGCCGACAACGTGGGCGACAACGTGGGCGACTGCGCCGGCATGGCGGCCGACCTGTTCGAGACCTACGCCGTGACGCTGATCGCCACCATGGTGCTGGGCGCGCTCATGGTCGCCGCCGCGCCGATGCAGGCCGTGCTCTACCCGCTGGTGCTGGGCGGCGTGTCCATCATCGCGTCCATCATCGGCTGCTTCTTCGTCAAGGCCAGCCCGGGCATGAAGAACGTGATGCCCGCGCTCTACAAGGGCCTGGCGATCGCCGGTGTGCTGTCGCTGATCGCGTTCTGGTTCGTCACCGCCTGGATCATTCCGGACAACGCCATCACCGCCACCGGCAGCCAGATGCGCCTGTTCGGCGCCTGCGCCGTGGGCCTGGTGCTGACCGCCCTGCTGGTCTGGATCACCGAGTTCTACACCGGCACGCAGTATTCGCCGGTCAAGCACATCGCGCAGGCCTCGACCACCGGCCACGGCACCAACATCATCGCCGGCCTGGGCGTGTCCATGCGCTCCACGGCCTGGCCGGTGCTGTTCGTCTGCGCCGCCATCGTCGCCGCGTACGCGCTGGCCGGCCTGTACGGCATCGCCGTGGCCGCCACCGCCATGCTGAGCATGGCCGGCATCGTGGTGGCGCTCGACGCCTACGGCCCGATCACCGACAACGCCGGCGGCATCGCCGAAATGTCCGAGCTGCCCAGCAGCGTGCGCGACATCACCGACCCGCTCGACGCCGTGGGCAACACCACCAAGGCGGTCACCAAGGGCTACGCGATCGGCTCGGCCGGCCTGGCCTCGCTGGTGCTGTTCGCCGACTACACCCACAAGCTCGAGACCTACGGCGCCAAGGTCAGCTTCGACCTGTCCGACCCGATGGTGATCATCGGCCTGTTCATCGGCGGCATGATCCCCTACCTGTTCGGCGCCATGGCGATGGAAGCCGTGGGCCGCGCCGCGGGCTCGGTGGTGGTGGAGGTGCGCCGCCAGTTCAAGGAAATCGCCGGCATCATGGAAGGCACGGCCAAGCCCGAATACGGCAAGGCGGTGGACATGCTGACCACGGCCGCCATCAAGGAGATGATCGTGCCCAGCCTGCTGCCGGTGGTGGTGCCGATCCTGGTGGGTGTGTTCCTCGGGCCCAAGGCGCTGGGCGGCCTGCTCATGGGCACCATCGTCACCGGCCTGTTCGTCGCCATCTCCATGTGCACGGGCGGCGGCGCCTGGGACAACGCCAAGAAGTACATCGAGGACGGCCACCACGGCGGCAAGGGCAGCGAGGCCCACAAGGCGGCCGTGACCGGCGACACCGTGGGCGACCCCTACAAGGACACCGCCGGCCCGGCGGTCAACCCGCTGATCAAGATCATCAACATCGTGGCGCTGCTGATCGTGCCGCTGCTGCCGCTGGCCTGATCCGGCGGGCAGACGGATGCCCCTACCAACGGCCCGCTTCGGCGGGCCGTTGCTTTTCCTGAAGCGGCCCACTCGCCCATAATTGGTGCATGTCCGAACGCGTCATCCCCCTGGTCGACCTGCGGCGCGCGCCGCCGGTCGCCGCGGCCGTGCCGGCGGCGCCCATGGCGCCCACCGGCCGGCTGGACGACGCGCTCGGCCGGCCGCTGCGCGACCTGCGCATCAGCGTGACCGACCGCTGCAACTTCCGCTGCAGCTACTGCATGCCCAAGGACGTGTTCGACAAGGACTATCCCTACCTGCCGCACCGCTCGCTGCTCACGTTCGAGGAAATCACGCGCGTGGCGCGCCAGTTCGTCGCGCACGGCGTGCGCAAGATCCGCCTGACCGGCGGCGAGCCGCTGCTGCGCAAGAACCTCGAGGTCCTGATCGAACAGCTTGCCGCGCTGCGCACGGTGGACGGCGCACCGCTGGACATCACGCTCACCACCAACGGCTCGCTGCTCGCGCGCAAGGCCGCCGCGCTCAAGGCCGCGGGCCTGCGCCGCGTCACGGTCAGCCTCGACGGGCTGGACGACGCGGTCTTCCGCGCCATGAACGACGTCGACTTTCCCGTCGCCGACGTGCTGCGCGGCATCGAGGCCGCGCAAGCCGCCGGGCTCGGGCCGATCAAGGTCAACATGGTGGTCAAGCGCGGCACCAACGACGACCAGATCCTGTCCATGGCCCGGCACTTCAAGGGCAGCGGCATCGTGCTGCGCTTCATCGAGTACATGGACGTGGGCGCCACCAACGGCTGGCGCATGGACGAGGTGCTGCCCAGCGCCGAGGTGATCCGGCGCATCCACGCCGAGCTGCCGCTGGCGCCGCTCACCCCCTCGGCCCCGGGCGAGACGGCCGAACGCTGGGCCTACGCGGACGGCAGCGGCGAAATCGGGGTGATCAGCAGCGTCACCCAGGCGTTCTGCCACGACTGCAACCGCGCCCGCCTCTCCACCGAAGGCCAGCTCTACCTCTGCCTGTTCGCCACCCAGGGGCACGACCTGCGGCCCCTGCTGCGGGGCGATGCGAGCGACGAGGAACTGGCCGGCGCCCTGGCCGCGATCTGGCAGCGGCGCGACGACCGCTACTCCGAACTGCGCGCCACCCGCCCGCCCGAAGCCAGCGCGGCCACGGGCCAGCGCCGCGTCGAAATGAGCTACATCGGCGGCTGAACCGGAGCACGATGGACCTGCCCCTCGCCGCCATCGTGCACGACGAACCCGGCATCGCCAACGCGCTGCTGGCCGGCTTCGCCCGCCGGACCCGCGCGCAGGGCTGGCGCGTGCGCGGCCTGGTGCAGCACGCCCAGGCCGGCGCCCGCCCGACCTGCTACCACCACATGGAACTGGTCGACATCGAACGCGGCGACCGCTACCGGATCTCGCAGGACCTGGGCAGCGGCTCGGCCGCCTGCTGCCTCGACCCGGCCGGCGTGGTCGCGGCCAGCGTGGTGCTGCGGCGGGCGCTGGACGAGCAGCCCGACCTCGTGATCGCCAACCGCTTCGGCGTGCTCGAAGCCGAAGGCTCGGGCTTCGTGGACGAGATGGCAGCGATCGTCCAGGCCGGCATCCCGCTGGTGACCGCGGTGGCGCGCCGCCACGTGGACGCCTGGGAGGCCTTCGTGGGCGGGCTGGCCCAGGCCCTGCCGCCGCAGGCCGAGGCGCTGGACCGCTGGTGGGCGGCGCAGCGCGCAACCCAGCCACACGCCACGTGACGCGCCGCTGCATCCCCTGTCCTGCGCAAACCTTTCCATGACAGCGCCTCTCGAACACATCGCGGCCGGCATCCCCGGCTACCAGCCCGACGATCTGCCCACCGCCCAGGTCCAGACCTTCCTGGCCCGCCTGGTCGAACCCGTCCCGCAGGCCGAGGACGTCCCGGTGCTGCAGGGCCTGGGCCGCGTGCTGGCGCAGGACGTGATCTCGCCCATCAACGTGCCACCGCACGACAACTCGGCCATGGACGGATTCGCGCTGCATGGGGCGCAGCTCGCGCCCGGCCAGCCGCTGCGCCTGCGCGTGGCCGGCACCGCGCTCGCCGGTAGAGCCTGGAGCGGCCGCGTGGGCGCGGGCGAGTGCGTGAAGATCATGACCGGCGCCATCCTGCCGGCCGGGCTGGACACGGTGGTGCCGCTGGAGCTGGTGCAGGTCGAAGGCGAACACGTCGCCATTCCCGCCGGTGCGGTGCGCGCGGGCGACAACCGCCGCCCCTGCGGCGAAGACCTGATGGCCGGCCGGCCGGCCCTGCGCCGGGGCGAGCTGCTCGGGCCCGCCGCGCTCGGCCTGATCGCCAGCCTCGGCCTGCCCACGGTGCGCGTGTTCCGCCGCCTGCGCGTGGCCTATTTTTCCACCGGCGACGAGATCCTGAGCCTGGGCCAGGCCCCACGCGAAGGCGCGGTCTACGACAGCAACCGCTACACCGTGATCGGCCTGCTCACGCGCCTGGGCGTGGAAGTGATCGACCTGGGCGTGGTGCGGGACGACCCCGCCGCGCTGGAAGCCGCCTTCCTGCAAGCCGGCGAGCAGGCCGACGCCGTCATCACCAGCGGCGGCGTCAGCGTGGGCGAGGCGGACCACACCAAGGCCATGATGCAGCGCCTGGGCGACGTCGCCTTCTGGCGCGTCGCGATGCGGCCCGGCCGGCCGCTGGCGGTCGGCCGCCTGTGCGGCGGCGCGGCCGTGTTCGGGCTGCCCGGCAACCCCGTGGCGGTGATGGTGGCCTTCCTCGCCTTCGTGCGCCCGGCGCTGCTCCAGATGATGGGCGTGGCCGACGTCGCCGCCCACACGCCCCCGCTGCTGCAGGCCCGCAGCCAGGAGGCGATGCAGAAAAAACCCGGCCGCACCGAGTACCAGCGCGGCATCGTCACCCGCGCGCCCGACGGCCAGCTTCAGGTGCGCACCACCGGCAACCAGGGCTCGGGCGTGCTGCGCTCCATGCACGAGGCCAACGGCCTCATCGTCCTGCACCACGCCCAGGGCCGCGTGGCCGAGGGCGACGTCGTGGAGGTGATGATGTTCAACGGGGTGCTCTGATTCCACGGAGCCCCGGGTCTCCGGCCTACCCCGCCATCGCCCGCTTCAACCCCTCGAACAGAAAATCGCTCAGCAGCCGGCTTCGCCTGGGCACGTGCTCGCGCCGGGGCATGAAGACGTGCACGTCGATGCGCGGGCCGGTGTAGCCGATCGACACCTCCACCAAGGCACCGCTTTGCAGGTGGGGCCGGGCGAAGTAGTCAGCCACCTGCGCGATGCCGGCGCCGTGCAGCACCAACTGGCGCTGCACCGCCGGATTCTGGGTCACCATGACCAGCGCCGGCTCGATCGCCATGACATGGCCGTCGGCTTCGAAAGTCCAAGGCCAGATGCGGCCCGTGTGGGGGTGGCGCAGGCCGATGCAGCGATGGCTTGACAGCTCCAGCGCGGTGGCCGGCGTGCCGTGGGCCTCCAGATAGCCGGGCGATGCGCACAGCACGTGGGTGAAACGCCCCGCCTTGCGCGCCACCAGCGAGCTGGTGGGCAGCTCGCCGCCGATCACGCCCACGTCCGCCCCCAGATCGACCACGTCGGGGAACTGGTGCTGGGTCAACAGCTCGACCTGCAACCGGGGGTACTGCTCGCAGAAGCGCGCCACCAGCGGCGCCACCAGCACTTGGCCCAGGCTCGGGCTCGCCACCAGGCGCAGGCTGCCCACGGCTTCGTCGCGGCGCTCCCGCAGCTCCCGTTCGCCCGCTTCGATCAACTGCAGCCCGCCCTGGCAGCGATCGAGGAACAGCCGCCCTTCTTCGGTCAGCGCCATGCGGCGCGTGGTGCGCAGAAACAGGCGGACACCCAGCCAGTCCTCGAGCTGCGACATCTGGGCGCTGACCGCCTGGGGCGACACGTGCAGACCCCGCGCGGCGCGGCTGAAGTTTCCAGCGCCGGCGACGGCCAGAAAGGTGGTGATCCAGCGCAGACGGTCCATGAATCTGCAATTCCTGCTTGTAGCTGTTTCAAGGGGCTTGCCACTATGACGCCGAAAACCCGCTCGGTAAAGTGGCCCGACCCCACCATCCGACCCTTGGAGAGCCCCATGTTCCGTTCCCTCGCCCTGCCCTTGCTGGCCGCCACCGCCCTTGCCGCCGGCACCGGCATGGCCGCGGCCCAGGCCATGCCCACCCAGGCCGGCAAACCCGTCACGCTGGTGGTGTCGTTCCCGGCCGGCGGCGCACCAGACCAGATCGCCCGCCTGCTCGGCCAGCACCTGCAGGCACGCTGGAACACGCTCGTGATCGTGAACAACCGGCCCGGCGCGGCCGGCCACCTGGGCAACGACGCCGT
Organism: uncultured Hydrogenophaga sp.; assembly: GCA_964487025.1. Classification (GTDB taxonomy): domain Bacteria; phylum Pseudomonadota; class Gammaproteobacteria; order Burkholderiales; family Burkholderiaceae_C; genus Hydrogenophaga. The sequence continues at coordinate 77,408 of CAZAPJ010000006.1, forward strand.
GGCCCGCGCCGAGCCCGATGGCCACACGCTGCTCGTCACGCCCAACACCTTCACCATGGCCCCGCACGTGCTGCCGCCGGGCGCGGCGAAACCCGCCGACGTGATCGGCGACTTCACGCCCATCGCCCTGCTGTCGTCCTCGTCCATGTTGCTGCTGGCCCACCCCAGCCTCCAGGTGAAGAATGCGCGCGAACTGGTCGCGCTGGCCAAGGCCCAGCCCGGACTGAGCTACGCGAGCTCGGGCAACGGCACGCCGATGCACATCGCGGGCGAGCTGTTCAACCAGGCTGCGGGCCTGCGCCTGGACCACGTGCCCTACAAGGGCACGAGCCCCGCCATCAACGACGTCCTGGGCGGCCACGTGAAGCTGACCTACCTGGGGCTGCCCGTCGCCAAGCCGCTGATCGACACCGGCAAGCTGGTGCCGCTGGCCACGGTGGACAAGGCGCGCAGCCCGCTGCTGCCCGACGTGCCCACCATGGCCGAGCAAGGTTTCCCGGGCGTGGAAACCGACATCTGGTTCGGCGTCTACGGCCCCAAGGGCATGCCGCCGGCGCTGGCGGACGACATCCACCGCCATATCAACGCGGTGCTGCGGATCCCCGAAGTGGCCGCGCGATTCCAGGCCATGAGCCAGGTGGTGCACGACGAATCGCGCGCATCCTTCGCCAGCAAGACGCGCGAGGACTACCAGCGCTACGGCACCATCATCCAGCGGTTCCGGATCACCGCCGACTAGGGCCTGTTCACACCACCCATGACCCCACGCCGCCCCAACGTGCTGCTGATCGTCACCGACCAGCAGCGTGCCGACCACCTGGGCTGCGCCGGCCACCCGCTGCTGCGCACGCCCCATATCGACGCCCTGGCCTGGGACGGCGTGCGGGCCACCCGCTTCCATGCGGCCAGCACCACCTGCATGTCCACCCGCGCCACGCTGATGACCGGCCGCCTGCCCTCGCTGCATGGCGTGGTGCACAACGGCGTGAACCTGTCGCGCGAGCACACCACGGTCGTCGAGCTGCTCCGCGCGGCCGGGTACGCCACCGCGCTGATCGGCAAATCGCACCTGCAGGCCTTTGGCTACGACGGGCCGCAGCGCCGCGGCTGGGTCAACGCGAACGGTGGAACGCCGCCACCACCCGAGCTGATCGATGCCCGCAAGCACGCCCGCTCGGGCGCCGCCTACGGCAACGAGTGGACGCCCGATTGGCGCAACCGCCAGCGCCGCGCGGTGGAAACGCCCTACTACGGCTTCGACCACGTGGAGCTGGCCACGCTGCACGGCGACCAGGTGCACGGCGACTACGCCCAATGGCTGGCCGAGCGCCACCCCGCGCCGGACTCGCTGCGCGGGCGCGGCAACGCGCAACCGGACCCGCGCTATGGCGCCCCGCAGGCCTGGCGCACCGCCCTGCCCGAGGCGCTCTACCCCTCGACCTGGGTGGGCGAACGCGGCGATGCATGGCTGCGCAAGCACGCGCGCTCGGCCCCGGACCAGCCGTTTTTCCTCCAGGTTTCCTTCCCCGACCCGCACCACCCCTTCACGCCGCCAGGCCGCTTCTGGGACATGTACCGCCCCGAAGACATCGCCCTGCCCGCCAGTTTCCATACGCCCGGCGACTCGCAGTTGCTGGCCGACGTGCACCGCCACACCCGGGAGGGCGGGTCGCGCGAGGGCTACGGCGCCTTCGGCGTGAGCCCCCGCGAATGCCAGGAAATCCTGGCCCTGACCTTCGGCATGATCGCGCTGATCGACCAGCAGGTGGGGCGCCTGACGGCCACGCTGCGCGAACTGGACCTGGACGGTGACACCGTGGTGATCTTCACCAGCGACCACGGCGACATGATGGGCGACCACGGCATGGTGCTCAAGGGTGCCATGCACTTCGACGGCCTGACGCGCGTGCCCTTCATCTGGCGCGACCCGGCCAGTCCCGTGCGCGGCGAGGCGCTGGACGCGCCGGCCAGCACGCTGGACATCGCCCAGACCGTGCTGGCCCGCTGCGGCCTGGCGCCCTGCAACGGCATGCAGGGCCTGAGCCTGCTGCCATGGCTGCGGGCGCCGCAGGCACCCGGGCCCGCGCGCCCCGGCGTGATCGTGGAAAGCGAGCCGGTGCTGCTGCCCCACGGCCGCACGCGGCGCTACCGCCTGCGCAGCCTGATCAGCGCGGACTGGCGGCTGACCGTGTCCAACGAGCCGGCGCTGTGCGAGCTGTACGACCTGCGACACGACCCGCTGGAGCAGCACAACCGCTGGAACGACCGGCCTGCCGAGCGGGGGGATCTGTGCGCGCGGTTGCTGATGGAACTGGGCGAACTGGCCGACCGCTCTCCGCTGCCGGCGGCCATCGCCTGAGATGAGACACCCCCCTGCGCCGCTTTGCGGCTTCCCCCCTCTCTGGCGCGCCGCTGCGCGGCGCTTGGAGGGGGGACGACATCTCGGGCCGGCAAAGCCGGACCCTCGCTGTCTCTGGGTTGGGCCGTTTCATGCGATGCGGGTGGCGCGCAGCGCCATGAAAAACTGAAACGCATATGCCCGGCACCGGCACGTCATGGGCGCCCTCGCACCGCCGCACACGCGTTGGCCTTGGCCAGTTCGTCTTGAAGCTGCTCGATCCGACTCTTGAGCGCCTGGTTCTCCTGGGCATACCGTCTGGCCTCCGCCAGCGCTGCGGCGTCGGGAGCGGCTTGCCGCGCGAGCGCCTCGATCCGGCTGCGCGCGCCCGCGTCCTGGATCTCGCGGATGGCCGGCGGCGGGGCGATCGAGGACGCGGCGGTGGACATCAGCGTGCGCCGCAGCATGGAGCGGAACCGGCTGCAGCCCTTGCCGTCCCGGTCGTTGGAGAGCAGCACGGAGGCGGTCCAGACCGAGCTGTTGAAGAACACCCCGCCATCGGAACGCAAGCGGGCAGGCCAATAGAGGCGGACGGCGCCCTTGTAGCAGGAATGCAGCTTGCCCACGCCATCGGACAGCGCCCATGTCGCTTCGTCGTCGACCGACACGACCTTGGCGAGTCCGGCGAGATCGAACGCCAGCTCATCCGGCAGGCGGGGCCACAGGAACTCGCCGTCGATGGCGGAGACGACGATGATCGGCAGGATCCGATGGACATCGCGAATCTCGTCGGCGAGGCGCCGGCCGCCGGCCTCGCCGGTCATCGAGCAGGGCCTCGGCAAGGGAAGCGGCGAGTGGCTCAGGCACCAATCCGCATGGGCGCCGAGCACGGCCCTGACGACAGACGGGCAGCGCGGATCCACCGAGAGCGGCGTCACGACGCCTTCGGCGTTCGCGACGTTCAGCGTGCAATAGACCCTGAGCTTCTCGGCGTGGGCCACGGTCGCGACGTATGTGGTAAAGACCTGGCCGGCGCGTGTGAACTCTTCGAGCCGCACCTCTTCGAGCGCGCCGATCGGACCGATCACCTGCTGACGCTCGAAGCGGCCACGCCCATTGCGGGTCGAGGAGTCGAAGTCGCCGGCGTCGGCCCACGGGTCGTCGACCTCCTTGTCCACCCGGAGCCATTCGGTGACCAGCTCTCGAACTTGTGCGTAGCGTGCCGCAAGTTCGGCATCGCTCAGAACGGAGGACTCGAGCAGGTACGCGCAGAGCAGTGGCATGGGGCCCAAGGATAGGCCGCGACGTGAATGGCGGGCCCGATGGGAACGCATCCACGGTTGGCGAGCACGGCCCGGCCCACCTCAGGAACCAAAACGGGTCGGGTCCTAGCCTCCGTACCGCAGGCGGGCGTAGGCCGCCATGCCGATGACGAGACAGACGAGGGCGACGAGATCGGCCGCCAACACGCGGCCAAGCTGCGCGTTGTACCCGCCGACCGACCACGCCAGGTAAAGAAACGAGAGCACGCTCACGCATCCGGCGATGAACGCGATGGGCTGGAGATCCGGCCGAAAGGCGGCATACAGAAGAAATGCCCCCAGCAGGCCGAACAGCACGGCTCGATGGCGCATGAGGATCGCCAGGTTGGGCTCATCGAACGCCGTCCCATAGAGCGCGGCCAACCGCGCGCCGCCGAGCACGCCGGAAAGCGGCAGAAGGTGAATGATGGCGACCACCACCAGCATGGCGGAGATGAGATGGCGCATGAAAGCTCCTTTGAGCGCTGGCGTTTGAGGCGCGCCGCGCAGTCAGGCCGCGTGCCGGGCCATGGCGCCGACCACGACAGCCACCGCCAGAACGAACGTCGGAATGACCGTCAGGATGAACCCCAGGGCGCGTTTTCCCGGGTCCGCAAGGTACGTGCGCCAATAGAGCATGCGGCCGACCAGGTAGATGGCGCCGATGCCGGCAACGGCGGCGTTCGGCCAGTACACGCTGGCCATCAGCAGGACTGGCAGGAAGCCAACCAACTGCTCCAGCGTGTTGGCGTGTATGCGAAAGGCCCGCTCGAACAGCTCGTGCCCGGACGTGGCGGGCGCCCGGATCCCGTACTTCGCCCTGGCGCGGCCCACCAGCATGCCGAACGCAAAGAACTGCAGAACCGCCAGCACGGCGACGATGTGCACGTAATTCATGGTCATCCCTCCAGCACCACGGTGCGGGCGGAGACCGACGCACCTTGAACGATCAATTCTCCAACGGAAATGGGCAAGCGGAAACGGCACGGTCCCGCGCTGCCGGGATTGACGCGGACGATGCCATCCCTGGTTTCGACGGATGGCTTGTGCGAATGGCCGGCGATGACGACCTGAACGCCGTCGGCCTGCGGGTCGATGGCCAGTTGGGCCATGTCGTGCAGGACGTACAGGCGAACGCCCTCCACCGTCAGGCACGCCGTCTGCGCCAGCCCATCGGCCCATGCGCCATGGTCGTTGTTGCCGCGAACGGCCGTGACCGGCGCGATCCGGGCCAGGTGGTGCAGGATCTCCGGGCCGCCGACGTCGCCCGCGTGGACGATGAGGTCCGCGCCGCGAAGAAAGTGTTCCGCCTCCGGGCGCAGCAGGCCGTGCGTGTCGGAGATGAGTCCAACGCGCCGCATTACTTCGCAGGCACCGGCTCGTGGTGGTGCGGCGGCACCGCGGCGGGCGCAGGGCCGGCGCTCGGCGCCTTCCGGCGCGAAAGCAGCGTGTACATGGTGGGCACGACGAAGATCGTGAGCAAGGTGCCCACGCTCATGCCGCCGACGATGACCCAGCCGATCTGCTGGCGGCTTTCGGCGCCGGCGCCGGTGGCCACCGCCAGCGGAACGGCGCCCAGCACCATGGCGCCGGTGGTCATCATGATGGGCCGCAGGCGCAGGCCGGCGGCCTTCTTGACGGCTTCCAGCTTGTCCAGGCCCTGCGCCCGGAGCTGGTTGGAGAACTCCACGATCAGGATGCCGTGCTTGGTGATCAGGCCGACCAAGGTGATCAGCCCGATCTGGCTGAACACGTTGAGCGTGCCGCCCGTCAGCTTGAGGGCCAGCAGCGCGCCCAGCATGGACAGGGGCACCGAGAGCAGGATGATCAGCGGATCGACGAAGCTCTCGAACTGGGCCGAGAGCACCAGGTAGATGAACAGCAGGGACAGCACGAATACCATCGCCAGCGAGCCCGACGCGGCGCGGAACTCCCGGCTCTGCCCGTTCAGGTCGGTGGCGTAGCCGGCCGGCAGGATCTCGGCGGCGGTCTGCTCCATGAAGGCCAGCGCCTCGCCGAGCGAGTAGTCGGGCGCGATGTTGGCCGTGATCGAGGCGCTGCGGCGCTGGCCGAAGTGGTTCAGTTCGCGCGGGACCACGACCTCGCGCGTCGTGACCAGCGACGCGAGCGGAATCATCGCATCGCCGCGGCCGCGCACGAACAGGCGCTCGATGTCCTCCGGCGTGCTGCGGTTGGCCGACACGGTCTGCACCACCACGTCGTACTGCTCGCCATCGCGCTTGTAGCGCGTGACCGTGCGCCCGCCCAGCATGGACTCCACGGTGCGCGCGATCGCGTCCACGCTCACGCCCATGTCGGCCGCGCGCTCGCGGTCCACGTCGAGCCGGATCTCGGGCTTGTTCAGGCGCAGGTCGGTGTCCACCTGCACCAGCCCGGGGTTCTGGGCCATGCGGTCCACGAACTGGCGCACCACGGCCGAGAGGTTTTCGTAGGTGTCGCTGGTGACGATGATGAAGTTGACCGGCCGCTCGCGGAACCCCTGGCCGAGCGAGGGCGGCGTGATCGGGAAGGCGCTGATGCCCGGCAGCGCGGCCATGGCCGGCGAGAGCGAGCGCGCGATCTCCATGGTGGTGCGCTCGCGCTCTTCCCAGGGCTTGCCGCGCATGGTCACGCTGCCCTGGGCGACCGAGGGATTGCCCACGACCGCGAAGATGCGGTCGAACTCGGGCTGCTCCATGGCCATCTTCTCGATCGCTTCGGTGTAGCGGCGGGTGTAGGCCAGTGTGGCGCCGTCCGGCCCGTTGATGCTGGCCATGACCACGCCGCGGTCTTCCATCGGCGCCAGCTCCGAGCGCGTGGTCTGCAGCAGCCACCAGCTCGTGCCGGCGCTGGCGATCATGACCGCCACCACCAGCCAGCGCGCGTTCAGCGACAGGCCCAACAGGCGGTCGTACGCTGCGTTCACGCGCACCAGGACCGACTCCATGAAGCGGTCGAAGCCGCTGGGCTTGTCCACGTGGCGCAGCAGCTTGGAGCACATCATGGGCGAGAGCGTGAGCGCCACAAAGCCCGACACCACCACCGCGCCGGCCAGCGCCAGCGCGAACTCGGCGAACAGCCGGCCGGTGCGCCCGGGCGTGAAGGCCAGCGGCGCGTACACCGCCGCCAGCGTGAGCGTCATGGCGACGATGGCGAAGCCGATCTCTCGCGCGCCCTTGATGGCCGCGTCGAAGGGCTTCATGCCCTCTTCGATGTGGCGGTAGATGTTCTCCAGCATCACGATGGCATCGTCCACCACCAGGCCGATGGCCAGCACCAGCGCCAGCAAGGTGAGCGTGTTGATGGAGAAGCCGAACAGGCCCATCAACGCGAAGGAGCCGATCAGGCTCACCGGGATGGTGATCAGTGGAATGACCGAGGCGCGCAGCGTGCGCAGGAAGACGAAGATCACCAGGGCCACGAGCACCACGGCTTCGGCGATGGTGGTGTAGACCGCCTTGATGGAGCGGTCGATGAAGATGGAGTTGTCGTTGGCCACCTCGATGCTCACGCCGGGGGGCAGCTCCTCGACGATGCGCGGCAGCATCTGCTGCACCGCCGCCGAGAGCTCCAGCGGGTTGGCCGTGGCCTGGCGGATCACGCCGAGCGAGAGCGCGTCGCGGCCGTTGTAGCGCACGGACACGCGCTCGTCCTGCGGCCCTTCTTCCACGCGCGCCACGTCGCCGATGCGGATGGTCTGGCCGTTGATGGTGCGGATGCCGATGGCACGGAACTGCTCGGGCGTCTGCACGTCGGTGGCGGCCGTGACGTTGAACTCGCGCTGCGAACTTTCGATGCGCCCGGCCGGCACCTCCAGGTTGGAGCGGCGCAGCGCGTCCTCCACGTCCTGCGTGGTGAGGTTGTAGGCCGCGAGCCGGTCCGGGTCGAGCCAGACGCGCATGGAGAAGCGCCGCTCGCCATAGATGCGCACGTCGGCGGCGCCGGGCGCGGTCTGCAGGCGCGGCTTGATGAGGCGGTTGGCCAGGTCGCTGAGCTGCAACTGCGAGACGGTGTCCGAGTTGAGCGCGAGCCAGATGACCGGCGTGGCGTCGGCCTCGACCTTGGCGATGGTGGGTTCGTCCACGTCATCGGGCAGGCGCTGGCGCACGCGGCTGACCTTGTCGCGCACGTCGGCGGCGGCGGAGTCGGGGTCGCGCTCGAGCTTGAAGCGCACCGTGATCTGGCTCTGCTCCTGCCGGCTGATCGAGGTGATGATGTCCACGCCCTCGATGCCGGCCAGCGAATCCTCCAGCACCTTGGTGACCTGCGATTCGATCACCTCGCTGGAAGCGCCGCCGAAGCGCGTGGTCACGGTGACCGTGGGCTCGTCGATGCGCGGGTACTCGCGCACCGACAGCCCGTTGAACGAGACCAGGCCGACCAGCACGATCAGCATGGACAGCACCGAGGCAAAGACCGGACGCCGGATGGCGATTTCAGGCAGTTGCATACAGACTCCTGAGGGTCCCGAAGGTCCTGGGTGAAAGCCGCGGCGTCACCGCATCACTGCGCCGGGCGCCCGCCGGTGTTGGTGCCGGCGCTCGCGAGGTCGACCACGCGCACCACCGTGCCATCGCGCTGCAGTCGCTGCTGGCCCGCGACCACCACCAGATCGCCAGCCTTGAGGCCCTTGACGATCTCGACGTCGGCGCCTCGGCGCGCGCCGAGCTCGACCTCGACGCGGCGCGACACCAGCTTCTTCGCATCGCCCTGCCCCTGCTCGTCGAGCGTGTAGACGAACTGCTGGCCGGCCTGCGGCACCAGGGCCTCCTCCGGCACCACGAGCGCCCGCTCGTTTACCGAGAACACGATCTGCACGCGCGCGAACATGCCGGGCCGCAGGTCGGCGGCGTTCGGCGTCCTGGTGGGCATGACCGCCCGCACCGCGATGGAGCGTCCGTTGGCGTCGAGCAGCGGGTCGACCGCCAACACGCGCGCCTCGAAGGTCCGGCCCGGCAGGGCGTCGAGCTGGACCTGCACGCCCTGCCCCGGCGCGATGCGGCTCTGGTAGCGCTCGGGCAGCCGGAAGTCCACGGTGAGCTGCGAGGTGTCCTCCAGGTTGACCAGTTCGTCGCCGTCCTTGACGTACTGCCCCAGGTTGATGCTGCGCAGGCCGACCGTGCCGTCGAACGGCGCCGTGATGCGCATGCGCTGCAGCCGGGCTTCGGCCAGGGCCACCTGGGCCTCGGCGACCTGCAGGCTGGCCTGGCTTTCGTCCACCACGCGCTGCGCGACGAAGTTCTGCGCCACCAGTTCCTGGTTGCGCTTGAGGTTGGCCCGCGCGATCGAGAGCTGCGCCTGCGCCTGGCTGAGCTCGGCGCGCTGCAGGGTGTCGTCCAGTTGCACCAGCACCTGCCCACGCCGCACCTGGGCGCCGTCGGCGAACGCGATGCGCGAGACCCGGCCCGCGGTCTCGGGCTTGATGGTCACGCTCTGGCGCGAGCGCAGCGAACCGACCGCCTGGGCGTCGTCCTTCAGCGCCGTGGTGCGCACCCGGGCGACCTCCACGCTGGGCGCTTCCGGGTTGCCCGCCAGCCCGGCGCCCCCCGAGGGGGCGGCGCCCGCCGGCGCCTTGGCTGCGGTCCCCGCGGGGGCCCGGTTCTGGTACCACCAACCCGCACCCGAGGCCAGGCCGATGCCTACCACGGCCACCAAGACATACAGCGCTTTATTCGCCATGGAGGATTCGTCCAGGGAAGAAACCAGGCACCCGAGGCGGATGCGACGCGACCAAAGAAACGAAATGTAGCAGTGCTGAGCCCCTACGGCAGTGAGAAGTTCCACATTTCCCGGCCGGTTTTCCGCCTCAAGCCGAGACGCCCCGGTTGGCCAGGGCGTCGGCGCGCTCGTTGCCGGGATCGCCCGCATGGCCCTTGACCCAGTGCCATTCGATCTGGTGCACGCCGCCGTGCACCAGCGCATCGAGCTTTTGCCACAGGTCGGCGTTCTTTACCGGCTGCTTGTCCGCGGTCACCCAGCCCTTGCGCTTCCAGCCATGGATCCATTCCGTGATGCCCTTGCGCACGTACTGGCTGTCGAGGTAGAGCGACACCCGGCACGGGCGCTTGAGCGCGCCGAGCGCCTCGATCACGGCGGTGAGTTCCATGCGGTTGTTGGTGGTGTTGGGCTCGCCGCCCCAGAGTTCCTTCTCGGCGTCTTCGGCGCGCAGATAGGCCCCCCATCCGCCCGGGCCGGGATTGCCCTTGCAGGCGCCGTCGGTGTAGATCACCACATGTTTCAAAAAGCACTCCTTGGAATGAGATCGATGGACGGGGCCCGGCTCAATGGCGGTTCGCCACCGGGACCGGCGCGGCGGCGGCCGCGCGCCGGGGCTTCCAGGCCGGTCCGAGCAGGCGCACGCCGCGCACGCGCTTGACCGCCACCATGAAATACACCGCGCCGAAGATCGGCCACGAGCGGGCGCCGGCCTCGTCCAGCCAGGCGTAGCGCTGCAGCCATTTGTCGGTCCGCACCGCGGGCCGGTAGCAGCCGAACAGGTCCGACTCCAGCTCGAAGCTCAGCAGCCGCAGCCAGTCCCGCAGGCGCCAGGGGCCGATGAACTCGCCGGAACGCGGCAGGTACAGGTCCGAGGCGCCGAAGGCGGTGAAGCCCACCTGAGCGCACAGGCGCGCGCGCGCCTGCCGCAGGCCCCAGAGGCTGGCCGGGTTGAAGCCCGAGATCACGAGCCGGCCTTCCGGCACCAGCACGCGCTCGACCTCGCGCAGCACCTGGTGCGGGTCGGCGCTGAGTTCCAGCGTGTGCGGCAGCACCACGAGGTCCAGGCTGGCGGGCGGGAAAGGCAGGGCCGCCGCGTCCGCGATCAGCGCCACCCGGGCGCCGCCCGCCGGCGCCGGCTCGGCCGGCGAGGCGTCGGGCAAGGCCAGCCAGCGGTGCGGCATGCGGTTGCTGCGCAGGGCATCGAGCTCGGGCAGGCCCAGTTGCAGCGCGTTGAAACCGAACAGGTCGGCCGCCACCTGGTCGCACCGGTCCTGTTCCCAGGCCAGCAGATACTGGCCGGGAGCGGTCGCTAGCCACTCTGTCAACCCTATAATTTTTTCGGTCATGGTTTGTCTGGCGCCAGGGCATCCCCGGCCCGAAGTCTGCGACACTGCGCAAGGCCGCCAAAGCCAGCCCCGCACTCTACACGTCCTCACCGACATCCGATCGCCCATGCAGCTCGTCCCGATCCCGGCTTTCAACGACAACTACATCTGGGCGCTGCACGACGGCCAGCGGGCGCTGGTGGTCGACCCGGGCGAATCCGAGGGCGTGGCCCGCTGGCTCTCGGAGCAGGGGCTGCGGCTGGACACCATCCTCGTCACCCACCACCACGCGGACCACACCGGCGGCGTGGCGGCGCTGCGCGAAGCCAGCGGCGCGCGCGTGTTCGGCCCGGCCCGCGAGCGCATGCCCGAACCGCTGCAGCGCGTCGCCGGCGGCGACGAGGTCCAGGCCCTGGGCCTGCGCTTCGAGGTCATCGAAGTGCCGGGCCACACGGCCGGCCACATCGCCTATTACGCCGCCGAGGCGCCGGGCTCGCCGCTGCTGTTCTGCGGCGACACCCTGTTCTCGGGCGGCTGCGGCCGCCTGTTCGAGGGCACGCCCGGGCAGATGCTGGACTCGCTGACCCGGCTGGCGGCGCTGCCGGGCGACACCCGGGTCTGCTGCGCGCACGAGTACACGCTGTCCAACCTGCGGTTCGCCCAGGCGGTGGAGCCGCGCAACGCCGACCTGGCCGCCTACCTGCGGGACTGCGAAACGCGGCGGGCGCAGAACTTTCCCACGCTGCCCAGCTCCATCGGCCTGGAAAAACGCATCAACCCCTTCCTGCGCACCGCGCAGGCCGAGGTCATGCGGTCCGCCCAGGCCCACGCGCCGGGCCAACCCGCCGACGCGGTGGCGATCTTCGCCACGCTTCGGGAATGGAAGAACACGTTTCGATGACCTGCTGCTCCCCGCCCTCCCTCGGGGCCTCCCGCCGCTGGCTGCTCGCGGCCGGCACGGCCCTGGCCCTGCTGCTCGGCGGCTGCGCCACCCCCTCCCTGCCTCCTGCCCCGGTTTCTGCCCCCGCACCGGCAGACGACGCGACCGCCGCCACCGCGGCCGTTCCGCCGCCGTCCGCCGAGCCCGCGCCCAGCAGCCCCTTGCCGTCCTACCGCCTGCCCAGCCACATCCCGCTGAGCGCGATCGGCACCGCCGAGACCCAGCCGCCCGCGGTGACCAGCCTGTCGGCGCCGACCGACCTGTGGGACCGCATCCGGCGCGGCTTCGCCATGCCCGACCTGGAGGGCGACCTAGTGCGCGACCGCGAGCAGTGGTACGCCACGCGCCCCGACTACATGCAGCGCATGACCGAGCGCTCGCGCCGCTACCTGTTCCACATCGTGGAGGAGATCGAGCGCCGCAACCTGCCCATGGAACTGGCGCTGCTGCCTTTCATCGAGAGCGCGTTCAACCCGCAGGCGGTCTCCAGCGCGCGCGCCGCCGGCATGTGGCAGTTCATGCCGGCCACCGGCCAATCGTTCGACCTCAAGCAGAACGTCTTCCGCGACGACCGGCGCGACGTGCTCGCGTCCACGCGCGCGGCGCTCGACTACCTGCAGCAACTGCACACCCGCTTCGGCGACTGGCATCTCGCGCTGGCCGCGTACAACTGGGGCCAGGGCAACGTCAACCGCGCCATCACCCGCAACCAGCGGCAAGGCGAACCGACCGGCTACACCGACCTGAGCATGCCGCTGGAGACGCGCATGTACGTGCCCAAGCTGCAGGCGGTCAAGAACATCATCGCGCGGCCCGAGGCCTTCAGCACCACGCTGCCCCTGATCGGCAACCACCCGTTCTTCGACACCGTCACGCTCGAGCGCGACATGGACGTGGCCGTCATCGCCCAGCTCGCCGGCGTCAGCGAAGCCGACTTCCGCGTGCTCAACCCGTCCCTCAAGCAGCCGATGGTGATGGCCGCGGGCACGCCCAACATCCTGCTGCCCTGGGACAACGCGATGATCTTCGAGCAGAACCTGCGCAGCCACAGCGGCCCGGTGGCGAGCTGGACGGCCTGGGTCGTGCCCAGCACCATGACCGCGGCCCAGGCGGCCGCGCGCGTGGGCATGAGCGAGGCGGAGCTGCGCAAGGTCAACAACATCCCGCCGCGCATGCTGGTGCGCGCGGGATCGAGCCTGCTCGTGCCGCGCACCGACCGGCGCAACGGCGACGTGCCCGTGCACGTGGCCGACAACGCCCAGCTGAGCCTGCAGCCCGAGGTCGCCGTGCGGCGCACGGTGGTGCAAGTGCGCCAGGGCGACAACCTCGCGCGCCTGGCGCGCCGCTACGGCGTCAGCGCGGCCAGCATCGTGGAATGGAACAAGCTGTCGTCGGTGAACGCACCGCTCAAGGCGGGCCAGCGCGTCACGCTCATGCTGCCCCGGAAGGCGGCGGTGGCGAGCAGCAGCGCCAAGAAGCCGCCCCTCCAGCAGACGGCGGCCAAGAAGCCAGCGCCCGGCAAGAAGACCACCACCGCGGCCGCCAAGCCCCCCGCCAAGAAGCCCCAGGCGGCCAGCAGCGGCAGTTCGAGCAAGGCCCGGGTGGCGTCGAGCGCCAAGACGGCGAAGAAGCCCTGAGCCAGGGCCTACTCAGCAGTCATGCCTTGAATTTCGCCTTGGCCCGGCGCGCGAAATCGTTGGTGAAGGTGCGCGCCAGGTCCACCCGCTGGACCGCGCCCGCTTCCTCGAACAGCGCCAGCATACGCGCCGCCGTGGCCGGCCCGGTTTCGGGCATGAGGCCGTCGACCGCCCAGGCCTCGCGCACCCGCGCGAACGCGGCCAGGTAGAGTGCGCGGTCGCCCTGGAAGTAGTGCTCGGGCACGGTCTTGATGATGTCGGAAGGACCGGCCGTCTGCAGCCACTTGAGCGCGTGCACCATGGCATTGGTCAGGGCCTGGACCTCGCGCGGGTGCTGGACCACGAAGCTGCCCGGCGCGCACAGGCACCCCGAGGGCATGGGACCGCCGAACACGTCGGCCGTGCCGCGCGTGCTCCGGGTGTCGACCACCACGCGCAGCTCCCCGCCCTGCTCCAGTTCGGTGACCGTGGGGTCGTTGTAGCTGATCGCGTCCAGGTGGCCGCGGCGGAACGCCAGCACGGCCTGCGCGGGCGAGGGGTAGGCCACGTACTGCACCTCGCCCGGCCGCAGCCCGGCCTTGCCCAGCACCAGGCTGGCGATGCGGTGCGAGGTGGAGCCATCGGCCACCACGCCCACGCGCCGCCCGCGCAGGTCGCCGAGTTCGCCGTAGTGGCCCATGGTCCGGACCGAGATGCCCAGCACGATCTGCGGCGTGCGCCCCTGCAGCACGAAGGACTGGATGTCGTGCCCCTTGGCCTGCAGCGCGATGGCGCTGCTGTAGGGCGCGGAAAACACCTGCGCGGCGCCTTGCCGCACGGCCTGGGCCGCGGCCTGCGCGTCGGCGAACTCGTGCACCTGCACCGCGAGCTTCTCCTGGCCGAAATAACCCAGGCGCTCGGCGATGGCCAGCGGGAGGTAGCAGAACGACGCCCGGTGGTAGGCCGCGATCACCAGCGGCGCGGTGGCGCCGGCATTCGCCGGCGCCGTCTGCGCACGCAGCAGGGTCGGCAGCGCGGCGGCCAGCGCCCCCGATGCACAGATTCGACCCCAATGTCGGCGGCTCCACATGACCCGGCATCCCTCGCTTGGCTCAGGCGTTCTGCCTGAAAAACCTTGAGACTAGGTGCGGGGCGAAGTTCCCGCATCGGGACCACTCCCGAGCGGGTTTGTACCGAGCGAAGATGCGCGCCGATGCAACGCTTCGGCCTTGCGCGTTTCAGTTGTTTTCAGACGTCCGGAACCGGTCAGCGCCGGTCCACCAGCGCGTGCGCGATCGTGCCGAGGTCGACGTATTCGAGTTCGCTGCCCACCGGCACGCCGCGCGCCAGCCGCGTCACCTGCAGGCCGCGGCCCTTGAGGGCCTGCGCGATCACGTGCGCGGTGGTCTCGCCTTCGGCCGTGAAGTTGGTCGCCAGGATCACCTCGCGCACCTCGGACTCGGGCGCGCCGATGCGGTCGAACAGGGTCTGCAGCCCGATGTCGCGCGGGCCGACGCCGTCGAGCGGGCTGAGCTTGCCCATGAGCACGAAGTACAGGCCCTTGTAGGCGGCGGTGCGCTCCATCGCGGCCTGGTCGGCCGGCGTCTCCACCACGCAGAGCTGGCTGCGGTCGCGCCGGGGGTCGCGGCAGGTGGCGCACAGCGTGTCCTCGGTGAAGGTGTGGCACAGCGAACAGTGCCGCACCGAGGCCACCGCCTGCTCCAGCGACCGCGCGAGCTGCACCGCGCCTTCGCGGTCGTGCTGCAGCAGGTGGAACGCCATGCGCTGCGCCGACTTGACGCCCACCCCGGGCAGCCGCCGCAGCGACTGCACCAGCAGTTCGAGCGAATGGGTCTCGGCCATGAGAAGGAGCCGGCAGCGGACGAACGAAAACGCGCGGTCGAAAGCGCGCGGTCAGAACGGGAACTTCATGCCGCCGGGCAGCCCCGGCATGCCGGCCGTGATCTTGCCCATCTTCTCCGCCGAGGTTTCCTCGGCCTTGCGGACCGCGGCGTTGAACGCGGCGGCCACCAGGTCTTCCAGCATGTCCTTGTCGTCAGCCAGCAGGCTGGGGTCGATGGTGACGCGCTTGACGTCGTGCTTGCAGGTCATCACCACCTTGACCAGGCCGGCGCCGGACTCGCCCGTGACCTCGATCGTGGCCAGTTCGTCCTGCGCCTTCTTGAGGTTGTCCTGCATCGCCTGCGCCTGCTTCATGAGGCCCGCGAGTTGTCCTTTGTTGAACATGGTGATCCTTGTATCGGGATGAAAGAAAACGAATCGGTCTTCAGGCGCTGATGGCCTTGAGCGTGCCAGGCACGATTCTGCCGCCAAAGTCGCGCATCATCGCCTGCACGAACGGGTCCTCCAGGATCCGGGCCTCGGCCTCGCGCTGGCGGCGCTGCGCCTCGAAGGCCAGGCGGCGCGCCGGCGAGTCGGTGACGGTGCCGATCTCCACCACCAGCCGCACCCCGTGGCCCAGCGTCTTCAAGGCGGTGGCCAGGCGCTCGCGGCTGTTGCCCTGGTTGAGCGACTCGCGCTCCACGCGCAGCAGCCACTGCCCCTCGTCGCGCGCCACCAGTTGCGACTGCAGGCCCAGTTCGCGCACCAGCGCCGTGATGGCCTCGGCGCGCACAAGTTGCGTGATGGCGTCGAACCAGAAGTCGCCTTCGACGCTGCCGCCCGGCGCCGCCGGCAGCACCGCCTGCTCGCCGCGCGCCTCGGCCGGTGGCCGCGGCCGGTCCAGCGGGCCGGGCTCGCCCGCATCGCGCACCGGAACGGCCACCATGCGGCGCGGCGGCGCGGGCGCGGCCTCTTCCTCCCAGGGCGGGCCGTCGTCCTCGGGCCAGGGCGCTTCGTCGAGTTCCCTGGGGGGCGAGAGCTCGGCGGCCTTCGCGGGCGCGGCAGGCGCCGCCAAACGGGGCGGCGGCGATGGGGGCGGCGGCGTCACCGCACGCACCGGCACCGGTGCCGGTGGGACAGGCGGTGCCGGCGATGCCTCAGCCGTTTTCAGGGTTTTTTTTTCCCCGGCGGCGGCCACCGCCGCACCCGTGGTCGCCGGCTTGAACGCCAGCAGCCGCAGCAGCACCATGGTGAGCGCCGCGTACTCGTCGGGCGCCAGCCCGAGCTCGCCGCGGCCGTGCAGGCACAGGCTGTAGAGCAGTTGGGTCTCGTCGGCCGGCAGGCGCTGCGCCAGATCCGCGATCTGGACCTCGTCGGGATCATCGCCATGGCCATCGGCCGGCGCGCGGCCGGGCACGGCCTGCAGCACCGCCATGCGCTGCAGCACGCCGGTCATTTCCTCCAGCGTGGACGCGGCGTCGAGGCCGTTGACGCGCAGGGCCTCGACGGTATCGACCACCTCGGCGCCATCGCCGCGCGCCAGCGCATCGATCAGGCGCAGCACGTGGGAACGGTCCACCGCGCCCAGCATCTGGCGCACCGTGGCCTCCTGCAACTGGCCGCCGCCGAAGGCGATCGCCTGGTCGGTGAGCGACAGCGCGTCGCGCATGGAGCCGCGCGCGGCGCGCGAGAGGAGGCGCAGCGCCTGCGCGTCGGCCGGCACCTGCTCGGTCTGCAGCACCTGCTGCAGGTGCTCGAGCACGGTCTCGGACGCCATCGGGCGCAGGTTGAACTGCAGGCAGCGCGACAGCACCGTGACCGGCACCTTCTGCGGATCGGTCGTGGCCAGCACGAACTTCAGGTACTCGGGCGGCTCCTCCAGCGTCTTCAACATGGCGTTGAACGCCGTGTTGGTCAGCATGTGGACTTCGTCGATCATGAAGACCTTGAAACGCCCCTGCACCGGCTTGTAGACCGCCTGCTCCAGCAGGGCCTGGACCTCGTCCACACCGCGGTTGGAGGCCGCGTCGAGCTCGGTGTAGTCCACGAAGCGGCCGTTGTCGATGTCGGTGCAGGCCTGGCACACCCCGCAGGGCTCGGCTGTGATGCCGCCCTGCCCGTCCGGCCCCACGCAGTTGAGCGACTTGGCCAGGATGCGCGAGACCGTCGTCTTGCCCACGCCGCGCGTCCCGGTGAACAGGTAGGCGTGGTGCAGGCGCTGCGTCGTCAGCGCGTTCGACAGCGCCTGCACCACGTGCGCCTGGCCCACCATTTCGGCGAAGGTCTTGGGGCGGTACTTGCGGGCGAGCACGAGGTAGGACATGCCCTGCATTCTACGGTCGCCCCCCTCGAAGGCCCGGTCGGCGATCCCGGATAATCCCGGCCATGTCCACCCCCGCATCCCCCGCCGGCACCGGCACGCTGAGCTACGAACAGGCCGGCGTCAACTACGACCTGATCGACCCTTTGAAGGTGGCCGCGCAGCGCGCCGCCGCGGCCACCGGCGCCCACCTGGGTGCGCATAGCTTCAGCGAAATCGCGGCCTCGCGCGGTGAATCCGCCTACGTGGTGGACGTGGGGCCGTTCTACCTGGCCAGCATCGTCGAATGCCTGGGCAGCAAGGCCCTGGTCGCCGACGAGATGGCGCGCCTGACCGGCAAGGGCCACTACTACGAAGGCATCGCGCAGGACACCATTGCGATGGCGATCAACGACCTCATCACCGTCGGCGCCACGCCGCTGGTGGTGCAGGCCTACTGGGCCGCCGGCGGCAGCGATTGGTTCGGCGATGCGCAGCGCGCGCAGGCGCTGGTGGCCGGCTGGAAAAAGGCCTGCGACACCTGCGGCGTGGCCTGGGGCGGCGGCGAGACGCCGGCGCTGGCCGGCATCGTCGAAGCCGGGCGCATCGACCTCGCGGCCAGTTGCACCGGCCTCGTCAACCCGAAGACGCGCCTGTCGCTGGGCGACCGGCTCGGCGCGGGCGACGCGATCGTGCTGCTCGCCTCCAGCGGCATCCACGCCAACGGGCTGAGCCTGGCGCGCAAGCTGGGCGAGCGGCTGCCGCAGGGTTATTTGACCGAAGTGGCGCCGGGCCTGAGCTACGGCGAGGCGCTGCTCGCGCCGACCACGCTCTATTCGCCCGTCACCGAGGCGCTGGCGAAAGCCGGCATCGTGCCGCACTACTGCGCCAACATCACCGGCCACGGCTGGCGCAAGCTGCTGCGCCACCCGGCCGAGCTCACCTATCGCATCACCCGGATCCCCGACGTCACGCCGGTGCTGCGCTTCATCCAGCAGCAGGCGCAGCAGGACGACCGCGAGGCCTACAGCACCCTCAACATGGGCGCGGGCTTCGCGCTCTTCGTGCCCGCCGGCGACGCCGAGCGCACGGTGGCGATCGCCAGGGCCCAGGGCGTGCCCGCCCTCGTGGCGGGTACCGTGGAAGCCGGCCCCAAGCAACTGGTCATCGAGCCCCTGTCGATCACCTTCGGCAACGAAGACTTGCAACTGCGCTGACGGCGCCGATCCGGCCCGTCGCCTACAATAACCCTCGACGGGCCTTCCCGCATGGGGAAGCGGCCAACCGGGTCAGGTGGGGAACCAAGCAGCCCTAACCGTGGAGCCAGTGCCGGGGTCAAGGCTCGTCACCCCCAATCCCTCTTTCCTTCCCATGAGCGTGCGCGACCCCGCCTCCATCGAAAGCTGGCACGCCCACGTCTATTTCGACGCCGCCACGCGCGAGGCCGCCTGGGCGCTGCGCGAGCGCATCGCCACCGAACTCGGCGCTCAGGTGGAAATCGGGCGCTTCCACGAAAAGCCGGTCGGGCCGCACCCCGCCTGGAGCTACCAGCTCGCGTTCGGCCCCCACGCGTTCAGCCACGTCGTCGGCTGGCTCGTGCTCAACCACGGCGCGCTCGACGTGTTCCTCCACCCGAACACCGGCGACGAGCTTGCCGACCACCGCGATCGCGCGTTGTGGCTGGGCAAATCCTATCCACTCAATCTCAAGGCCTTGGGCGGCTGAGCCCGATCGGTCACGCCTGCGGCCACGTGCGCAGAAGGTGGCGGTCGCGCCATGGGAGCCGCGCGCGTATACTGGCCAAATGAACGAAACGGTACAAAATCGCCGCCCGCCTGGCCCGGCCCGTGCGCGAGGTACCCGCGCCCCGACCCGCACCAACGATCCGGAGCGCACGATGGCCAACATCCTCGAGGTGGCGCTGGCCGAGTTCGCCGAGAAGGGACTCGCGGGCGCGCGCATCGACGAGATCGCCGCCGCCACGCAGACCAGCAAGCGGATGATCTATTACTACTTCGGCAGCAAGGAGGGCCTGTACCTCGCGGTGCTGGAGCGGTCGTACGCGCTCATGCGCAGCATCGAGTCCCGGCTGGACCTCGAGAACCTGGACCCGGAAGCCGCGCTGCGCCGCCTGGTCGAATTCACTTTCGACCACCACGCCAGCAATGAGAACTACATCCGCCTGGTCGCGGGCGAGAACATCAACCGCGGCCAGTTCCTGGCGCAGAGCAAGACCATCCAACAGCTCAATGTGCCGGCGATCTCCGCCATCCGGAAGCTGTACGAGCGCGGCGTGGCCAGCGGCGTCTTCCGGCCAGGGCTCGACGCGGTGGACATCCATGCGTCCATTTCCGCCCTGACCTTCTTCAACATCTCCAACCGCCACACCTTCGGCCTGATCTTCAAGCGCGACTTCACCGCGCCGGCCGTGGCCACGCTGCGCCGCGCGGCCGTGGTCGACATGATCGTGCGCTACGTCCGGGCCGACTGACGCCCCCCTTTCCCCGAACTGCCCGGAGGCGCCGGTGGGCGCCCTTCGATGGACTAGGGTTTTCCCTTGTATTAAGAACTAACCAGTTCGTACAAAATAAAAAGCGACAAAAACTTCCACAGGAGACGCCCGATGATCGATTCCCTGATCCGCCACTACTGCCGCGCGCTGACCGTGCTCATGGCGCTGTGCCTGGTGGCCATGGTCGTCATGGTGTTCGGCAACGTCGTGCTGCGCTACGGCTTCAACTCGGGCATCACGCTGTCGGAAGAGCTGTCGCGCTGGCTGTTCGTGTGGATGACCTTCCTGGGCGCGGTGGTGGCGCTGGCCGACCGCACGCACCTCGGCACGGATGCGCTGGTCAGCCGCCTGCCGTGGCCGGCCGCAGGTTCTGCCTGGCCGCCAGCCAGGTGCTGATGCTGTTCATCTGCGGTCTGGTGTTCCAGGGCGCGTGGGAGCAGAGCCGGATCAACTGGGACACCACCAGCGCGGTGATGGAAACCTCCATGGCGTGGTTCTACGGCTGCGGCGTGGTCTTCGCCGTGCTGGGCGTGCCGGTTCTTCTGCTGAACCTCTGGCGGCTGCTGACCGGCCGCCTCGACGAGAGCGAACTGATCGGCATCCGCGAGTCCGAAGACGTGCCGCACGGCGACGCCCGCCCCTGATCGAGAACGGGAGCCACCATGACCATTGCCATCTTCCTCGGTTCCCTGCTCGCCGCCATGGCCATTGGCGTGCCGATCGCGTTCGCCTTGCTGCTGTGCGGCACCGCGCTGATGTGGCACCTCGATCTGTTCGACGCCCAGATCCTGGCGCAGAACGTGATCGAAGGCGCCAACAGCTTTCCGCTGCTGGCCGTGCCGTTCTTCATGCTGGCCGGCGAGATCATGAACGCCGGCGGCCTGTCCCGGCGCATCGTGCAGTTCGCGATGACGCTGGTCGGCCACGTGCGGGGCGGCCTGGGCTACGTGGCGATCGTGGCCGCGGTGCTGATGGCGGCGCTGTCGGGCTCCGCCGTGGCGGACGCCGCCGCGCTCTCGGCCCTGCTGCTGCCCATGATGGTGCGCGCCGGCCACGACAGGGCGCGCTCGGCCGGCCTGCTGGCCTCGGCCAGCATCATCGCGCCGGTCATTCCGCCCAGCATCGGCTTCGTGATCTTCGGCGTCGCCGCCAACGTCTCGATCTCCAAGCTGTTCATGGCGGGCATCGTGCCCGGCCTCCTGCTGGGTCTGGCGCTGTGCATCACCTGGTGGCGGGTGGCGCGGCGCGAGCAGGCGCAGACGCCGCCGCGCGCGAGTGCGCGCCAGATCCTGGTGGCGCTCAAGGACGCCCTGTTCGCGCTCGGCCTGCCGGTCATCGTCGTGGTCGGCCTGAAGTTCGGCGTCTTCACGCCCACCGAGGCGGCGGTGATGGCGGCCGTCTACGCGCTGCTCGTCTCGCTGTTCGTCTACCGCGAGCTGCGCCTGAGCCAGCTCTACGGCCTGTTCGTGTCCGCCGCCAAGACCACGGCCGTGATCATGTTCCTGGTCGCCGCCGCCATGGTCTCGGCCTGGCTGATCACCGTGGCCCAGCTGCCGGACCAGATCGTCGGCCTGCTGGAGCCGCTGCTGGACAACCCGCGCCTGCTGATGGCGGCCATCATGGTGCTGGTGATCCTGGTCGGCACCGCGATGGACATGACGCCCACCATCCTGATCCTGACGCCGGTGCTGATGCCGATCGTGAAGGCCGCCGGCATCGACCCGGTGTACTTCGGCGTGCTGTTCATCATGAACAACGCCATCGGCCTGATCACGCCGCCGGTGGGCACGGTGCTCAACACCGTGGCCGGCGTCGGCAAGGTCAGCATGGACGAGGTCACCAAGGGCGTCTGGCCCTTCATGCTGGCGCAGTTCGCGCTGCTGTTCCTGATGGTGGCCTTCCCGCAGATCGTTCTGGTGCCGCTGAGCTGGTTCTACTGACGGCACCTGCCGGCGCGGCGCCTCCAGGCACGCCGCCGCGCCGCGCCCGCCCCTCGCCCGCGTGCCGACCGTCCCGAATTGGAGACAAGCTCATCATGAAACGCACCTTCCTCAAGACCGTTCTGTCGATCGCCGCACTGGCCGCCGCCATGGGCACCGCCTCGGCCCAGACCCGGACCATCAAGTTCGCCACCCAGAACCCCAAGGGCCACCCGGTGGTGCTGGGCATGGAAAAATTCGCCGAGCTGGTGCAGGCCAAGTCGGGCGGCAAGCTCCGCGTCAACCTGTTCCCCGGCGGCACGCTGGGCAGCGACCAGGCCAATGTGTCGGCGCTGCAGGGCGGCACGCTGGAGATGGTGTCCATGAACTCGGGCATCCTGGCCGCCCAGGTGAAGGACTTCGCCGTGTTCGACTTCCCGTTCATGTTCGCCAACGACCGCGAGGCCGATGCCGTGGTGGACGGCGCCTTCGGCCAGAAGATGCACGCCAAGCTGCAGGAAAAAGGCATCATCGGCCTGGCCTACTACGAATTGGGCTTCCGCAACATCTCCAATGGCCGCCGCGCCATCAACAAGGTGGCCGACCTCGAAGGCCTGAAGCTGCGCGTGATCCCCAACCCGATCAACGTGGACTGGGTCAAGGCCCTGGGCGCCAACCCCACGCCGCTGCCCTTCCCCGAGGTCTATGCGGCGCTGGAGCAACGCGCCATCGACGGCCAGGAAAACCCGGTCACGGTGATCAACGCCAACAAGTTCTACGAAGTGCAGAAGCACCTGGTGATGACCAACCACCAGTACAACCCGCAGTCGGTGATGATCAGCAAGCGGTTCTGGGACGGGCTCTCGGCCGCCGAGCGGCAGCTCATCCAGGAGGCCGCCACCGAGTCGGTCAAGTTCCAGCGCGAGCAGGCGCGCTCGCAGGTCGCCTCGGCGATCGAGAACATGAAGAAGAACGGCGTGGCCGTGACCGAGCTGCCCGCAAATGAAATGGCGATCCTGCGCGAGAAGATGAAGCCGGTGATCGCCAAGCACGGCGAGCCGATCGCCGCCACCGTGGCCGAACTCGAAGCCGAGCTGGCCAAGCTGCGCAAATAATGAAGGCCCCCACAGGCACGGACACCGCATGAGCAAGACCCGCATCGCCGTCGCCGGCGCCGGCTACATCGGACAGGCCCACGCCGGCGCGCTGGCCGCCGGCGCCGACTGCACCCTCTCGGCCCTGGTCGACCCTTCGCCCGCCGCGCGCGCCGTGGCCGAGCGCGCCGGTGTGCCGCTGTACGCCTCGATCGACGAGCTGCTCGCGCGCGACCGCCCCGACGGCCTGGTGCTGGCCACGCCCAACGCGCTGCACGTGCCGCAGGCGCTGCAATGCATCGCGGCCAGGCTACCCATCCTGCTGGAAAAGCCGCTCGCCACCAGCGTGACCGAAGGCCAGCGCCTGGTGGACGAGGTGGCCCGCACCGGCGCCCGGGTGCTGGTGGGCCACCACCGTGCGCACAGCCCCATCATGGCCAAGGCGGCCGAGGTGGTGGCGTCCGGCCAGCTCGGCCGCCTGGTGGCCGTGATGGGCAGCGCCGCGTTCTACAAGCCCGACCAGTACTACGCCGACGGCCCCTGGCGCCGCGAGCCGGGCGGCGGCCCGATCCTGCTCAACATGATCCACGAGGTGCACAACCTGCGCATGCTCTGCGGCGAGATCGTCGCGGTGCAGGCGTTCCAGTCCCACGCCACGCGCGGCTTCGCGGTCGAGGACACGGTCAGCATCAACCTGCGCTTCGCCAACGGCGCGCTGGGCAGCTTCCTGCTCAGCGACACGGCGGCCTGCGCGCGCAGCTGGGAACAGACCGCGCGGGAGAACCCCGCCTACGCCAGCTGCGACGACGAGGACTGCTACGTGATCACCGGCACCAACGGCAGCCTGTCGGTCCCGACCATGCGCCTCAAGACCTACCCCCGGCCCGCGGCCCGGTCCTGGTGGAAGCCGTTCGAGACCGGCACCGTGGGCATGGTGCGCGAAGACCCGATCCTGCTCCAGATGGCACACTTCGGCGCGGTCGTGCGCGGCGAGGCCCAGCCGCGCGTCAGCGCGCTCGACGGCCTGCGCAACCTTCAGGTCACCGAAGCCATCGCGAGCGCCGCCCGCAGCGGCGGCACCGTGGAACTGCATTGAAATCACGAGGAACCCATCCATGAAAGTCCTGGTCCTGCACGGCATCAACCTCAACATGTTCGGCAAGCGCGACCCCAAGCAATACGGCACCACGACGCTGTCGCAGATCGACCAGCAGCTCGCCGAGCTGGGCCGCGAGCTGGGCGTGCAGGTGGACAGCTTCCAGACCAACCACGAAGGCGCGATGGTCGAGCGCATCCACCAGGCCTTCGCGGACAGCGTGGACGCGGTCGTCATCAACGCCGGCGCCTGGACGCACTACAGCTACGGCATCCGCGATGCGCTGGCGATTCTCAAGTGCCCGATCGTCGAGGTCCACATGTCGAACGTGCACGCCCGCGAGCCGTTCCGCCACCATTCGGTGATTGCCGAGGTGGCCAAGGGCCAGATCGCCGGCTTCGGCGTCGACAGCTACCTGCTGGGCCTGCGCACCGCGGTCATGCACGCCCGCACGCCGTCCTGACCCCGTCCTCGCCATGACCGCCATCAACGGCAAGACCGAGCTGATCGCCCACATCGGCTACCCCACGCACACCTTCAAGTCGCCGCTGATCTACAACCCGTACTTCGAGGCCGAAGGGATCGACGCGGTGGTGATCCCGATGGGCTGCCAGGCGCCCGAGTACCCCGCGCTGCTGCGCGCCATGTTCTCGCTCACCAACATCCGCGGCGCGCTGATCACCATGCCCCACAAGGTCGGCACCATGGGGCTGGTCGACGAGGTCAGCACCACCGCGCGCATCGCCGGCGCCTGCAACGCGGTGCGGCGCGCGAGCGATGGCCGGCTGCAGGGCGACATGTTCGACGGCGAGGGCTTCGTGCGCGGCCTGCGCCGCAAGGGACTGGCGCTGCAGGGCCTGCAAGCGCTGGTCGTGGGCTGCGGCGGCGTCGGCAGCGCGATCGCCGCCTCGCTGGCCGGCGCGGGCGTGGCGCAGCTCACGCTGTTCGACCTCAGCCCGGACACGGCCGACGGCCTGGCGCAGCGCCTGCGCACCCACTACCCGGCCCTGCGCGTGCTCACCGGCCAGCGCGACCCGGCCGGCCAGGACCTGGTGGTCAACGCCACCCCCATGGGCATGAACGACGGCGACGAGCTGCCGGTGGACGCGTCCCGGCTCGCGCCGGCCACCTTCGTCGCCGAGGTGGTGATGCGCCAGGAGATCACCGCCTTCCTGGCCGCGGCCCAGGCGCGCGGCTGCCGCGTCCAGGTCGGCACCGACATGCTGTTCGAGCAGATCCCCGCCTACCTGGAGTACTTCGGGCTGCCCACCACCACCCCCGAGCGCCTGCGCGGGCTGGCGCGGCTGTCCTACTGACGGGGTCCGCCGCCAGGCCGCAGAAACGCCGCGGCCCCCTCCCCCGCCGCCCGGCCGCTGGCCAGGCAGGCGGTGAGCAGGTAGCCGCCGGTGGGCGCCTCCCAGTCCAGCATCTCGCCGGCGCAGAACAGGCCGGGCCGCTGGCGGACCATCAGCCGCTCGTCCAGCGCGTCGAAGCGCACGCCGCCGGCGCTGCTGATGGCCTCGTCGATCGGGCGCGGGCGCGCCACGGCGATCGGCAAGGCCTTCAAGGCCTCGGCGAGCCGCGCCGGGTCGTGCAGCGCCGCCTTGTCCAGCCGCTCGTTGACGATCGCCATCTTGATGCCGTCCAGCCCGAGCCGGCTCTTGAGGTGGCTGGAAACGCTGCGCGCGCCACGCGGATGCGCCACCTGCGCGAGCACCTGCTGCGCGCTGCGCCCGGGCAGCAGGTCCAGCTCGAACACGGCCTGGCCTTCGCGCTGGATGCGATCGCGCAGCCAGCGCGACGCGGCGTAGACCAGGCTGCCCTCCACGCCGGTCGCGGTGGCCACGAACTCGCCCTGGCGGTGGAACACGGCCTCTTCGCTGGGCGGGTGGCCGGGGATGCGGATCGCGACCGACTTGAACGGCTGGCCGGCAAAGCGGCTGGCGAAGAATGGTGTCCAGCCGCCGGCGACGTCGAAGCCGCAGTTGCTCGGCCGCAGCGGTGCGGCGGCGATGCCCGCGGCCTGCAGCCAGGGCAGCCAGGCGCCGTCCGAGCCCAGCCGGGCCCAGCTCGCGCCGCCGAGGGCCAGCACGGTGGCGCGCGCCCGCACCTCGAGCGGCCCCTGCGGCGTGTCGAAGCGCAAGGCCGACGCATCCGGCGCCCAGCCCCGCCAGCGGTGGCGCATGTGGAAGCTCGCCGGCACACCCCTGGGCCCGGACGGATGGCGCAGCCGGTGCAGCCAGGCGCGCAGCAGGGGCGCCGCCTTCATGCCGGTCGGGAAGACGCGCTGGGAACTGCCCACGAAGGTCTCGATGCCCAGGTCCGCGGCCCAGTCCCGCACCGCCTGCGGCCCGAAGGCCTCCAGCAAAGGGCGCAGCCGGTCGGCCTGCTCGCCGTAGCGGCCCACGAAAGCGTCGAACGGCTCGGCGTGGGTCAGGTTCAGGCCACCCCGGCCGGCCAGCAGGAACTTGCGCCCGACCGATGGCATGGCATCGAACACGTGCGCCGCGAGGCCGGCGCGGCCAATGGCCTCGGCGGCCATCAGGCCGGCCGGGCCGCCGCCGATGACGGCGACATCGATGGACATCCCGGCGTTCATGCGTGTCCGGGCCCCGGCTCGGCCGGGAGCTCGATCAGACGGCCCTGCGCGTTGATGAAGGCCAGACGCACCGGCTCGCCCGGCCGGGCCGCGGCCATGGCGGCGCGGTAGCGCTGCATCTGGGCCCGCAGCTCGGGCCGGCGCTCGGGGTGCTCGGCGCTCTTGAAGTCGAGCACCCACCAGTCCCCGGTGTCGCGGCGGCGCACCAGGCGGTCGAGCCGCCACAGCGCACCTTCGTGGAACAGCTCGACCTCGTTGCCCCAGTGGTCCAGGACCGCCGCGTCCCAGGCCCAGGCGGCCGCGCCGCCGGCCATGCGCCGCGCCATCGCGAGCGCGTCGCGCGCCTGGCCCCGCTCCAGGCCGAACTCGCGCGCCACCGCCTGCACGTGGGCATCGCTCCACTCGAAGCCGTGCGCCGGCGTGGGGCGCCACTGCAGCAAGCGGTGCAACGCCAGGCCAATGCGGATGGCCGTTTCGTCGCCACTGTCGGTGGCATCCCCGGCATCCTCCGGATCGCGATCCACCGGCCGCGCGGTGAGCGCGGGCAGGCCCGGCAAACTGGGCACCGGCACCTCAGGCTCATGCCCTTCCGGATCGGCAACCGGCGTTGGCGCCGGCACCGGGCAGGCCAGCGGCTGCAGGCGCTGGTACCAGGTCTCGCCCGCGCCGCGCTGGTGCGGTTCGAAGCTGGAGACCACCATGCGCGACCCGGCCCGCGTCACGGCCACGTACAGCGCATTGAGCTCCTCGAGCGAACGCGCTTGCTGCTCGATCGCCAGCACCTGCGCCGCGCACGCGGGCGGCTGCTTCTCGCTCGCCAGGAAGACGAAGCGGCGCGGGGCGCTGGCCTCGCCGGGCCAGTCCACCAGCACGCCCATGGTCTCGGGGCGGGCGGCGCCGGAATCGGTGTCGAGCAGCACCACGGTGTGTGCTTCCAGCCCCTTGGCGCCATGGATGGTCAGCAGCCGGACGGCGCCCGGCGTGTGCACCGGGCTGGCCTGGATGCCTCCACGCTTGAGCGCACGCACCAGGCGGTACGGCGTGAGAAAACGCCCGCCCTCGTGCGCGAGCGACTGCGCCAGCAGGTCGCGCAACTGGGCCAGCACGGCCAGCCGCTGGCTCGCGGGCACGCGGCGAGCGAAGCGCGCCAGCACGTCGCCGTGGTCATACAAGGCCGAGAGCGCGTCGTGCGGCGGCAGGCGGTGCAGCCAGTCCCGGTACAGCGCAAGGCGCTGCGCGGTAGCGGCAAAACGCCCGGCCTGCCCGGGGTTCCGGGCGAGCGCGGCCTGCTCGTGCGGCGGCAGTCCGGCGAAGCGCTGCAGCACGGCCCACCACGAGGGCCGCTCCGGCGCGCCGCCGCCGCCGTCGGCCGCGCCGCGCGCCGGCGTCCAGCGCAGGCGCAGCCGCGCGAGCTGGGCCAGGTCGTCGTCGCCCCACTCGCACAGGGGCGACTTCAGCGCGCGGGCCAGGCTCAGGTCGTGGCCGGTCGAAACCAGGGCGTCGAGCAAGGCCAGCACGTCCTGCACCGCCGGGGCCTCGCCGAGCTCGAGCTTCTCGGGCTGCTCGCTGGCGATGCCGCGCTCGCGCAGCGCCTCGAACATCCAGGACAGGCGCTCGCGCCGGCGCGACAGCACCATGACCCCGTCCGGCGCCACGCGGCCGGCGGCGATCTCGGCCGCCACCCAGTCGGCCGCCTGCCGGGCTTCCAGCGCCGCCATGCTGTCTTCCGGCAGCACGCGCGGCGTGACCAGGCTGTCGCGCCAGGCCGCGTCTTCCGGCGCGTCCTGCCCTGCGCTGCCGCGCTCGCGCGCGGGGCGCGGCAGCTGGGGCAGGCACAGCACCGCGCCCGCTTCGCGGCTCTCGGTGGTGTGCGGGCGAAAACCGTTGCCATAGTCGCCCGCGGCGACGGCGGCCATCATGGCGCGGTTGAGCACCTCCACCACCCCAGGGGCACAGCGGCGCGTGTGGTCGCAGCTCAGCAGCGCGCCGGCCAGCCCCTGCACCACGAAGGCCTGCGCGGCCTTGAACACCTGGGGCTCGGCGCGGCGGAAGCGGTAGATCGACTGCTTGGGATCGCCGACCAGGAACACGCAGGGCGCCTCGCCCGATCCCGCGCCGGCGTACGCCGACAGCCAGCCGTAGAGCGCCTGCCACTGCAGCGGATTGGTGTCCTGGAACTCGTCGATCAGCAGGTGGCGCACGCGCGCGTCGAGCCGCTGCTGCAGCCAGCCCGAGAGCTCGGCGTCGCCCAGCAGGCGCCGCGCGGCGCCTTCCACGTCGTTCATGTCGACCCAGCCGCGCTCGCGCTTGAGGTCGGCGTACGCGGCCAGCAGCACGCGGGTCAGGCGCGCCAGGCGCTGGTGGTGCCGCCAGGCCGCGTGCTGGCGCGCCGCGGCGCACAGCTCGACCAGCTCGGCCTCGGCCTGGCAAGCGGCCTCGAACTTGGCCAGCCGGCTGTTGAGCCGGTCTTCGTCGGCGACCAGGAACGCCTTGCGCAGCCGGACCAGGCGCTCGGGCATGCGCGCCGGCTCGTCCGGCAGCTCGAAGGCGCCGATCACTTGGGCAGCGCTGTCCTGCGGCGTCTTGTTGGCCTCCCGGCCCAGCGCGCCGGCCCAGGCCAGCCAGCGCTCGCGCGCCGCCGGTTGCAGCAAGGCCTGTTCGGGGCGTTCCAGCCCGGCCAAGGCCGGGTGCGTGGCCGCAAAGGGCTCCACCGAACCCTCCACCACGCCCGCCGCATCGGCCAGCGCGAACTCCACCCGCTTGTGCAGCGCGTTCTCCAGCGCCTTGAGCGTCTGGTGGCGGCCGTGCTCGGCCACGCTGTCCAGGAAGTCCTGCCGCTCGGCCGCGTGCCCCGCCAGGGCCGCGTAGAAGCGGGGCCAGACCAGGGCCATCGCCCGGCTGTCGTCTTCGAGCAGTTCGTATTGCACCGGCAGCCGAAGCTCCTGCAGCACGCTCAGCGGCGCGCCACGCAGCAGGGCGGCAAACCAGCCGTGGAAGGTGCGCACCTGCACCGGCCGGCCCTGCGCCGCCACGCGCGCCTGCAGCGCGCGCGCTGCAGGCGCGCGCTGGCGGGCATCGGCCGCGTCCAGGCCGCGCGCGCGCAGCTCGTCCGCCAGTTCGTCCTCGGTGAGCCGGCCCCAGCGGCGCAGTTCGGCATCGAGCCGGTCGCGCATCTCGCCCGCCGCCTTGCGCGTGAACGTGATGGCCAGGATGTCCTGCGCCGCGCAACCATCGAGCAGCGCGCGCAGGATGCGCGAAACCAGCATCCAAGTCTTGCCCGCCCCGGCACATGCCTCCACCGCCACGCTGCGCGCCGGGTCGCAGGCCAAGGCATAGAACACCTCGCGCGAGGCGCGGGCGCCATTGACGTGATACGCGGGCCCACCAGCCGCCGCATCCGCGCCAGGCAACAACCCGCTCGGTGGCACCTCATTCACCATAGCTCTCCATGCCGCCGGAGCGGCATCAGCAACGAATGAAGGAGCCGCCAAACCCAGAGACAGCGAGGGTCCGGCTCCGCCGGCCCCAGCTGTCGTCCCCCCTCCAAGCGCCGCGCAGCGGCGCGCCAGAGAGGGGGGAAGCCGCAAAGCGGCGCAGGGGGGAGGCTCATGTGCTATTTCCAGAAGTCCTTGCGGCACAGGCCGCGCGCGGCGCAGTACTCGCACACGCGGCCCTCGCCCAGCGCCGGCATGGCCGCGCCCGCGGCGACGCGGGCCATGTCGTGCGCCAGGCCTTCGCGCAGGCGATCGCGCGCCATCAGCACCTCGGGCTGCTCGACCAGCCGCGTGGGCGTGTCCCGCGCACTGTCGCCGCGCCGGTCGGTGATGCTGAGATAGCCCGCGCGCAGGTTGTGATCCGGCAGCAGGGCGGCGTAGAACGCGAGCTGGGTGTCTTCCAGCGGCTCC
Source organism: uncultured Hydrogenophaga sp. (assembly GCA_964487025.1). Taxonomy (GTDB): domain Bacteria; phylum Pseudomonadota; class Gammaproteobacteria; order Burkholderiales; family Burkholderiaceae_C; genus Hydrogenophaga. Next base: position 107,912 of record CAZAPJ010000006.1, read on the forward strand.
TTCACGCGATCGAGCGTCCGGGGTCGGCTCTCGGTCTTGTAGTCGATCACGATCGGGATCGGCCCTTCGGGGCTGTCCTGCCGGTCGATGCGGTCGAGTTGGCCGAACAGGGCCCACTTGCCGGCGCGCGCATGGAGCGCAGCCTCGGCCCGCTCGAAGCGCGGCCCGGGCCGCCCTGCGCCGGCTTCGAAGCCGTGCAGCCAGTCCAGATAGCCCTCGCGCAGGGCGGGCCAGACAGCCAGGTAAGGCAGGAAACCGGCGCCGGCCTCGCCGCCATCGAGGCCCATGGCCTCGGCGGCCTCCTGGGCCAGGCGGTCGAGCGCGGCCCGGTCGGCGGGCCGGCCCGGCCGCGCGTCGCCGCGCTGCTCGTGGAAGGCGCGCAGCACCGCATGCAGCCAGTTGCCCATGTCGCGCTGGTCGGGTTCGGCTTCGAGCTCGGCCGCCTCGGCCAGGCGCAACTGGCGCAGCGCGAAGAAGCGGTAGGGACAGTCGCGCAGGTCCTGGTAGGCGCTGGCCGAGAGCGCTTCGGGCAGCACGTCGGGCGCGCTCGGCAGGGGCCGCGGCGGCACGCCCGCCTCGACCACGCGCGCCTCGCGCGGGTCGACGGCTGCCAGCGCTTGCGCCGACGCCTGCTCCAGCGCTTGCACCCAGGCACTGGGCAGCACCGTTTCGCCGCGGTCCTGCGAACGCCACAGCAGGTCGAGCTGCGGCAGGCCGAGCGCGTACCGCCAGGCCAGCCACGCCGCGCGCGCGAGCGCCTCGCGCGAAGGCAGGCCCAGCAGCTCGCGCTGCGCGGCGGTCCACTCGCCGGGCGGCTCGGGGCTTGGGCTGAGGTGGACCTCGTCGCAGGCCGGAACCACGGTGGCGGGAAACACGCGGCCGAGCAGTTGCGCCATCGGCAGCACCACCACACACGCTTCGCCGGCCTGGCGCGGCGTGAAGCTGGCGCCTTCGAGCACTTCGCGCACCCAGGCCGTGAAGGCGGCCAAGGGCAGGCGCGCGCCGGCCTTCACCGGGCCCGCCGCGATCGACGGGCCGACGCGGGCCAGCTCCGCCGCCGCGCCGTCTTCCAGGCGCAGCACCTGCAAGATCTGCTGACCGGCGGCATCGTCGGCCAGCAGATCCCACAGCCCCACCGCGCGCAGCGTGCCGGCCAGGTCCTCCAGCCAGGCCGCGAGCGGTCGGCCGGCGCGCAAGCCCTCCAGCGCATCGGCCAGGCCGCCGGGCAGCCACGCGGCCAGCCGGCGGTGCCGGCGCGCGGCGTTCCAGCTCGAGACCCCGGCCTCGCGCGCCGCGGCCTCGAACCGCCGCACCTCGGCCTCGGGCCAATGGTCGGTCTGCTTGAGCAGGTCCAGCACGTCGTCCATGCCGGCGCGCGCATCGGCCGCCCGCAACAGGCTCATCAGGCCCGCTGCCGCGCGTGTGGTCGAGAGCTTCCAGCCGGTCTCGTCGCGCACCGGGAGCCCCGCCCCCGCCAGCATGGCACTGACGCGGCGCGTGAGCAGCCGGTCGTTGGCCACCAGGGCCACGGGCGTTCGGCCGGCGTTGACCTGCGCGATCACGCAGGCCGCCGCGCGCTGGGCCTCGTCCTCGGCATCGCCGCAGGCGTGCAGCCGCGGCGCGGCCGGCGGCGCCGATGCCGCATCGCCGTCCGGCGGCTTGAACAGCCGCAGCACCTGCGCACGCTCACCCCAGGCGTCGGCCAGCGCAGTCGCGAGCGGGTCGTCCTGATGGCCTTGCAGCACCACCAGCAGGTCGGCATCGGCACCGGGCCGGGCCGGCGCCTGCCAGAGCACGTCGGTGGCGTATGCCGAGGTGCTGGCCCAGGTCAGCGCGAGAGACGCCACCAGGCCTTCCCAGTGCAGCGCCTGCGGGTTCGCGGCCATCGCCTGGCGCAGCGGCTCGGCCCAGGCCAGGCGCTGCGCCGGCGGCACCGCCGCGGCCAGCGGGGCAAGCTGGCGCGCCGCCTCCACGAGGCGGGCCGCCATCGCGGCGCGCAGCGCGGCGTCGGCGCGCGCGGGCGCTACGCGCTCGACCAATGCCGCGGCCACCAGGCTGTCGCGTGCCATGTCCAGCCCGAGGTCGCCGGGCTCGGGCGCGAACGGCTGGAGCGTGGCGGCCCAGTTCCGGGTCGACTCGAAGCGCGGCGCGAAGCCGCTCGGAAAAGCCGTGGCCCAGGCCCGCCGCCCGGCATCCATGAGCTGGGCGTAGGGCACCAGGACCAGGGTGCGCCCGGGCGGCACGCCGCGCTCGGCCTGCAGCGCGGCGATGAGCGCGGCCAGCGCCGGCCAGGCCTGCGCCACCGGGTGGCCGGGGGATGGGCCTGCGGGCGTCATTGAATTGGGGGTTTCTGTCACAATGCTGCGAATCGTGCGCGAAAGGGCCGGGTTCCCCACTCGGGCATGTGCGCAAACTGTAACCTCCCCACATTCAACGCTTTTAGGACGAATCATGGCCAGCGACCTGATCAAACACGTTTCCGATGCGAGCTTCCAGGCCGACGTGCTGGAAGCCAAGGCGCCGGTGCTGGTGGACTTCTGGGCCGAATGGTGCGGCCCCTGCAAGATGATCGCTCCGATCCTCGACGAGGTCGCGGGCGCCTACGACGGCAAGCTCAAGATCGCCAAGGTCAACGTGGACGACAACCGCGACGTGCCCGCCAAGTTCGGCATCCGCGGCATCCCGACGCTGATGCTGTTCAAGGACGGACAGCTCGCCGCGACCAAGGTCGGCGCCCTGAGCAAGGCGCAGCTCACCGCCTTCATCGAGCAGCAGCTCGCCGCCTGAACCGGGCGCCTGAAGCGCTCCGCCATCGGCCCGGGTGCAATGCCCGGGCCCGTGTCACGAACCCCGGATTTCCTGTCATAATTCGCGCCTGCGGGCCCCGACAGACGCCCGCCCTCATCTCGCGCACCGTCCGCCACCCGGACGCCGGCGCTCCCTCCCCCGGTTAGCCACGCAACTCCCTCCCGGAGTGAATTCCATGCACCTCAACGAACTCAAGGCACTGCACGTGTCTGAAGTCCTCAAGCAGGCCGAAGCGCTCGAGATCGAGAACACGGGCCGCATGCGCAAGCAGGAGCTGATGTTTGCGATCATCAAGAAGCGCGCCAAAGGCGGCGAGCAGGTGTTCGCCGACGGCGTGCTCGAAGTGCTGCCGGACGGCTTCGGCTTCCTGCGCGCGCCCGACACCAGCTACACCGCGAGCACCGACGACATCTACATCTCGCCCAGCCAGATCCGCCGCTTCAACCTGCACACCGGCGACATGATCGAAGGCGAGGTGCGCATTCCCAAGGACGGCGAGCGCTACTTCGCGCTCAACAAGCTCGACAAGATCAACGGCCTGCCCCCCGAGGACAACAAGCACAAGATCATGTTCGAGAACCTCACGCCGCTGTTCCCGAAGGAGCAGATGCGGCTGGAGCGCGACATCAAGAGCGACGAAAACATCACCGGGCGCGTGATCGACATCATCGCCCCGATCGGCAGGGGCCAGCGCGCGCTGATCGTGGCCCCGCCCAAGAGCGGCAAGACGGTGATGATGCAGCACATCTGCCACGCCATCACCGCCAACCACCCCGAGGTGGTGCTGATGGTGCTGCTGGTGGACGAGCGCCCCGAGGAAGTGACCGAGATGCAGCGCACCGTGCGCGGCGAGGTGATCGCCTCCACCTTCGACGAGCCGGCCGCGCGCCACGTGCACGTGGCCGAGATGGTGATCGAGCGCGCCAAGCGCCTGGTCGAGCTCAAGAAGGACGTGGTGATCCTGCTCGACTCCATCACCCGCCTGGCCCGCGCCTACAACAACGTGCTGCCCTCCAGCGGCAAGGTGCTCACCGGCGGCGTGGACGCCAACGCGCTGCAGCGCCCCAAGCGCTTCTTCGGCGCGGCGCGCAAGATCGAGGAAGGCGGCTCGCTGACCATCATCGCCACCGCGCTGGTCGACACCGGCAGCCGCATGGACGAGGTGATCTTCGAAGAGTTCAAGGGTACCGGCAACTGCGAGATCCACCTGGACCGGCGCCTGTACGAGAAACGCGTGTTCCCATCGATCCAGCTCAACCGCAGCGGCACCCGCCGCGAGGAGCTGCTGCTGCAGCCCGAGATCCTGCAGAAGACCCGCATCCTGCGCCAGTTCATGTACAACATGGACGAGATCGAGGCGATGGAAATGGTGCTCAAGAGCATGAAGCAGACCAAGAACAATTCCGAATTCTTCGACATGATGCGCAGAGGCGGCTGAACCTTCCGCAAGGACTGTTCCCGCTCAGCTATAATCCAGGGTTTTGCTATTTGCGGCAAGTACAGCGAAAGGGTTTTCGCTGCGGCTGCGGCACCTGACCTGAAGGATCGATCCGCCATGAAAGAAGGCATCCACCCCAACTACCGCGAAGTCTGCTTCCAGGACCTCTCCAACGGTTTCAAATTCGTGACCCGCTCCTGCGCGAACACGAAGGAAACTATCAAGATGGAAGACGGCCGCGAGCTGCCGCTGTACAAGCTGGACACCTCCAGCGAATCGCACCCCTTCTACACCGGCACGCAAAAGAGCGTGGACAACATGGGTGGCCGCGTGGAGCGCTTCCGCAACCGCTACGCCAAGGGCGCCAGCAAGTAAGCGGCCCAGCCGGAAGAAAAAGAAGCAGCCCGCCGGCTGCTTTTTTTGTGGCCGGTTTCTTCTCCGCATGGCGCGCCGGCCAGGGGCGCCGCCTGTAACATTGCCCGCAGTGAACCAGCCCACCCCCGCCATCGTCAGCCAATCGGCCGTCCGCCGCCTGCCGCGGCTGGCGCTGATCCTGTTCTGCGTGGCCTACGTGCTGCCGGGCTTTCTGGGCCGCGAGCCCTGGAAGAACCACGACGTCGCGGCCTTCGGCGCGATGCTGGATCTGGCCCGCGGCCAGGGCAGTTGGTGGGCGCCCCATGTCCTGGGCGTGCCGGTGGATGAGCCGGGCCCCCTGCCCTACGGACTGGGTGCGCTGTTCATCAAGCTGCTGCCCTTTCTGTCGCCCGACATCGCCGCGCGCATCCCGTTCGGGCTGCTGCTGGCGCTCACCCTGGTGTGCACCTGGTACACCGTCTACCACCTGGCCCGGCAGCCCGCCGCGCAGCCGGTCGCGTTCGCCTTCGGCGGCGAGGCGAACCCGACCGATTACGCCCGCGCCCTGGCCGATGCCGGCCTGCTCGCGCTGGTGGCCTGCCTGGGCCTGGCGCAGCTCTCCCACGAGACCACGCCCGACCTGGCGCGGCTGGCGCTGACCTCGCTGATGCTGTTCGCCGCCGCCCGGATGGCCCATGCCGGCAACCGCCGCCCGGCGCGCAGCGTGGTCGCCTGGAGCCTCGCGGCGCTGTCGCTGGTCTTCAGCGGCGCGCCCTGGATCGCGCTGGTGCTGGGCAGCGGCCTGCTGGCCAGCCTGTGGCTCGCGCGCTGGCAAGGCGCCGCCACGGCACCCGAGCCGCCGACCGGCTGGCTGCAGGAGGACCCACCGGCGGCCGGCGCGTTCGACCCCTTGCGCTGGTGCACGGCGGTGCTGCCGCTGGTCTTCGCCGTCGCCTTGCTGGCCGGCCAGTTGCCGGCGCCGGCACTGGAGGTCGCCCCGGACCAGGTGCCCTGGCAGAGCTGGGGCCGGCTGCTGGTCTGGTTCACCTGGCCGGCCTGGCCGCTGGTGCTGTGGACGCTGTGGCGCTGGCGCCAGCAGCTCCTGCGGCCCCACGTGGCCCTGCCGATCTGGGCGGCGCTGGTGTGCGTGGCGCACAGCGCGTTCTCGAACGAGCGCGACCGCGCCCTGCTGCTCGCGCTGCCCGCGCTGGCCGCGCTGGCCGCCTTCGCCCTGCCCACGCTGCGCCGCAGCGTCTCGGCGCTGATCGACTGGTTCACGCTGCTGTTCTTCTCCGGCTGCGCCCTGGTGATCTGGGTGATCTGGTTCGCCATGCAGACCGGCGTGCCCGCCAAACCCGCGGCCAACGTGGCCAAGCTGGCGCCGGGCTTCGAGCCGGTGTTCGCCTTCGCGCCGTTCGCGCTCGGGCTGCTCGCCACAGCGGCCTGGGTCTGGCTGGTGGTCTGGCGGGTGGGCAAGCACCGCCAGGCGATCTGGAAAAGCCTGATCCTGCCGGCGGCGGGCAGCACGCTGTGTTGGCTGCTGCTCATGACCTTGTGGCTGCCCTTGCTCGATTACGGCCGCAGCTACGGCCCGATCTCGCGCGGCGTCGCCCGCATCGTCGACCACCAGCACTGCGTGCTGGTCGACGGCCTGAGCCAGGCGCAGGTCGCGGCCCTCGGATACCACGGCCGGCTGGCGCTGGTGCGCAGCGGCTCCGCCGACGCACACGCCGCCGCCTGCCGCAGCCTGGTGGTCGCGCCCGAGAGCCAGCCCTCGCTGGACGCGCGCGTGGACCTCACGCAATGGGCGTTCCGCGCCACCGTGCGGCGCCTGAACGACAGCAAGGAAAGCCTGCTGGTCTACCAGCGCGTCAGTTCCCCGTGACCCGCTGGCGCACGCGCACCGGCGGCAGGGCGATCGCGAACGTGGAGCCGGCGCCCAGGGCGCTCTGCACCTCGATGCGGCCACCGTGGCGCTGGGCCACGTGCTTGACAATGGCCAGGCCGAGCCCGGTGCCGCCGGTTTCGCGCGAGCGGCTGCGGTCGACGCGGTAGAAGCGCTCGGTCAGCCGCGGCAGGTGCTCGGCCGCGATGCCCGGGCCCGTGTCGCTGACGAAGAACTCGGCCCACCCGTCGTCGCGCAGGCGCCAGCCGGCGCGGATGCGCCCTCCGCCCAGGGTGTAGCGGACCGCGTTGCTCAGCAGGTTGGACATGGCGCTGAGCAACTCGGTCTTGGCACCCGAAACCCAGAGATCCGGCCCGGCCTCGGGCTGGATGTCGTGCGGGGTCTGGGCGATCGCCTGCGACAGGCCCCGGGCCTCCTGCACGACATGCGCCAGCAGCTCGCCGCCGTCGATCCACTCCCCCTGGCCCGGCGCGGGGCTGCCCTCCAGGCGCGACAGCGTGAGCAGGTCGCTCACCAGCGTCTGCATGCGCTGGGCCTGCTGGCTCATGAGATCGAGGTAGCGCGCCCGGTCCGCCTCGTCCAGCGGAATGCTCTGCATGGTTTCGACGAAGCCGCTGAGCACCGTCAGCGGGGTGCGAATCTCGTGCGACACGTTGGCCACGAAGTCGCGCCGCATCGCCTCGGCCAATTGCAGGGCCGTCACGTCGCGCGAGAGCATCAGCTTGCGCTTCTTGCCGTAGGGATGCAGTTGCACCGAGATCTTGGTGGGCTGCGAGGGCCGCGGCCCGGGGCCATCGATCTGCACCTCGTGGCCATAGTCGCCGCCCGCGAGGTAGGCGGTGAAGACCGGGCTGCGGACCATGTTCCGGACGTACTGGCCCAGGTCGCGCTGGGGATCGAACCCCAGATGGTTGGCCGCCGTGAGGTTGGACCACTGGATGCGCCCGCTCGAGTCCAGCAGCACCACGCCGTTGGGCGACGCCTGGATGGCGGCCAGGAAGTCCTCCAGCCGCGCGTCGCTGTTCTGGACCTTCTTTTCGAGTTTCTTGATCAGCTTGCGGCAGCGGTCGACCACCTCGCCCCAGGTCCCGCCGAGGCGGGGCGCGCGGGCGCCGTCGGCACGCGCCAGCCAGCGCAGCACACGCCGCGCCCGCAGCCCATCCAGGATGGACCACGCCAGCGCGCCGCCCAGGCCGCCCGCGAACGCCCACCCTGGGGAGCCCCGCATCCAGCCCAGGGCGGCGCCCAGCGCCACCAGGAGCAGCAACTCGATCGCGCGGCGGGTCATGCGCCGTGGTGCGTCGAGGCTCCCCTGGCCAGCTTGCCGGCGCTGGCGTTCATCGCCGTGAGGCGATAGCCGGCGCCGCGCACCGTCTCCACCATGCCGGCCGCCTCGCCCAATGACTCCCGCAATCGCTTGACATGCACGTCCACGGTACGCTCCTCGATGAAAACATGGTCTCCCCAGACCTTGTCGAGCAGCGTACCACGGGTATGCACCCGCTCCGGGTGCTTCATGAGGTAGTGCAGCAGCTTGAATTCGGTCGGCCCGACCTTGAGCTCGCTACCACGGAACGTGACGCGGTAGGTCGCCGCGTCCAGCGCCAGTTCGCCCAGTTGCACCGAGTCGTTGACCACCTCGGGTGCCCGGCGGCGCAGCACGGCCCGGATGCGCGCCAGCAGCTCCTGCGTGGAAAAGGGCTTGGTGATGTAGTCGTCGGCCCCCGCATCGAGCCCCTGCACCTTGTCGGATTCGTCGCTGCGCGCGGTCAGCATGAGGATGGGGACGGTCTTGGTGCGCTCGTGCTTGCGCCAGCGCCGCGCCAGCGCCGCCCCGCTCTCGCCCGGCAGCATCCAGTCCAGCAGGATCACGTCGGGCAGCACCGCGTCCACCTCGCGCTGGGCCGCCGCTCCCTCGAACACCACGGTCGGCGCGAAGCCGTTGTGGCGCAGGTTGACGGCGATCAGCTCGGCGATGGCCGGCTCGTCCTCGACCACCAGAACGCGCGGCAGCTTCTTCACCATGCCTGCTGCTCCAGCACCGCGGCACTCATCCGGCGACCGACTCCACCCGCGCCCGGGGCGTGTGGCGGACGTCCTCGCCCTTGACGATGAAGATGATCTGCTCGGCGATGTTCTTGGCGTGGTCGCCCACGCGCTCGATCGACTTGGCCAGGAACAGCAGGTCCAGGCTGGGTGAGATGGTGCGGGGATCTTCCATCATGTAGGTGATCAGCTTGCGCAGGAAGCCATCGTATTCCCGATCGATCTCGTCGTCGCCCTTGATGATCGAAACCGCCATCGCGGTGTCCAGCCGGGCGAACGAATCCAGCGCCTTGCGCAGCAAGGCGGCGGCGAGGTCGGCGGCCATGCGCAGCTCGGAGATCGGCAGGCTGCGCGGCGAACCGCCTTCGATGATCGACTTGACCATGCGCCCGATCCGCGCCACCTCGTCGCCGGCGCGCTCCAGGTTCTGTGTGGCGCGGGAGATCGCCATCAGGAAGCGCAGGTCGCGCGCGGTGGGCTGGCGCCGGCCGATGGTGGAGATGATCTCGTGGTCGATCTGGAGCTCCATCTGGTTGATCCGGTTCTCGTTCTCGATCACCTGCTCGGCCGACTCCAGGCTCATGTTCACCAGGGCATAGACCGCCTGGTGGAGCTGGGACTCGACCATGCCGCCCATTTCGAGCACCTGGGTCGAAATGGAGTTCAGCTCGACGTCGAACTGGCTGGAAATGTGCTTGTCGCTCATGAAAAAACTCCCGCTGGGCCGCTGACGGCGGCAATGGAAACCCGAAGACGCAATGGACGCGGCATGGGCATGCTCAGCCGAACCTGCCGGTAATGTAGTCTTCCGTCGCGGTCTTGCTGGGTTTGAAGAAGATCTGTTCGGTGGTGCCGAACTCGACCAGTTCGCCCAGGTACATGTAGGCCGTGTAGTCGCTGCAGCGGGCGGCCTGCTGCATGTTGTGCGTGACGATGGCGATGGTGTAGTCCTGCTTGAGCTCGTGCACCAGCTCCTCGACCTTGCCGGTGGAGATCGGGTCGAGCGCGGAGGTCGGCTCGTCCAGCAGCAGCACCGAGGGCTTGACGGCCACGCTGCGCGCGATGCACAGGCGCTGCTGCTGCCCGCCGGAGAGCGACAGGCCGCTCTGGTGCAGCTTGTCCTTCACCTCGTTCCACAGCGCGGCCTTGGACAGCGCCCACTCGACGCGGTCGTCCATGTCGCTACGGTCCAGGTTCTCGTACAGCTTCACGCCGAAGGCGATGTTGTCGTAGATCGACATCGGGAACGGCGTCGGCTTCTGGAACACCACGCCGATGCGCGCGCGCAGCAGGTTGACGTCCTGCTGCGGCGCCAGGATGTCCTGCCCGTAGAACAGGATCTTGCCCTCGGCGCGCTGCCCCGGATACAGGCTGTACATGCGGTTGAGCGTGCGCAGCAGGGTCGACTTGCCGCAGCCCGAGGGACCGATGAAGGCCGTGACCTTGCGCTCCTCGATGTTCATGCTGACGTTCTTCAGGCCCTGGAACTGGCCATAGAAGAAATTCAGGTTCTGCAGCTCCAGCGCGTTTCGGGCGGCGGGCTTGGCGGTGGCTGTCTTGGCGGCGGCGGGTGCGGCAGCGAGTTCGGGCATGGTCATGTCCATGGCGGGTGGGATGGGGTTCGTTGAAGACAGGGCGAGGTCAGCCGGGCGTCTTTTCCCGCAGGAAGACGCGTGCCACCACGTTGAGCACCAGCACCGACAGCGTGATCAGCAAGGCGCCGCCCCAGGCCAGGCGGACCCAGTTGTCGTAGGGGCTGAGCGCGAACTGGAAGATCACCACCGGCAGGTTGGCCATGGGCGCGCCCATGTCGACGCTGAAGAACTGGTTGTTGAGGGCGGTGAACAGCAGGGGCGCCGTCTCGCCGCTGATGCGGGCCACGGCCAGCAGCAGGCCGGTCATGACGCCGCTGCGGGCCGCGCGCAGCGTCACCATCGACGCCACTTTCCAGCGCGGCGCTCCGAGCGCGAACGCGGCCTCGCGCAGGCTGCCGGGCACCAGGCGCAGCATGTTCTCGGTGGTGCGCACGACCACCGGAATGGCGATCAGCGACAGGGCCAGGCTGCCGGCCCAGCCGGAGAAATTGCCGACCGTGGCCACCGCGATGGCGTACACGAACAGGCCGAGCACGATGGACGGCGCGGACAGCATGATGTCGGTCACGAAGCGGGTGAGCTCGGCGGTCTTGCTCTGGTCGCCGTACTCGGCCAGGTACACGCCGGCGAAGATGCCGATCGGCGTGGACACCAGCACCGAGAAGCCCACCATCAGCAGGCTGCCGACGATCGCGTTGGCCAGCCCGCCACCCTCGGTGCCGGGAGCCGGCGTGGACTGGGTGAACAGGTTCCAGTCCAGCGCCGCGAAGCCATGCGTGAACAGCACGCTCAGGATCCACAGCAGCACGAACAGGCCCAGCACCATAGCCCCCATGGACAGGGTCAGCCCGACGGCGTTGGCGCGCCGGCGGCGCTTGTAGAGGGTTTGGTTGAATTCCATGGCGGTTTACAGGCCCTTGGCCTTCTCGGCACGCAGGATCATGAGCTTGGCCGCGGCCAGCACCACGAAGGTGATGACGAACAGCAGGAAACCTAGCGCGAACAGTGTGGACAGGTGAAAATCGGCCGCTTCGCCGAACTCGTTGGCCAGGGTCGAGGCGATCGAGGTGCCGGGCGAAAACAGCGAGGTCGGCAGCCGGTTGGCGTTGCCGATCACGAACGTGACCGCCATGGTCTCGCCCAGCGCGCGGCCGAGCCCGAGCATGATCCCGCCGATCACGCCTTTCTGCGTGTAGGGCAGCACCACGCGGCGCACCACTTCCCAGGTGGTGCAGCCCAGGCCATAGGCGGATTCGCGCAGGATCGGCGGCACGATCTCGAACACGTCGCGCATCACCGCCGCGATGAAGGGCAGCACCATGAAGGCCAGCACGATGCCGGCGGCCAGGATGCCGATGCCGTTGGTGGCGCCGCCGAACAGCGGGCCGATCAGCGGCATGCTGCCCAGCAGGCCCTGCATGCCGGGCTGCACGTGGTCGGCGAACAGGGGCGCGAACACGAACAGGCCGAACATGCCGTAGATGATGGAGGGCACGGCGGCCAGCAGCTCCACCGCGGTGCCCAGCGGCCGGCGCAGCCAGACCGGGCAGTTCTCGGTCAGGAACAGCGCGATGCCGAACGCCAGCGGCACCGCGATCAGCAGCGCGATGCCCGCGCTGGCGAGGGTGCCCACGATCGCGATCGCCGCGCCGAATTCCTCGTTGACGACGTCCCACTCCACGCGCCAGATGAAACCGATGCCGAACTTCTGGAAGGCCGGCCAGGCATTGATGAAAAGGGAAACGATGATGCCCAGCAGCGCCACCAGCACCAGCAGCGAGAAGCCCTGGGTGACGCGGTGGAAAAACGCATCCTCGATGCGCTGCCGCCGGGCAATCGCCGCCATGCGGGGGCGGCCGGTCTCCGCCGGCATCGATCGAGGCTTCTTCATGGTGGCGTCCACGTGCATTGTTCGGTTCCTGTCGACAACCAGCGGCCAATGGCTCACCGGGCGATCTGGCTCCAGACCTTGGAACGGATCTCGGTGGTCAGGGCGTCCGGCAGGGCCACGTAGTCGAGGTCGGCGGCCATCTGCTTGCCGTTCTTGAACGACCAGTCGAAGAACTTGAGCACTTCCGCGGATTGCGCCTTGTCCGCCGGCTGCTTGTACATCAGGATGAACGAGGCGGTGCTGATCGGCCAGCTATCGGCCCCCTTGGGGTCCACCATCGACACCCCCATGCCCGGCACGCTGAACCAGTCCACGCCCGCGGCTGCGGCCATGAACGACTTTTCGTCGGGCTGGACGTACTTGCCTTCCTTGTTTTGCAACTGGAGGTAAGGAATGTTGTTTTTCTTGGTGTAGGCGTACTCCACGTAGCCCAGCGAGCCCTTGACGCGGCTCACGTTGGCGGCCACGCCTTCGTTGCCCTTGCCGCCCACGGACGACGCCGCCGGCCACTTCACCGCGGCGCCCTTGCCCACCTTGTCGGCCCAGTCCTTGCTCACGGCGGTCAGGTAGTCGGTGAAATTGAACGTGGTGCCCGAGCCGTCCGAGCGGTGGATGACCGTGATGGCCTGGTTGGGCAGGTTCTTGCCCGGGTTCAGCGCCACCAGCTTGGGATCGTTCCACTTGCTGATGGTGCCGAGGAACATGTCGGCCAGCACCGGCCCGGTCACGCGCAACTCGCCCGGCTTGAAGCCGTCCAGGTTGAACACCGGCACGGTGCCGCCGATGATCGCGGGGAACTGCACCAGGCCGTCCTTCTCCAGGTCCTCGCCGGACATGGGCGCGTCGGTGGCGCCGAAGGCTACGGTCTTGGCGCGGATCTGGCGGATGCCGCCCGAGGAGCCGATGGACTGGTAGTTCAGGCCGACGTTGGTCTCCTTCTTGTAGGCCTCGGCCCATTTGCCGTAGATCGGATATGGGAAGGAGGCACCGGCCCCGGTGATGTCGGCGGCCAGCGCAGCGCCCAGGCCAGCGGTGGCCATGGCCGCCGCGGCCACGGTCTTGAGGAAAAGGCGTTTGTTGAACATTCGGGATTCCTTGCGTTGGGTTGCGTTGAGTAACGGGAACAAGCAGGACTCTAGGCAGGCAATGTGACAACACCGTGACAATTCGGTGCCATACCGGTGGATGCAGGCCGCGGCGCAGCGCGGCGCCGGCCATGCGTCACAATTCGGGCTCGTTGCTCCACGGGGCACCGCCAGTCCCGAATACCCACCACGCATGCAAAACGGAACCCTCCTCGCCGCCGTCGACCTTGGCTCCAACAGCTTCCGGCTGGAGATCGGCCGCTACCACTCGGGACACATCGAGCGCATCGAATACCTCAAGGAAACCGTGCGCCAGGGCGGCGGACTGGACGACGACAAGGTCCTCAGCCAGGCCGCCATGGAACGGGGCTGGCAATGCCTGGCGCGGTTCGGCGAGCGCCTGCAGGGCTTCAAGAAGCAGCAGGTGCGCGCCGTGGCGACCCAGACCCTGCGGGAAGCCAAGAACCGCGACGAATTCCTGCGCCGCGCCCAGGAAGTGCTCGGCTTCCCGATCGAGGTCGTGTCCGGCTACGAGGAAGCCCGCCTGATCTACCAGGGCGTGTCGCGGCTGCTGCCGTACTCGGACGAAAAGCGCCTGGTGGTGGACATCGGCGGCCGCTCGACCGAGATGATCCTGGGCGAAGGCTACAAGCCGCGCACCATGGAGTCCTACCGCCTTGGCAGCGTGGCGTGGTCGACCCGGTACTTCCCGCGCGGCCAGCTCACCGCGGCCGCCTTCAAGACCGCCGAGGTGGCCGCCAAGGCGGTCATCGACGACGCCCTGGACAAGTTCCCCCCTTCCGAATGGACGGTGGCCTACGGCTCGTCCGGCACCATGGGGGCGGTGGCCTACATGCTCGGCGTCAATGGCTGGGCCACCGGCGTGATCACGCGCTCCGGGCTCGACTGGCTGACCGAGCGGCTGATCAAGGCCGGCAGCGTCGACCAGGTGCGGCTGGAGGGGCTCAAGGACGAGCGGCGCCCGGTCATCGGCGGCGGCGTCGCGGTACTGCGCGCGATCTTCGACCTGTTCGACCTCCAGCAGATGCTGCCCGCCCAGGGGGCGCTGCGCCACGGCGCGCTGTACGACCTGATCGACCGCGAGACCGACGGCGGCGACGTGCGCGAGCGCACGGTGGAATGGCTGGTCAACCGCTTCTCGATCGACCCGGCGCAGGGCCAGCGGGTGAGCGAGGTCAGCACCGCCCTCTTCTACCAGATCGCCTCGCTGGACGCGCAGAACGAGCGCTACTCCCAGAAGCTGGCCTGGGCCGCGCGCCTGCACGAGATCGGCACCCACATCTCGCACGACCGCTCGCACCACCACGGCGCCTACATCCTGGACAACGTCGACGCGCGCGGCTTCTCGCTGCCCGAGCTGCACCGCATGAGCCAGTTGGTGCTCGGCCAGCGCGGCAAGCTGCGCAAGCTGGAGGAGTCGCTCCAGGACGAACTGTTCGCCAAGCAGCTCATGGCGCTGCGCCTCGCGGTGTTGCTGTGCCATGCGCGCCAGAAGCCCGAGTTCGAGTCGATCAAGCTGAGCTACAAGCCGCGCGCGTTCAAGCTCTCGACCAACCCGGGCTGGGCGCGGCGCTATCCGCAGTCGGCGTGGCTGCTCGGCGAAGAGGTGCAGGCCTGGCAGAAGACGGCCTGGAAGTTCACCGCGGATATTCGATGACTCCCCCCTGCGCGCCTTCGGCGCTTCCCCCCTCTCTGGCGCGCCGCTGCGCGGCGCTTGGAGGGGGGACGACAGCTTGGGCCGGCGGAGCCGGACCCTCGCTGTCTCTGGGTTGGGGAGCGCTTCGTCGAACGATCGATACCGTATAAATCGTATATACGGTTTATAATCGGTGCATCCATCGCCCAACCCTTATTGACGGAGTGCACCCATGGCCAGCCAGAGCAGCAAGAACGCCCCCAAGAAACCGAAGCTGGTGCGTGACAGCTTCACCATTCCCAAGAACGAGTTCGCCGCCATCGATGCGCTCAAGACGCGCGCGATCGCGCTGGGCACCAGCGTGAAGAAAAGCGAGCTGCTGCGCGCGGGCCTGATGGCGCTGCAGGGCCTGAACGACGCGGCCTACAAGGCCGCGCTCGCCGCCGTGCCCACGCTCAAGACAGGCCGCCCAGCGGTGGCGGCGGAACAACCACCCGCCGAGCCAGCCCCGGCCGCAAAGCGGCCGGCTGCCACCAAAACCACGCGCACCACCAAAACACAGGCCGCGGCCCCGAAGCCGCCCCGCAAGCGCGCAGCCCCAGCCGCGAAGCAGCCCACGGCGCGCGCCCGGACCCGCAAAGCCTGATCGGTTCAACGCGCCGGAGCGCGCGCCGCAACGAATGCAGTAACCTCATCCCAGAGACAGCGAGGGTCCGGCTCCGCCGGCCCAAGCTGTCGTCCCCCCTCCAAGCGCCGCGCAGCGGCGCGCCAGAGAGGGGGGAAGCGCCGAAGGCGCGCAGGGGGGAGTCACATCAGTTCCGGCGTCTGCACCGTGACCACGATGGTCTGGGCCGCGCCGGCGCGCTCGCGGTAGCGCAGCCACCACAGCGCGCCCTTCTTCACGGCGCAGTCGGCCTGCGCGAAGCCGAGCAGGTGGGCCAGCACCCGGCCGAGCGTGGGCTGGTGCCCGACCACCACCACCGGCGACCTGCCGGCCGGCCATTGCACCAGGTCCAGCAGTGCCTGCGGATCGGCCTCGGGCGCGATCGCCTCGCTCAGCTTGAACCGGCGCCCGAGCGCCTGCGCGGTCTGCTCGCAGCGCCGCGCGGGGCTGCACCAGACGCGCGCGCCATCGGGCAACTGGCGGTCGAGCCAACCGGCCATGCGGGCGGCCTGCTTCTCGCCGCGCGGCGTGAGGCGGCGCGCCAGATCGCCCGCATCGCCGGGCCGGCCCTGCCCGGGATCGGGATGGTCCTGGGCTTCGGCGTGCCGCCAGAGAATCAGGTCCATGGCCATCCCCGGCTACCCCTTGGTGCCGTACCGCGCCATCAGACAGGCCTGGGCCGAATGCGGCGCCGGCGCGCGGCCCCGGCGGCCGGTGGGCCGGCCCACCGGCACGTAGCGCCCGTCGGGCTGCAGCAGCCAGGCGTCCCGGGTGTCCTGCAAGTACATCTGCAAGCACTCCTCGATGATGCGCTGGCGCAGCGCCCCGTCCATCACCGGCCAGGCCAGCTCGATGCGCCGCAGCATGTTGCGGTTCATCCAGTCCGCGCTGGCCAGCCAGAGCTCCTCCTGGTCGCCGGCGCGGAAATGGAACACGCGCGAGTGCTCCAGCAGGCGGCCGATCACCGAGCGCACGCGCACGTTGTCGGTCTCACCGGGCACCTGCGGCGGCAGGATGCAGGCGCCCCGCACGATCAGCTCGACACGGGCCCCCTGCTGCGACGCCGCGGCCAGCGCGCGCGCCAGCGGCTCGTCGGTCAGCGCGTTCATCTTGAGGACGATGCGGGCCTCCTGGCCCGCCCGGGCCGCCGCGGCCACGGCCTCGACCTTGTCGAGCAGGGCCTTGTGCAGGTGGAACGGCGCGATCAGGGCCTTGTTGAGCCTGGGCAGGCGGTTCTGGCTCGCCAGGTGCAGGAAGATCTGCTCGAGGTCCGCGGTGAGCGCCTCGTCGGCGGTCAGGTAGCTCAGGTCGGTGTACTGGCGCGCCGTGCCGGGGTTGTAGTTCCCGGTCGACATGTGCGCGTAGCGGCGCAGGCCGCCCGCCTCGCGCCGGGTGACCAGCAGCATCTTCGCGTGCGTCTTGAGCCCGACCACGCCGTACACGACCTGCGCCCCGACCGATTCGAGCCGCTCGGCGTAGTTGATGTTGGCCTCCTCGTCGAAGCGCGCCTTGAGCTCCACCACGGCGGTGACCTCCTTGCCGCGCCGGACCGCCTCGCGCAGCAGGTTCATCAGCTCGGACTTGGCGCCGGTGCGGTAGATGGTCTGCTTGATCGCCAGCACGTCCGGGTCATCGACCGCCTCGCGCAGGAAACCCAGCACGGCATCGAAGCTCTCGTAGGGATGGTGGATCAGCACGTCGCCCTGGCGCAGCCGCTCGAAATACGACTGCCCGGGCGTGAGCTGCATCGGCCAGCCCGCGCTGTAGGCCTCGAAGCGCAGCGCCGGCGCCTCCACCTGGTCGAGCAACTGGTTCAGGCGCACCAGGTTCACCGGCCCCGCCACCCGGTACAGCGAGGCCTCCGGCAGGCCGAACTGCTCGAGCAGGAAGCCCGACAGGTAGGCCGAGCAGCCGGCCGACACCTCCAGCCGCAGCGCCTGCCCATAGTGGCGCTGCTGCAGGCCCCTGCGCAAGGCGGTGCGCAGGTTCTTCACGTCTTCCTCGTCCACCGCGAGATCGGAATGGCGGGTGACACGGAACTGCGAGAACTCCGTGACTTGCCGGCCGGGAAACAGGTCGCCCAGGTGGGAGCGGATCAGGCTGGAAATCGAGACGAAATGCGTCTGCTTGGACCCCTTGGCGGGCGGCATGCGCAAAAAACGCGGCAGCACGCGCGGCACCTTGACGATCGCGATTTCGTTCTCGCGCCCGAAGGCGTCCTTGCCGGCCAGGCGCACGATGAAGTTGAGCGATTTGTTCGCCACCTGGGGAAACGGGTGCGACGGATCGAGCCCGACCGGCATCAGCAGGGGCTGCACCTCCTTGACGAAGAATTCCTTGGCCCAGCGCCGCTGGCGCGGGTTGCGCTCGCCGTGCCCGATCAGCCGGATGCCTTTCTTCTCCAGCAGCGGGAGCAAATCGTCGTTGTAGATCGCGTACTGCTGGGCCACCAGTTCATGCACCTTGGCCGAGAGCTGCTCGAAGGTCTGGCTGGTGTAGAGCCCGCGCTGCTCGTGGGCCTTGGCGGCTGTCAGGTGCGGCGCCATCCGGACCTCGAAGAACTCGTCCAGGTTGCTCGAGACGATACTCAGGTAGCGCAGCCGCTCCAGCGGCGGCACGTCCGGGCGGCGCGCCCAGTCCATCACGCGTTCGTTGAACGCCAGGATGCTGTGATCGCGGTCGAGCAGGGAAAGCTTCTGGCTGGAGGTGGCACCACTCATGGGTGAGGATTATTCATCGGGCGCCGCCGCGCGGCCGGTGCCTGCGCGACAAGGGCGTCAACACGCGCTCAGGCCCCCAGGAAATGCCGGCGGTAGCGCGCGGGCAGGTCCGCGATGCGCATCAGCATCGGCAGGTCCGCGGCGTTGAAGTCCGGGTCCCAGGCCGGCGGCCCCAGCACCTTGGCGCCCAGCCGCAGGTAGCCCTTGATCAGCGCGGGCGGCTCCACGTCCAGCGTGTCGTCGAGCCGGTCGATCGGCAGCGGCAGGCGCGGCCGCACATGCCAATCGATCGGTGCCAGGTGCGCCGCCTTGACCTGGCGCCAGATGCTCGCCGCGGCATGGCCGCCGCCCACCATGCCGTGCGGCCCCTCGTGCTGCATCGGAATGCTGGCGCAGCCGATCATGGTGTCGAGCTGGTTGCGCACCATGAACTCGGCCAGCGCGCCCCACAGCGCCATGATCACGCCGCCGTGGCGGTGGTCGCGGTGCACGCAACTGCGCCCCAATTCCACCATGCGCTCGCGCACCTGGCGCAGCCGGGTGAGGTCGAACTCGGTGTCGCAATACGTGCTGCCGACGCGCCGCGCCTGCGCCGGCGTGAGCACGCGGTAGGTGCCGATCACCATGCGGCTGGCCGCGTCGCGCACCAGCAGGTGCTCGCAGAAATCGTCGAACAGGTCCACGTCGTGCCCGGGCAGCGCGTTGGACAGGATGGCGCCCATCTCGCCCGCGAACACGGCGTGCCTCAACCGCTGCGCTTCGCGAACCTCGTCCAGATGGCGCGCCCAGGCAACCTCAATACCGCCCGCCGCCGCCCCAGCCACCACCGGCGGCCGGGGATGAAGCGACCCCCGAGGCAGCGAGACCGGCGACAGGCTCAGCGTGGGCGTGGGCAGTTCTTTCATGGCAGGCTCCTGGAAAGGCGCGCCCAGGGCGAGAACAGGCGCTGGGGTGTCAATGCGGCGTGTCGTCATGAGCCCGCATTCTTCGACCGGCCCATGTCCACTCGATGACAAGGGCGTGACGTCTTCATGTCCGCACTGGCATCCCGGCTCGAGCCTCCCACCTGCCACAATAGCGGCCCGTGACCGGCGCCCATTCACTTCCATCCCCTCCGCTCGACGTTCGCCTGCACTGCCACCCGGCCACGCCGGCTGGCGTGGCGTTGTCGCTGGCGGTGAGTCTGCGGTGGCAGGCAAACGCCTGGCAGCTGCGGTACAGCCTGCACGGCCCGCTGGCGCGCCTGCGGATTCCCGCGCCCGGCGCGGGAGGGCCGGCCGACGGCCTGTGGCGGCACACCTGCTTCGAGGCCTTCGTCGCGGCACAGGGCGCAGCGGCCTACCGGGAGTTCAATTTCTCCCCCTCCGGGCAATGGGCGGCCTACCCGTTCGCCGCCGAACGGCAGCGGGACCGGACGGCGCCCGCCAGCCCGCCGCCCGAGTTGCGGGTCGCGTTCAAGCAGGACGCGCTCCACCTGTTCGCCAGCCTGCCGCTGGCCGCCCTGCCCCCGGCCGCCACCGGTGCGGCAGCCTACGCGGTCGGCCTGTGCGCCGTGGTCGAGGAAGCCGATGGCCGACTCAGCTACTGGGCCCTGCACCACCCCAGCGAACGCCCCGATTTCCACCACCACGGCGGCCGGACCCTGGGCCTGGCCGCGCCCTGAGCCCCCAAACGCCATGCAACTCGGCATCGAACGCTTCCTGCAAGACCCCGCCCTGCGCGCCCCGCTCGCGGGCCGGCGCGTGGCGCTGCTGGCGCACCCCGCCTCGGTCACGCGCGACCTGCGCCATGCGCTGGACGCGCTCGCGGCGCTGCCGGACGTGCGCCTCAGCGCCGCCTTCGGCCCGCAGCACGGCCTGCGCGGCGACAAGCAGGACAACATGGTCGAGTCGCCCGATTTCCACGACCCGCGCCTGGGTATCCCGGTCCACAGCCTGTACGGCCAGGTGCGCCGCCCGACCGACGCCATGATGGCCAGCTTCGACGTGCTGCTGGTCGACCTGCAGGACCTGGGCTGCCGCATCTACACCTTCATCACCACGCTGCGCTACGTGCTCGAAGCCGCCGCGCGGCACGGCAAGGCGGTCTGGGTGCTGGACCGGCCCAACCCGGCCGGCCGCCCGGTCGAGGGCCTCACGCTGCGCGAGGGCTGGGAGAGCTTTGTCGGCGCCGGCCCCATGCCGATGCGCCACGGCATGACCATGGGCGAACTCGGGCACTGGTTCATCGCCACGCTGGGCCTGGAGCTGGAGTACCGCGTGATCGCCATGGCCGGCTGGACGCCCGACACGGCGCCCGGCTTCGGCTGGCCCGAGGGCCGCACCTGGGTCAACCCGAGCCCGAACGCGGCCAACCTCTGGATGGCGCGCGCCTACGCCGGAACGGTCATGCTCGAAGGCACCACGCTCAGCGAGGGCCGGGGCACCACGCGGCCGCTGGAGCTGTTCGGCGCGCCCGGCATCGACACCCGCCGCCTGCTGGCCGACATGCGCGCGCTCGCGCCGCAGTGGCTGCGCGGCTGCGTGCTGCGCGAATGCTGGTTCGAGCCCACGTTCCACAAACACGCGGGTCAGCTCTGCGCCGGCGTGCAGATCCACGTGGAGGACCCGGCCCACTACGACCACGCCGCCTTCCAGCCCTGGCGCCTGCAGGCCCTAGCCTTCCGCGCCTTGCGCCTGCAAGCGCCCGACTACCCGCTGTGGCGCGACTTCCCCTACGAGTACGAGCACGACCGGCTGGCGATCGACCTCATCAACGGCGGGCCGCAGCTGCGCGAGTGGGTCGACGACGCGAGCCTCCCGCCCGAGGCGCTGGACCGCATCGCGCGCGCCGACGAAGCCGCCTGGACGGAAGCGCGCCGCCCCTTCCTGCTCTACTGAGCGGCGCTCACACCTTCTCCGTCCAGCCACTTCTGCAGGAACAGCGCAGCGCCCATCGCCGGGTCGAGCTGGTAGCCGGCGAAGCCGATGCGCTCGTACAGCCGCCGCGCGGGCCGATTGCCGGACAGCACTTCCAAAGTCAGCTTCACCGCGCCGCGTTCGCGCGCGATGTGCTCGGCCTCGGCCAGCATGCGCTCGGCGATGCCGCGGCCCCGGTGGCTTGCGAGCACGACCACGTCGTGCACGTTGACCAGGGGCTTGCAGGCGAAGGTGGAGAAGCCTTCGATGCAGTTGACCAGGCCCACCGGCGCCCCGCGCTCGAACGCCAGCACGCTGTAGGCCTGCGGCCGCGCCGCCAGGCTGGCGACGAGATTCGATTTGGCGTACGCGGACAGGCCGGTGCCGCCGCCGGCCGGATCGGCGGCATAGGCGTCCAGCAGCGCCACCAGCGCGGCGGCGTGCACCGGGTCGGCATAGTCGGCGCGCAGCACCGCCGCCACGCCGTCCCGGCCGGCGCCGCCGGCCGCACGCGTCACGCGGGCACCCGGGCCTTGACCGCCGCGGCCAGGCGCTCGGCGCAGGCCTGCGCCTGCTGCGCGTTGCGCGCCTCGACCATCACGCGCAGCAGCGGCTCGGTGCCGCTGGGGCGAATCAGCACGCGCCCCTCGTCGCCCAGTTCGGCCTCCACCGCGCGGGTTTCCTCCTCCAGGAAGGTGTTGACCTTCCAGTCCTGGCCCGGCTGCAGGCGCACGTTGATCAGCGTCTGCGGGAACAGCTCCACGCCGGCCAGCAACTGCGCCATGCTCTTGCCGCTGTCCACGCACGCATGCAGCACCTGCAGCGCCGAGACCAGGCCGTCGCCCGTGGTGTGGCGGTCGAGCACCAGCAGGTGGCCCGAGCCCTCGCCGCCCAGCACCCAGCCATGGCGCTCGAGCTCCTCGAGCACGTAGCGGTCTCCCACCTTGGCGCGCACGAACTTCACGCCGCGCGCCTTGAGCGCGACCTCCACCGCCATGTTGGTCATGAGCGTGCCGACCACGCCCGGCACGTCCTCGTCGCGCGCGATGCGGTCGGCGGCGATCAGGTACAGCAGCTCGTCGCCGTTGTAGAGCCGGCCATGGCGGTCCACCATCTGGATCCGGTCGGCATCGCCGTCGAGCGCGATGCCGTAGTCCGCGCCGTGCGCCTTGACGGCGTCCAGCAGCGCCTGCGGGTGCGTCGCGCCCACGCCCTGGTTGATGTTCAGGCCATCGGGCGAGCAGCCGATCCGCACCACCTCGGCGCCCAGTTCGTGGAACACCGCCGGTGCGATCTGGTAGGCCGCGCCGTTCGCACCGTCGACCACGATCTTGAGCCCCCGGAACGACAGGTTGTGCGAGCAGGTGCTCTTGCAGAACTCGATGTAGCGCCCGGCCGCGTCGTCGAGCCGGCGCGACCGCCCCAGGCGCGAGGACTCGACCCAGTTCGGCGGCTCCTCCAGCGCGGCCTCGACCGCGAGCTCCCAGTCGTCGGGCAATTTGGCGCCCAAGGCGCTGAAGAACTTGATGCCGTTGTCGGCGAACGGGTTGTGGCTGGCGGAGATCACCACGCCCAGGCTGGCGCGCTGCGCGCGCGTGAGGTAGGCCACTGCCGGCGTCGGCACCGGGCCGAGCAGCACCACGTCCACGCCCGCGGAGTTGAAACCGGACTCGAGCGCCGACTCGAGCATGTAGCCCGAAATGCGGGTGTCCTTGCCGATCAGCACCGTGGGGTGCGCTTCGGTGCGGCACAGCACGCGCCCGACCGCGTGCGCCAGGCGCAGCACGAAATCGGGCGTGATCGGGGCCTGGCCCACCGTGCCGCGGATGCCGTCGGTGCCGAAGTATTTGCGGGACATGGTGTTTTCCTCTCTTTCTTCTTGGTGTGCGTTGTGCGGTCTATGGATTATCGCGAGGCCGGCCCGGCGATCCGCTGGCACGGACCTGCTGCCAGACCTGCAGAGCGTCAACTGTGTCACGCACATCGTGCACCCGCACCACGCGCGCACCGGCCTCGACGGCCAGCAGGGCCGCCGCCACGCTCGCCGCCACGCGCTCGGCCGGCACGCCGCGCCCGGTGACCTGGCCCAGCGAGGACTTGCGCGACCAGCCCGCCAGCAGCGCGAAGCCGCCGTCCAGCAGTTCCCGCTGGCGCGCCAGCAGGCCGAAATTCTGCGCCACCGTCTTGCCGAAGCCGATGCCCGGGTCGAGCACGATACGACTGCGCGCCACGCCCTGCTCCACCAGCGCCGCGGCCCGGGCGAACAGGAAGGCCTTCACCGCCGGCAGCACGTCGCCGCCGGCCATCGGCGCCACCTGCATGGTCTGCGGATCGCGGTGCATGTGCATCAGGCAGACCCCGCAGCGCGGGTGCGCCGCCACCACCGCTTCGGCACCCTCGCGGCGCAGCGCCCAGACGTCGTTGACGATGTCGGCCCCGGCGTCGAGCGCGGCGCGCATCACCTCGGGCTTGTAGGTGTCGACCGACAGCGGCACGCCCAGCCGGGCGGCTTCCCGCAGCACCGGCAGCACGCGCGCCAGTTCCTCGTCCAGCGGCACGGCGGGGCTGCCCGGACGGGTGGACTCGCCGCCGATGTCCAGGATGTGCGCGCCCTCCTGGATCAATCGCTCGCAGTGGCGCAGGGCCGCGCCGGCGCTGGCATGGCGGCCGCCGTCGGAAAACGAGTCGGGCGTGACGTTGACGATGCCCATGACCCGTGGGACCGAGAGATCGATGTCGAAGCGGGATGTCTGCCAATGCATGGGAGGCACGGGAAAAGAACACGGGGCTCCAGGGCCCCGTGCGCGTGATGAGGTGCCGCTTCGGCGGTCGGCTGGCTCAGGCCGCCGTGGGCGTCGGATCCGGGTTGACCGCCGGCGTGCCGCCGCCGCTGCCGTCGCCGCCCACGGGCGGCTTGCGCGGCGTCCAGTCCTTGGGCGGGCGCGGCGGCTTGCCGGCCATGATGTCGTCAAGCTGCTCGCCGTCGATGGTTTCCCACTCGAGCAGGGCCTTGGCCATGGCGTGCATCTTGTCGGCGTGCTCTTCGATCAGGCGGCGCGCCTCGGCGTACTGCTCGTCGATGATGCGGCGCACCTCGCCATCCACCTTCTGCATGGTCTGCTCGGAGATGTTGGTGGTCTTGGTGACCGAGCGGCCCAGGAAGACCTCGCCCTCGTTCTCCGCGTAGACCATGGGGCCCAGGGCGTCGGTCATGCCGTAGCGCATGACCATGTCGCGAGCGATGTGCGTGGCGCGCTCGAAGTCGTTGCTGGCGCCGGTGGTCATCTGATTCATGAACACCTCTTCCGCGATGCGGCCACCGAACAGCATGCTGATCTGGTTGAGCATGTACTCGCGGTCGTAGCTGTAGCGGTCCTTCTCGGGCAGGCTCATGGTCACGCCCAGCGCGCGGCCGCGCGGGATGATGGTGACCTTGTGCACCGGGTCGCACTTGGGCAGCAGCTTGCCGATGAGCGCGTGGCCGGACTCGTGGTAGGCCGTGTTGCGGCGCTCTTCCTCGGGCATGACCATGCTCTTGCGCTCGGGGCCCATGAGGATCTTGTCCTTGGCCTTCTCGAAGTCCTGCATCTCCACGGTGCGCGCGTTGCGGCGCGCGGCCATCAGCGCGGCCTCGTTGCACAGGTTGGCCAGGTCGGCGCCGCTCATGCCCGGCGTGCCGCGCGCGATGATGGCGGCGTTCACGTCGGTGCCCAGCGGGATCTTGCGCATGTGCACGTTGAGGATCTGCTCGCGGCCGCGGATGTCGGGCAGCGTCACGTAGACCTGGCGGTCGAAGCGGCCGGGGCGCAGCAGGGCCGCGTCCAGGATGTCCGGGCGGTTGGTGGCCGCGACCACGATCACGCCCAGGTTGGTCTCGAAGCCGTCCATCTCGACCAGCATCTGGTTGAGCGTCTGCTCGCGCTCGTCGTTGCCGCCGCCCAGGCCGGCGCCGCGCTGGCGGCCCACGGCGTCGATCTCGTCGATGAAGATGATGCAGGGCGCGTTCTTCTTGGCGTTCT
>CAZAPJ010000007.1:0-128863 GCA_964487025.1 uncultured Hydrogenophaga sp.
CCGCCAAGGTGCACTTCTCCGACGGCGGTACCTTCGACCAGATCTACACCAAGAAGTAAGTCCTTTCCGCTGTCATACGAACGCACGCACGCTCGAACCCCACAGGGAAACAAGGCCGTGTCCATCCGCCTGATCGCCAGCCTCAGCTCTTGCGGGCCATCGCGATCGGCCGCGCGGCACGGCGGCGCGCCCGATGCCTCACTGGCGGCGCGCCTCCCGTTCGCGCCGTTCGCCCCGGAGCGATGTAGCGCCTGACACGCCGTGCGCCGCCCGCTGCGGCCGCGCGCTCCCGCGCCCCGTGCCCTCTCCGTTTTCGGCCACCGCGCAGGTGGCCCAGCCGGCTGCTGCCTGCGCTTCGCCGCCCCATCACATCTGTCACCCAAGGACCCGCCATGAACGACTTCATCCACCATGCCGCCCGCGTCGAGGCGGAAACCATCCCTTCGCCCGGGCAGCCCTCGCGCCTGTCGCGCTGGACGCGCTGGGGCCTGTCCCTGCTGGCCGCCGGACTGGTGGCGCTGGGCCTGGCCCTGCTGCTGTGGCCCGCGTCCGATGCCCATGCCCAGCCGCGCGCCGAGCTGCGCATCGGTTACCAGAAATCGGCCAGCCTGTTCGTGCTGCAGAAGGCGCAGGGCACGCTGGAGAAGAAGCTGGCGCCGCTGGGCTTCGGCGTGAAGTGGGTCGAATTTCCCGCCGGCCCGCAGTTGCTCGAAGGCCTGAACGTGGGCGCGGTGGACGTGGGCTACGTGGGCGAGGCGCCCCCCATCTTCGCGCAGGCCGCCGGCGCCAAGTTCGTCTACTTCGGCCACGACCCCGCCGCACCGCAGGCCGAGGCCATCCTGGTCACCAAGGACTCGCCCATCCGCTCGGTCGCCGACCTCAAGGGCAAGAAGGTCGCGCTCAACAAGGGCAGCAACGTGCACTACCTGCTGGCCAAGGTGCTCGAAAAGCACGGCCTGAAGATCACGGACGTCCAGGTCGTCTACCTGGCGCCGGCCGACGGCCGCGCCGCCTTCGAAAGCAAGCGCGTCGATGCCTGGGTGATCTGGGACCCGTTCCAGGCCGCCGCCGAGAAGGCCGTGGAGGCCCGCGTGCTGGCCGATGGCACCGGCGTGGTCAGCAACTACCAGTACTACCTCGGCGCGCGCGACTTCGTGACCCGCAACCCGAAGGTCATCGAGGCGCTGTTCCAGGATTCCGTCGAACAAGGCATCTGGCTCAAGAAGAACCTGCGCCAGGCCGCTGAGCTGATCGCCCCGCTGCAAGGCCTGCCGGTGGACGTGGTCGAGCTCGCGCTGCAGCGCTACCAGTTCAACGTCAAGCCGATCACGCCGGCGGTGGCGGCCGACCAGCAGAAGATCGCCGACACCTTCTTCGAGCTCAAGCTGATTCCCAAAGCCATCCGGGTCAGCGAGGCGGTGGTGGTCTCCCAGCCCTGAGCCGCGCCCGCGCCACGGGTCCGCCACCACCTTCAACCCCTTCATCGAGGAGTTCATCGCCATGGACATCGAAGAACCGAAAGCACAAGCACCGGCCGGCCGGCCAAGGTGCCGGACGCCGCGGCGTCCGGCGTCGCTGCCTGAAGGGGACGGCGCGCACGGGATTTTCATGACAGCCGGCATCCGGGACGATTCCACAAGCGCTCTGGTTCGAGCGCGCGCACGCCGCGTGATTGCTCGCACCGCTGCGGCCTGGGCCGTCGGCGCGCCAGCCGCACCGCGCGGCACCGGTCTGCTGCGGAGCAAGGCATCCGTGGCCGGCCATCGAATGGCCGTCACCGAACGGCCATCCACCATCCATGCCTTCGCCGTCTGACCCGGTGACCAGTGTGTTCGCACCGCGTGCTTCGCAGCGCAGAGGATTCGCCATGGGTATCTACGCCATCAACCATGTGCAGTTCGGCTTCCCGGCCGGCCAGCAGTCGCTGGTGCGCCATTTCTACGGCCAGTTGCTCGGCCTGCAGGAGTTCCGCGCCCTGGGTGGCGAGACGCTGCGTTTCTTCGCTGGCCCGCAGCGCGTGGACCTGGTGCCGGTTCCGGACTGGCGTGCCCCGTTGTTCCCCTCGCTGGTGGCCTTCGAGGTGCAGAACCTGCCCGGTCTGCGCGCCAAGCTGATCGACGCTGGGTTCGATATTGATGAAGCCCGCCCGCTCGGTGGCCACCTGCGCTTCTACGTGAAGGATCCGGCCGGCAACACGCTGGAGTTCCTCGAGCCCAACCTGTCCCAGGAGAGCACCGCATGAACACATCGCAGATGTTTCGGGAAGCCTCGGTGACCCCGGTTCCCGACACTTTCGATGCCCCTGGCTGGGGGCTTCTCCCGGATCGCCCGTTCTTTTCCTCCACGGTGCTCCGCGCGCTGCGCTCGGCGTGGCAGCGCTTCCTGCCCTGGCTGGTGCCGGTGCTGCTGGCGGCGGCCTGGCAGCTGGCGTCCTCGCTCGGCTGGCTGTCCACCCGCGTACTGCCCGCGCCGCTCGACGTGGTGACCGCGTTCTGGCAACTCGCCATCTCGGGCGAGCTCTGGACCCACGCGCAGGTGAGTGCCGTCCGTGCGCTGCTGGGCCTGGCCATCGGCGGCGGCCTGGGCCTGTTGCTGGGCCTGCTCACCGGTTCCGCGCGCTTTTTCGAGACGCTGCTGGATTCCAGCATCCAGATGGTGCGCAACATCCCGGCGCTGGCGCTGATCCCGCTGGTGATCCTGTGGTTCGGCATCGACGAGGCGGCCAAGCTGTTCCTGATCGCGGTCGCGGTGTTCTTTCCGGTCTACCTCAACACCTTTCACGGCATCCGCAACGTGGACCCGGGCCTGATCGAGATGGGCCGCACGTACGGGCTGTCGCGCTGGGGCCTGTACACCCAGGTCATCCTGCCCGGCGCGCTCTCGTCCATCCTGGTCGGCCTGCGCTTCTCGCTCGGCCTGATGTGGGTGATCCTGATCGTGGCCGAGACCATTTCGGCGCAGTCGGGCATCGGCTACCTCACGATGAACGCGCGCGAATTCCTGCAGACCGACGTCGTGCTCGTGGGCATCCTGCTCTACGCCTTGCTCGGCAAGCTGGCCGACGTGTTCGCGCGCGCCCTGGAGCGCCACTGGCTGCGCTGGCACCCCGGGTACCAGGCATGACGCCGCGCAGCACCGCTTTCTACGCCAACCCCTTTGAAGAAGGCGACCTGGACACCACCATGAGCAGCTTCGATTCCCCGGCAGGCGGCGTGCGCCTGCAACTGAAGGACCTGGGCAAGCGCTACGGCGCGCGCGAGGTGCTGCGTGGCAATCACCTCGTGGTCGAGCCGGGTGAGTTCGTCGCCATCGTGGGCCGCAGCGGCTGCGGCAAGAGCACGCTGCTGCGCCTGGTCGCCGGCCTGGAGGAGGCCAGCGATGGCGAACTGCTGCTCGACGGCCGGCCCGTCGATGGCCTGCACGAGGACACCCGCATCATGTTCCAGGATGCGCGTCTGCTGCCCTGGAAGCGCGTGATCGACAACGTGGCCCTGGGGCTCGGCAAGGGCCGCCGCGGGGACGCCGAGGCGGTGCTCGCCCAGGTGGGCCTGAGCGAGCGGCTGGCCGACTGGCCGGCCAAGCTCTCGGGCGGCCAGCGCCAGCGCGTCTCGCTGGCTCGCGCCCTGGTGCACCGCCCGCAACTGCTGCTGCTCGACGAACCGTTGGGCGCGCTGGACGCGCTCACCCGCATCGAGATGCACGGGCTGATCGAAGGGCTCTGGAAGCGCCGCCGCTTCACTGCGCTGCTGGTCACGCACGACGTGCAGGAAGCCGTCGCGCTGGCCGACCGCGTGATCCTGATCGAGGACGGCGCCATCGCGCTGGACGAGCGGGTGCCGCTGGCGCGCCCGCGTTCACGCGGCGATGCGGCGTTTGCCGCGATCGAGAAACGCATCCTCGATCGGGTGCTGCGCCTCCCCGACGCCTCGACTTTGCCGCCCGATCCGGCGTGGCCGGCCATACCGGCCCATGCCTGGCGTTGGGCGTTCTGAAACACCCTCATCCAGGCAGCCATTCATCCCGGAAAGGAGAACACCATGTCCATACAGGCCATCAACGTGCGCAACCAGTTCAAAGGCAAGGTCAGGGAGATCATCCGCGGCGACGTGGTCTCCGAGGTCGACGTCGAGACACCCTGGGGCATCGTCACTTCCGTCATCACCACACGCTCGGTCGACGACCTCGACCTGCAGGTCGGCTCCGAGGTGGTGGCCCTGGTGAAGTCGACCGAGGTGTCGATCGCCAAGCGATGAACTTTCAGCAGTTGCGCTCCGTGCGCGAGGCGGTGCGGCGCGGCTTCAACCTGACCGATGTGGCGTCCATGCTCCACACCTCGCAACCCGGTGTGAGCCGCCAGATCCGCGAGCTGGAGGAAGAACTGGGCGTGGAGATCTTCGTGCGCGCGGGCAAGCGCCTGACCGGTCTCACGCCGCCGGGCGATGCGCTGCTGCCCATCGTCGAGCGCCTGCTGCTGGAGGCCGAGAACCTCAAGCGCGCGGGCGAGGACTTCACCGCCAGCGAGCGCGGTGGCCTGTCGGTCGCGGCCACGCACTCGCAGGCGCGCTACGCGCTGCCGCAGGTGGTGCGCGACTTCCGCGCGCTGTACCCGGAGGTCTCCCTGCACCTGCACCAAGGCTCGCCGCGCCAGGTGGCCGAGATGCTGCTGTCGGGCGAGGCCGACATCGGCGTGGCGACCGAGGCGCTGGCCGACTACGAGCGGCTCGTCACCCTGCCGTGCTACCGCTGGTCGCACAGCGTCATCGTGCCGCCGGAGCATCCGTTGCTGGACGAGGCCGCACCACTCACGCTCGAGGCGCTGTCGCGCTACCCGCTGATCACTTATGAGCTGGGCTACACCGGTCGCGCGCACATCGACGAAGCCTTCGAGCGCGCTGACCGGACGCCCGACGTCGTGCTCACCGCGATGGACGCGGATGTGATCAAGACGTACGTGGAGCTGGGCATGGGCGTGGGCATCATCGCCGCCATCGCCTTCGACGCCGAGCGCGACCGCCACCTGCGCGCCATCGACGCGCGCCACCTGTTCCGCGTGAACCTCACGCGCCTGGGGCTGCGGCGCGGCGCATGGCTGCGGGGCTATACCTACTCGTTCATCGAAAGCTTCGTGCCCACGCTCACGGCCGACGTGGTGCGGCAGGCGATGCAGGAGCAGCAGGCCGTGGAGACAGCAAGCGTTGCAGCAGATGTCCGATTCCCCCCAGCCGCGCGGCAGGCTTGGGTAAAGGAGAAGGCGGCATGACGTCTCCCCCCCGCCAGATGCACCTCGGCGCCTTCTTCTTCGGCGTCGGTCACCACCTGGCCGCCTGGCGGCACCCGGACGTGGTGCCGTCGGCGGGCGGCCAGATCGGCGCGCTGACCGAATGGGCGCGCCTAGCCGAGGACGCCAGGTTCGACGCCGTCTTCTTCGCCGACAACGTCGGCCTGCCCGGCCCGCCCGACGAGGTGCTGGCGAAGAACGCGCTGTGGTATCCGCTCGACCCGCTGCTCACGCTGGCCGCGCTGTCGCAGCACACCACGCACATCGGCCTGGTGGCCACGGTCTCCAGCACCTACCTGCCGCCTTATCACCTCGCGCGCAAGTACGCCTCGCTCGACCAGCTGAGCGGTGGGCGCGCCGGCTGGAACCTCGTCACCTCGGGCAGCGATTTCGAGGCCCGCAGCTTCGGGCTGGATCAGCAGATCGCCCACGCGCAGCGCTACGAGCGGGCGCGCGAGTACGTGCAGGTGGTCAAGGGCCTGTGGGACACCTGGGAGGACGACGCCTTCATCGAGGACAAGGCCGCCAACCGCTTCTTCGATCCCACCAGGCTGCACCGCGTCGCGCACGAGGGCGTGCACTACCAGGTGCACGGCGGCCTGCAGACGCGGCGTTCGCCGCAGGGCCACCCGGTGCTGGTGCAGGCGGGTTCGTCCGGCGACGGACAGGACCTCGCCGCCGCCAGCGCCGAGGTGGTGTTCACCGCGCAGCAGACCGCCGAAGACGCGCGTGCGTTCTATGAAAGCCTCAAGGGGCGGCTGGCGGCGCACGGCCGTTCGCGCGATGCGCTCAAGGTCCTGCCGGGCATCTCGCCCTTCGTGGGCCGCAGCCAGCAGGAAGCCCAGGACAAGTTCGAGCAGATGCAGTCGCTCATCGACCCGGTGCTCGGCGTGGGCTTGCTCTCCACCTTCCTCGGCAACGTGGATCTCTCGGGCTACCCGGTCGATGGCCCGTTCCCGCAGGATCTGCCCGTGACCGAGGGCTGGAAGAGCCGGCAGGAACTGTTCACCGGCCTGGCCCGGCGCGAGGGCCTGACGATCCGCCAGCTCTACGAGCGCGTGGCCGGCGCGCGCGGCCACTGGACGCTGGTGGGCACGCCCGAGACCATCGCCGACCAGTTGGAACACTGGTTCGCCAGTGGCGCGGCCGACGGTTTCAACGTACTCGCGCCCACGCTGCCGCACGGCCTGAAAGACTTCGCCGACCTCGTGGTGCCCGAACTGCAGCGGCGCGGCCTGTTCCGCACCAGCTACACCGGCCGCACCCTGCGCGACCACCTGGGCCTGCCGCGCCCGCCGCATCCCGCCGCCCGCCTCAACCTCGACAAGCGCGGGCCGGCGCTGGCCGCGCACCCCTCCTCGTTTTTTGCATAAGCAAGCAGCTTTTGGTTCGTTGCCCTGCCGCGCGCCGCCGCACACCATGCAGGGCATTGCCGCCCCTTCTTTCCCTGCCGCCACGCACCGGACGACACAGCCATGACGGACCACTCCCACCTCTACACCCTGCAGGAAGCCGCCACCCGCACCGCCTCGGAAGGGCTTCCTTTCGCCGGCTCCATCGCGCCCCCGCAGGCTTGGCGGCTCGTGAGCGAGGGGCAGGCGCTGCTGGTCGATGTGCGCACCGCGGAGGAGCGCAAGTTCGTCGGCCACGTGCCCGGCAGCGCGCACGTGCCGTGGGCCACCGGCACGGCGTTGGCACGCAACCCGCGTTTCGTGCGCGAGCTGGCGGCGCTGCTCGCCAAGCAGCCCCAGCCGGTCACGGCCTTGCTGATCTGCCGCAGCGGCAAGCGCTCGGCCCTGGCCGCTCAGGAGGCGGCCAAGGCCGGGCTGGAGCGCGTCTTCAACGTGAGCGAAGGCTTCGAAGGCGATCTGGACGCCACGCTGCAACGCGGACACTTCAATGGCTGGCGCTTTCATGGGCTGCCCTGGGTGCAGGATTGATGTGGGACTCCCCCCTGCGCCGCTTCGCGGCGCTGGGAGGGGGGACGACAGCTCGGGCCGGCGAAGCCGGACCCTCGCTGTCTCTGGGTTTTGGGTTCCTTCGCTCCGGAGGCCGTGCCTTCACTCCCTCTCCCTCTGGGAGAGGGTTGGGGTGAGGGCGGCAGCGAGACAAACAGGTCTCAGCGCCATGGAAAACTGAAATGAGCGACTTTCCCATTCCCGACATCGTCGCCCGGCTGCGCGAGGTGCGCGAGCACTGGCGTGGTCAGCAGGGCCGCACGGAAACGGCGCACCGCGAGTTCCCGTCGCGCGACGCCGTGGCGCGCGCGGTGGACGCGCTCAAGGGCGTGCTGTATCCGCTGCGGCTGGGTCCGCCCGATCTGAGGCAGGCCGGCGAGGACTTCTACATCGCCCACACGCTGGATGCCGCGCTGCAGGCGCTGCTGGCTCAGGCGCGCATCGAGCTGCGCTACCGCCACCACCGCACCGGCAGCGGCGAGGACCTGGCGGCGCGCGCCACCCGGGCCGTGCGCCGCTTCGGCGAGGCGCTGCCCGCGCTGCGGCAGGCGCTGGACGAGGACGTGCTGGCCGCGTTCCACGGCGACCCCGCGGCGCAGAGCGTGGACGAGGTGGTCCTGAGCTACCCGGGCGTGCTGGCGCTGATCCACCACCGCATCGCGCACGCGCTCTACGGGCTGGACCTGCCGCTGCTCGCGCGCATGGCGGCCGAGCTGGCCCATGGGCAGACGGGCATCGACATCCACCCCGGCGCGCAGATCGGCGCCGGCTGCTTCATCGACCACGGCACGGGCGTGGTGATCGGCGAGACGGCGGTGATCGGCCGCCACGTGCGCATCTACCAGGCCGTCACGCTGGGCGCCAGGCGCTTTCCGCGCGACGCGCAGGGCCACCTGCAGAAGGGCTGGCCGCGCCACCCGATCGTGGAGGACGACGTGGTGATCTACGCCGGCGCCACGATCCTCGGGCGCGTGACCATCGGCCGTGGAGCGGTCATCGGCGGCAACGTCTGGGTGACGGAAGACGTGCCGCCGGGCGCCAACCTCACGCAGGCCACGGTGCGGCACGCCGTCGACCCGGTGCAGCAGCTCCCCGATGCGCCTTTCCCTCAACCTACCGCCAAGCAACCGGCTGTCCAATGACCACACTCCTGCACACCCTGGGCGACAACGCCGCCCGCCAGTTGGCCAACGCCACCAAGACCGCGCCCCAGCTGGCCACCATCACGCCACGCTGGCTCACGCACCTGCTGCAGTGGGTGCCGGTGGAGGCGGGCATCTACCGCGTCAACCGGGTGATGAACCCGCAGGACATCCAGGTGACCTGCACCTCCAAGCAGTTCGAGAACCAGCTGCCGCGCACCTTCGTCGACTACGAGGAGCAGCCGCGCGAGTACTTCCTGAACACGGTCTCCACCGTGCTGGACGTGCACACGCGCATCTCCGACCTCTACAGCAGCCCGCACGACCAGATCAAGGAGCAGTTGCGCCTGACCATCGAGACGATCAAGGAAAACCAGGAGAGCGAGCTCATCAACAACGCCTCCTACGGGCTGCTGGCCCAGGTGGACGATGAGCAGCGCATCCTGCCCCTGAACGACCGCGGCGGCCCCACGCCGGACGACCTCGACGAACTGCTGGCCAAGGTCTGGAAGGAGCCCGCCTTCTTCCTCGCCCACCCGCTGGCCATCGCCGCCTTCGGCCGCGAGGCCACGCGCCGGGGCACGCCGCCGCCCACGGTGAGCCTGTTCGGCTCGCAGTTCGTCACCTGGCGCGGCGTGCCGCTGATCCCCTCCGACAAGGTGCCGGTGGCCGACGGCAAGAGCAGCATCCTGCTGCTGCGCGTGGGCGACCGCCGCCAGGGCGTGGTCGGCCTGTTCCAGCCGGGGCTGCCGGGCGAGCAGAGCCCGGGCCTGTCGGTGCGCTTCATGGGCATCAACGACCAGGCGATCGGCTCCTACCTGATTTCGCTCTACTGCTCGCTGGCCGTGCTCACGCCCGATGCGCTGGCGGTGCTGGACGACGTGCGGGTCGACCAGTACCACGACTATTCGGCGCTCGATACCTACAAATAAAAGAAAAAGAAAAAGGAAAGCGTCTTGAGCGCCACCACCCCGATTCCCGTGCCGGAGCCAGCGGCTCCGCTCGACACCGCCGCGCTCGCGCAACTGGCGACCCAGCTGCTGCGCAGCCTGCCGGGCGAATCCCCCTTGCCCGCCGCGCCCGTCCATGGCGCGCAGCCGCCCGCCACCTGGGCGCCGGGCGGCTCGCCGCTGGCCGCGCCCTCGGGTTTCTCGCCCAACCTGCCGGGCACGCCCATCCCGCTCGGACAGGTGCCGGGCAGCAGCCTGCTGCCGTCCAGCCCCGGCACGTCGCTCTCGCTGGTCAACCGCGTGGGCGCTGTTCTGCCGCACGCGCAGGCCGGCAGCGGGGTGCCGGACAACGCCTTCGCCGCGCTGCCCGGCTACGAGCCGCGCCTGGCCAGCCTGACCGATGGCGCGCCCGGCCTGACGGCACCGCCCGTGCCACCCGCGCCGCCCCTGCCGCAGGCGCCCGAAAGCAGCGCCACGCCGCGGTTCTACTTCATCGATGCGGTGCGCCTGCCCAGCGGCCACGTCACCCCGGCCAAGCCGCATCCCCACCTGCACCCGCACGAGGCGCCGCCGGTCCCGCCGACCCGGCCTCCGGCCGGTTTCGACGTGCATGCCGTGCGGCGCGATTTCCCCATCCTGTCGGAGCGCGTGAATGGCAAGCCGCTGGTCTGGCTCGACAACGCCGCCACCACGCACAAGCCCCGCCAGGTCATCGAGCGCATCGCCCACTTCTACGAGCACGAGAACTCCAACATCCACCGGGCGGCCCACGCGCTCGCGGCCCGCGCCACCGACGCCTACGAGCATGCGCGCGAGGTGGTGCGCCGCTTCATCCACGCGCCCGACGTGAACGAGGTGGTCTTCGTGCGCGGCACGACCGAGGCCATCAACCTCGTCGCCCAGAGCTGGGGCGGGCAGAACGTGGGCGAGGGCGACGAGATCGTCGTCAGCCACCTGGAGCACCACGCCAACATCGTGCCCTGGCAGCAGCTCGCGCAGGCCAAGGGCGCCAGGCTGCGCGTGATCCCGGTCGATGACCAGGGCCAGATACGGCTGGACGAATACGAAAGGCTGCTGAACGAGCGCACCAGGATCGTCGCCATCGGCCACGTCTCCAACGTGCTCGGCACCGTGGTTCCCGTCAAGGAAGTCGTCGCGCGTGCCAAGGCGCGTGGCGTCACGACCCTGGTCGATGGCGCGCAGTCCATCGCCCACACACCGGTGGACGTGCAGGACATCGGCGCGGACTTCTTCGTCTTCTCGGGCCACAAGATCTTCGCGCCCACCGGCATCGGCGCGCTCTGGGGCCGCCGCGAAGTGCTCGAAGCCATGCCCCCGTGGCAGGGCGGCGGCAACATGATCGCCGACGTGACCTTCGAGAAGACCCTGTTCCAGTCCCTGCCCAACACCTTCGAGGCCGGCACCGGCAACATCGCCGACGCCGTGGGCCTGGGCGCGGCGCTGGAATACGTGGAGCGCGTCGGCATCCACGCCATCAGCGCCTACGAGCACGCGCTGGTGGACTATGGCATGCAGCGGCTTGCCGCCATCCCCGGCCTGCGCCTGATCGGCACCGTGCCGGGCAAGGCCAGCGTGCTGTCGTTCGTGCTGCAGGGGCGCACCACCGACGAGGTGGGGCAGGCGCTGAACCAGGAGGGCATCGCGGTGCGCACCGGCCACCACTGCGCCCAGCCCATCCTGCGGCGCTTCGGGGTGGAGACGGCGGTGCGGCCCTCGCTGGCGTTCTACAACACCTTCGACGAGATCGACCAGTTGGTGCAGGTGGTGCGGCGTCTGGCCCCGCGTTAGCGATTCCGCGGGCCGGTGTCTTCGTCGAGCAGGTCTTCACCGAGCGCGGCGAGCAGCTGGTCGATCAGTTCGGAGGCATCGGGCAGTGCCGTGGGAAGGCGCCGGCCCGTGGCGCGCGCAAACCAGCCACGCGGGCCGACTGCGAAGCGGCGCACCTTGACCGGTCCCGGGCCGCTCGCGTCCACCGCGTGAGGAACGCCGGCGGGCAGGTAGAGGCCGTCGCCGGCTTCCAGTAGCAGGCCGGCATGGTCCTCGGGCAAGGCCAGCCACACCAGCAGAACGCCATGGCGCACGATCAGGCCGCCGGCCTCTTCGCTCACGATCTCCCGTCGCGCGGCGTCGGGCAGGTGTGGCACCAGGTGCAGCGTCTCTTCGCGGCCGCCGCCGCCCAGCCAGCGCCGCAGCGCTGCGGGCTTGATCCGCGGGCCCCAGCGCACGCCGCGTGCGTCGGCAATGGCGCGATCCTGTGCGCTGCAGGTCAGAAGCTGCAGCGGATGGCCCACGGCATCGAAGAGGGCAATGGCAGACATGGCCATGCCAGTGTGAACCTCCGCGCGGACGCGCGTGCGAAGCATTCCGAGTTTGCTTATGCGAGCCCTGTCGAGAACCCTGTCGGCGCGCGTCGTGGGCAGAGTGTCCTCGAGGGTCCCGGCGTGCGTGGCCGCGCCGGCGAAGCCGCACATGAAAACCGAATAAGCATAGAAGCAATGGTCGCTTCCAGATACCCGGTGGGGACTCAATAATTTTCCGAACGGCACTTTCGCGCATGCCAGGCGAGGCGCGAACGACACGACCGATTGGGAGAACCTGTGTTCGAAGGATTCACGACCACCAATATCGAAACCAGCGGCGCGCGCATCCACGTGCGCCACGGTGGCAGCGGTCCGCCGCTGCTGTTGCTGCACGGCAATCCCGCCACGCACCTTTCCTGGCACCGCGTCGCCACCCGGCTGGCCGAGCACCACACCGTCGTCGCCACCGATCTGCGCGGCTACGGCGACAGCGTCGGCCCCACGGACGGCGGCCCGCGCCACGTGCACTATTCCTTTCGCGCCATGGCGCAGGACCAGGTCGAGGTCATGCGGTCCCTCGGCTTCGAGCGGTTCCACATCGCCGGCCACGACCGCGGCGCGCGCACCACCCATCGCCTCTGCCTCGACCACCCGGACCGCGTGCTCAGGGCCGCCGTGCTCGACATCCTGCCCAGCCAGTACGTCTGGACGCACGTCGACAAGCGCTGGGCGACGGAGGCCTGGCACTGGACCTTCATGATCCAGCCGCACCCTTTTCCCGAGCGGTTGATGGCCAGCGTGCCGGCCGACTGGTTCATGCGCCACAAGCTGTCCAAGAACGGCCGCGGACTCGATTTCTTTCCCAAGGAAGTCTTCGACGAATACGTCCGCTGCTTCAACTGGAAAACGATCCATGCCTCCTGCGAGGACTACCGGGCCTGCGCGGACATCGACCTCGAGATGGACAACGCCGACATCGCCCACGGCCGGCGCATCCAGGCGCCGTTGCTGGTGCTGTGGGGGCGGCACAGCGGCGTCGCCGCCGGCGGCGACGTGCTGTCCATCTGGCAGGAGCGGGCCGAGCTGCCCGTCACCGGCGGCGCCACCGATGCCGGCCACTACGTCCCCGAGGAATCGCCGGACGAGACCTACGACTGGTTCCGCCGCTTCTTCCAATGAGGCCCCTTCAGCGCCCGGCCCCGGCGGCCGCGCATCCGCATTTTTTTCACAAGGAGAATCCCATGTCTTTCAGGCACACCCTGAAGTCGCTGTTCCTGCTGGTCGCCGCCTCGATCGTCCAGCCGCTTTCCGCGCAGACCGCCCTCGATGCACCGATACCCCCGGGAACGAAGCTGATCGTGGCCGACCAGCGCCAGTTCCTCCAGGTGTCCTTCGAGGCTTCCGGCGAACTGAAGAAGCTGCCCTTCCAGGTGCAGTTCGCCGACTTCCGCGGCGGTCCCGCCATCCTCGAAGCTTTCCGCGGCGGCGCGCTCGACCTGGCGATCGTGGGCAACGGGCCGCCCGTGCAGGCCCACGTGTCCGGCTTTCCCCTGCCCATCGTCGGCGGCAAGGTCACGGACGCCATCACCTACCGGATTGCGCTGCGGCCGGGCTCCGACATCCAGAAGCTCGCCGACCTGCGCGGCAAGAAGATCGCCTACACCGAGGGCACGGCGGTGCAGCCCTTTGTGCTTTTCGTCCTGAACAAGCTTGGCCTGAGCAAGAAGGACGTGACCCTGGTGCCCCTGCGCATCGTCGACTTCACGGACGCCGTGCGCACCGGCGCCATCGATGCCGCGACCATGAACGAGCCGCCACTGTCCCGCTACCTGACCCTTTTCAAGAAAGACGGCGCCCAGGTCCTGCCCGACACGGAACACGAAGGCCTGCCCGTCAACGTCAACTACCTGTATGCCAGCCAATCCGCGCTGCGGGATCCCGTCAAGACGGCGGCCATCGCCGCTTTCGTCCGGCACTGGGTCAAGGCCACGCAATGGACCGAGGCCAACAGCCAGGCCTGGATCCAGGCCTACTACGTCAAGAGCCAGGGCCTGCCCGCCGACGTCGGCGCCACGGTCCACGCGGCGCAGGGTAAAAGTTCCTTTCCCAGGCTCAGCGAGTTCGTTCCCGGCCAGCAGCAGATCATCGACCTGATCCACGGCGCCGGCGAGATCCCCAGGCGCCTGGATGCCGCCGAGGAATTCGACCTGCGCTTCGACGCGGTGGGCGCGCGCGCCGCTCAGGGCGCCGCCCACTGAACCGGGAGGACGCGACATGCACTACGCCGCCAAACCCGACAGCGCCGTCCTGGAGCGCTACCGCCTGAACCAGGAGGCGAGACCCGCCCCGGTCCCCGCCCCGCCCCGGCGGGTCGCCGCCGGCCACCGTTTCCTGCCCCGCCGGCTACCCAGGGGCAGCTACCTGCTGGGACCGATCGCCGTGCTGCTGCTGTGGGAGTTCGCTTCGGCCACGGGCTGGCTGCCGCCCCAACTGCTGGCCGCGCCGTCCACCGCGCTGGAGACGGGCCATCGGCTGTGGCAGGACGGCTCCCTGGCCCCGCACCTGATCGCTTCGGCCGTGCGGGCCTATACCGGCCTGATCCTCGGCGTGGTCCTGGGCCTGGCGCTCGCCCTGGCTTCCGGCCTGACGCGCACCGGCGAGGTCGCGATCGACGGGCTGGTGCAGGTCAAGCGCGCCGTGCCCACCCTGGCCCTGATCCCGCTCGTGATCCTGTGGCTGGGCATCGGCGAGGCCATGAAGGTCACCATCATCACGCTGTCCGTGCTGGTGCCGGTCTACATCAACACCCATGCCAGCCTGCGCGGCATCGATCTGCGCTACGTCGAACTGGCGCGCACGGTGGGCCTGAGCTACCCCGAGTTCCTGCGGCGCGTCGCCGGGCCCGGCGCGCTGCCCGGCTTCTTCACCGGCCTGCGCCTGGCCGTCACCACCTGCTGGACCGCGCTGGTGGTGCTGGAGCAGATCAACACCATCGAGGGCGTGGGCTTCCTGATGAACCGGGCCCGCGAATACGGCCAGACCGACATCATCGTGGTCGGCCTCATCATCTACGCCGTGCTGGGCCTGAGCTCGGACGCCCTGGTCCGCTTCTGGGAACGCAAGGCGCTCTCCTACCGCAAGGCGCTCGGACAATGACGGCCGCCGCGACCCACCCCCGAGCCGCGGCGCCGTCCGACGCGCTGGTGCCGCCGGCCAGCGCCCGGCACGCCCCCATCCACGTCCGCCACCTGGTGCGCGCTTTCGGCGGCAGGACCGTGCTCGACGACCTGTCCATCGATATCGCGCCCGGCGAGTTCGTCGCGCTCATCGGCAAGAGCGGCTCGGGCAAGAGCACGTTCCTGCGCGCGCTGGCCGGCCTGGACGACGACGCCGACGGCGCCGGCACCCTCCAGGTGCCCGACAGCATCTCGGTGCTGTTCCAGGACTCCCGGCTGCTGCCCTGGGACCGCGTCATCGACAACGTCGCGCTGGGCGTGCGCGGCCCCGACGCCCCCGCGCGGGCCCGCGAGGTGCTCGCGGCGGTCGGCCTGGCCGGCCACGAACAGGCCTGGCCGAGCACCTTGTCCGGCGGCGAACAGCAGCGCGCCGCGCTGGCCCGGTCGCTGGTGCGCAGCCCCAAGCTGCTGCTGGCCGACGAACCCTTCGGCGCGCTCGACGCCCTGACGCGCATCAAGATGCACGAGCTGCTGTTCCAGCTCGTCGCCCTGCACCGGCCGACCGTGCTGCTGGTGACCCACGACGTCAGCGAGGCCCTGGTGCTGGCCGACCGGGTCCTGGTCATGGACGAAGGCCGGTTCCGCCTCGACGTGCAGGTCGGCCAGCCCCATCCGCGCGACCCCTCCTCGCCCCGCTTCGACGCCCTGCGCCGCCAGTTGCTCGACGCGCTGGGCGTGGTCGTCAACGTCTGATGCCTGCGCTCGCCTCTTCCCGCTCAACCGGTTTCCATTGCCTACCCCCGCTCAAGGAGCCCTCATGAATACCCTCGCCCCCGCAGAACTGCAACATGCCGCCGCCGCAGCGGCGGCAGCCGATGCCATCGCCGTTCCCGCGCACCTGCGCTACATCCCCCAGTCCGCCTACACCGGCGTGGAGATCCAGGGGCTGGATCTGCGCCAGCCGCTGTCCGCCGAAGAAATCGATGCCGTGCGGCGCCTGCTGTGGCAATGGAAAGTGGTGTTCTTCCGCGACCAGCACCTGACGCACGAACAGCACGTGGCGTTCTCCCGCCAGTTCGGCGAGCTGACCGTCGGGCACCCGGTGTTCGGCCACGTCGAGGGCCATCCCGAGCTCTACGCCATCTCGAAGTACCGCACCGCGAACTCGCACGGCAACCGGCCCGAGCTCAAGCCCTGGCTGGGCTGGCATACCGACGTCACCGCGGCGCTGAACCCGCCCAAGGCGTCCATCCTGCGCGGCGTGGTGGTGCCGCCGCGCGGCGGCGACACCCATTGGAGCAACCTGGCGGCTGCGTTCCAGGCCCTGTCCGATCCGCTCAAGGCTTTCCTGCGCACGCTGCGCGGGCGTCATGAGTTCAGCCCGCCGGCGGGGGCGCAGGCCTCGGCGCAGTACCGGGCGGCGGTGGAGAAACAGCGCCTGGTCACCGAGCATGCGCTGGTCAGGGTGCATCCGGAAACCGGCGAGGAACTGCTGTTTGCCAGCCCCGGCTTCCTGAAGCAGATCGTGGGCCTGAACGCGCGCGAGAGCCGCGTGCTGCTCGAACTGCTGTGGGAGCACCTCATCCGGCCGGAGTTCACCGTCCGCTTCCGCTGGGAACCGGGCTCGATCGCCTTCTGGGACAACCAGGGCACGGCCCACGCGCCGCCCTTCGACATCTTCGACCTGCCCTACGACCGCCAGCTCTTCCGCACCACGCTGGTCGGCGAAATCCCGCGCGGCGTCGACGGCAAGCCCTCCACCGCCCTCTCGGGCGACCCCATACTGGCCCACCATTCGGCCGCCTATTGA
Source organism: uncultured Hydrogenophaga sp. (assembly GCA_964487025.1). Taxonomy (GTDB): domain Bacteria; phylum Pseudomonadota; class Gammaproteobacteria; order Burkholderiales; family Burkholderiaceae_C; genus Hydrogenophaga. The sequence continues at coordinate 16,636 of CAZAPJ010000007.1, forward strand.
GCCGACGGGCAAGGCGGGCGGGTGAGCATCCGCGGCCCTGCCCAGCGCCGGGGCCGCGCATCGCACGGCCTCACGGCGGCGGGGGTGGGCCCTCGGGCGCTGTTGGTGGGTTCGCCGCCTGGGCCGCCGCGGCCCCGGCCTTCACGCGGGTGCTGGTCTGGATGCCCCAGACCGCCACGAACATCGCGGCGATGACCGGGCCGAGCACGAAGCCGTTGATGCCCATCACCGCGATGCCGCCGATGGTGCTGATGAGCACCAGGTAGTCGGGCATGCCGGTGTCCTTGCCGACCAGCAGCGGGCGCAGCAGGTTGTCCACCAGGCCGATCACCAGCACGCCGTAGACCGCCAGGCCCACCCCTTGCCAGACCTGGCCGGTGGTGAACAGCCAGATCGCCACCGGTCCCCACACCAGCCCCGCGCCCACGGCCGGCAGCAGCGACAGCACCGCCATCAGCACCGCCCACAGCAGGGCGGCGTTCACGCCCAGGACCCAGAATGCCAGGCCGCCCAGCGCGCCCTGCACCAGCGCCACCACCAGGTTGCCCTTGACGGTCGCGCGCAGCACGGTGCCGAACTGGTGCAGCAGTTCCTGCTTGTCGTCGGGCGGCAGCGGGATCGCGGTGCGGATCGCGCCCACGATCGCGCTGCCGTCGCGGATCAGGAAGAACGCCAGGTAGAGCGCGATGCACAGGCCGACCAAGAGGCCCAGCACGTCCTGCCCGATGTTGACGGCCTGGGTGGCGATGAACTGGCTGCCCTGGGTGAGCGCTTCCGAGAGCTTGCCCACCAGCAGGTCGAAGTTGCCGAGGCCGACGCGCTCGAGCAGGTCGTTGATCCAGCCGGGCAGGGCGTCGAACATGCCGCGCAGCATCTGCGCCGGCTTGAGCTCGCCCGAATGGATGCGCGCATAGAGTTGCGCCGCCTCGCTGGCGAGCGAACTGGCCACCAGCACGGCCGGCAGCACCACGACCAGCAGTGCCACCAGCAGGGTGAGCAGGGCGGCCAGGTTGCGGCGCCGCTTCATGCGCGGCAGCAGCCGGCGGTACAGCGGCGTGAACAGCAGGGCGATGATCACGCCCCAGAGCACGGTGCCGTAGAAGGGCAGCAGGATCCACACGAAGGCCGCCGTCACCGCCGCGAGCAGCACCCGCAGCATGAGCGAGCCCGACACCGCGGCCATGAAGGGCGTGGGAGCGGAGGCCGGGACGGGGGCGGGAAGGCCTTCGGGCCTCGGGGCGGGCGTTTCGGGAGTTGGGTCGTTCATGGATCGGGCCGGAGTGGATGCGCCGTGCGCAGTATGCGGCAGCCGGCGTGCCAAAGCCATTTCCGGGCCTTGGCACGCCGCCCCGGCGGCGCGGGGGTCTTCCTCCGCTCATCGGCTATTCAATGGCTGTCGTCGGGTCAATAGTCGGGTCAATAGCGAATGGCGTTGGGGAAATGTGACAGGGCGGCTTATTGGCCGCCCATTGTTCTATTTCCTGGTCGCCAATAGCAGCCGTTCTTTTAACAAATTTTTAACATAAATAGGTGTAATCAGAAAGCAGCAAGTTACATTTGTGGCGCTTGTCACAAATGCATCATTTTGTATATGGTTGGGAAAATTATAGAAAAATCAATAGTTAAGAGGCGTGAGATGATGTTTTTCAGTAACGAAACAGAAACTGTTTTCAGTTGTAAATCTGTTGAATTCAGCACATTTTCCCAAGTAATGAGTTGGCCAATCGTGTTGCCGGAGAAGAAGGCACCTATAGTCCCGACCTGTAACCAATAGCGCCACCCGGGCGCGCCGGCCATTCGGTCGGATGCCCTGGGTGTGCGGGTTCTGGCGCGGGTCGACCGATGTGCGGGGAGGCACACGGAATTGACCGGCGCGTGAGTTCAAGAGGGAAACCATGCTTCGATTTTTTGCACGTGGGCTCGCCACGGGTAAGGGCACGCTTGCGCGTTTTTCAGGCCGATCCCTGCGCGGCGCACGCGCGCTGGCCTGCGTGGCGGCGGTCATGGGCTTCGGCGCGACGGCGGCGCACGCCACCATGGTGGTGAGCCAGTCGGTCAGCGCCACCACCATCGTGGTGGGCGAGCGCACGCGCCTGACGATCACCATCAGCAACGACAGCGTCGAGGCCAACGGCGCCCAGCTCGTCAATACGCTGCCGCCGCAGCTGCGGCTCTATCCGGCCACCTACCCCGGCTACGTCGCGCCCAGCAGCACCTGCGCCGGCGCGGCGCTCAACCCGGCGCCCGGCGCGGGCCCGGGCGGCGCGGACCGCTTCACCGCCTCCGGCTTCACGATCCCTGCGCACAACGCCGGGATCGACGGCTCCTGCACGATTGCCTTCGACATCACGTCCTACAACGGCGGCGCGACCTGGAACAACGTCATCGCTCCCGCCGATCTGACGCCGGTCAACGCGGCTTCGCCGGCGCAGCAGAGCGTGCTGGTGCGCGCCATCCTGCTGCCCGCGGTGTCCAAGAACCTGGGCGGCGCCACCCTGGTGCAAGGCGCCTCGCGCACCGCGACCATCACGTTCACCAACCCCAACAGCGCGGTGGACATCCCGTTCACCAGCTTCACGGACAACCTGCCGGCCAACCTCGAGGTGCTGGGCATCGTGGGCAACAGCTGCGGCAGCGCCACCAGCTTCACGGCCGGCAGCGTCACGCTCACCGGCGGCGCGATCCCCGCGGGCTCGCCCGGCACCTGCAACCTGCAGTTCACCATCCGCGGCGTGCTGGCGCCCGGCGTGTCCTCGAGCGCGGGCACCAACACCATCGCCGCCGGCGACATCGGCAACACGCGCGGCCTGACCTACCCCGGCACCACGACCAACATCACGGTCAACAGCCCGATCACGCTTTCCAAGGGCTTTTCCGTCACGCCGCTGACCGCGGGCGCCGATTCGCTGCTGACCGTGCGCATCGGCAACAGCAGCGGCGCGCCGCTGACCAACGTGAGCCTGAGCGACATCGTCGGCAGCGGCTGGCCCGCGGCGCTGGCCAACTCGGGCGCGATCGGTGCGGCCAACCTGAACGGCTGCGGCGCCGGCGCCACGCTGGTCGCGGGCGTCGACGGCGGCGTGAACAAGGGCTTCGTGCTCACCGGCGCCGAGATACCGGCCAGCGGCGAATGCCGCATCCAGTTCAACGTCACCTCCACCACCACCGGCATCCACACCAATTCGATCCCCGTGGGCGCGGTGGGCAATACCCAGGGCTTCACCTCGCCCGCGCGCTCCGCGCAGGTCGACGTGCGCAACAACGCGCTGACCGTGTCCAAGGCGATCAGCCCGACCACGGTGGCGCCCGGCGACGTCGCCACCTTCGCGGTCTCGGTGACCTCCTTCAGCCTGGCGCCGCAGACCAATGTGACCTTCACCGACACCTTGCCCGCGGGCATGGTCTACGTCGACGCCACCGAGGGCGGCATGGCGCCCACCATCAGCACCTTCAACGGTGGAGGCGGCAGTTGCAGCTTCTCCGGGCCGATGCCGGCGCCGCTGTCGGCCGCGCCCAGCTTCACCTTCGACTTCCCCGGTGCGGCCCCGGGCGGCACCACTTGCGTGGTGCGCTTTTCCGCGCGGGTGCCGGCCAACGCGGCGCCCCTGACCGTGCTGACCAACGGCAGCTTCAGCGCCGGCAACGGCACCGTCGCGGGCAGCTCCGGCGCGGTCTCGCTCACGGCGGTCAACCCGCTGGTGGTCACCAAGACCTTCGACGGCGTGGTCGCGCGCCAGCGCTTCCAGGGCACGCCCTCGGTGGTGCAGATCGAGTTGACCAACAACAACTTCTCCGCGCTCTCCAACGTCACCTTCACCGACAACCTGCCCGCCGGGCTGCAGGTGGCCAACCCGCCCACCGCCGTTTCGACCTGCGGCGGCACCCTGGCGCCCAATCCGGGCGACACCAGCTTCACCCTCAGCGGCGGCAGCGTGCCGGCGCGCGCGGGTACCGCGCCGTTCGCGCCCGGCCAGTGCAGCGTGCGCGTGAACGTGGTCGGCGGCACGGTCGGCACGCACACCAACACCATTCCGCTGAACGCCGTGAGCGCGGCCGGCACCGTGGCCAACGTGCCCGGCAGCACGGTGCGCAACCTCAACGCCACCACCGCCACGCTGCAGTACCTGCCCGCGCTGACGGTGGCCAAGACCTTCCTGACCAACCCGGTGCAGGTCGGCGGCACCAGCCGCGTGCGCATCACGCTGGGCAACACCGGCAGCGGCCAGCTCACCGGCGTGTCGGTCACCGACCCGCTGGCCGGCACCGGCCTCGCCATCGCCAACCCGGCCAACGCCGCCAGCACCTGCGCGGGCCCGGTGGCGTTCAACGTGCCCGCGGGCGGCAGCAGCGCCGCGCTGACCGGCGCCACGATCGCCGGCGGCACCAGCTGCGACTTCCTGTTCGACGTCGTGGCCACTTCCAGCACACCCTCGGTGAACACGCTGCCGCCCGGCGCCGTCACCGCCGACGGCGGCGTGGCCAGCACCACCGCGACCACCGCCACGCTGAACAAGGTCACCAGCAGCGTGAGCCTGACCAAGGCGTTCGCGCCCACCACCATCGCCGGCCCGGGCAGCGTCTCGCGCCTGACGATCCAGATCGAGAACACCACCGCCACTGCGCTCACCAACCTCGCGGTCAGCGACAACATGCCCGCCGGCATGCTGGTGGGCGTGGTGCCCAACGCCAGCACCACCTGCGCCGGCGGCATCGTCGACGCCGTGGCCGGCAGCGGCCTGGTGCGCCTGAACGGCGGCAGCCTGCCCGGCAACAGCAGCTGCGAGGTCGCGGTCGACGTCACCTCCACGGTCGTGGGCACGCTCAACAACACGCTGCCGGCCGGCGCCGTGACCAACACCCAGGGCGCGACCAACGCCACCCCTTCACCGCCAACCTGGCCGCGCTCGCGGGCCTGGGCGTGGACAAGCGCTTCGAGCCAACCGCCGTGGCGGCGGGCCAGCCCGCGCTGCTGGTGATCCGCGTGAACAACACGCTGTCGCAGGCGCTGAACAACGTCTCCGCGACCGACAACCTGCCCGCCGGCATGGTGGTGGCCACACCCGCCAACGCGAGCTCCACCTGCGCGGGCGCGGTGATCAGCGCCGTCGGCGACAAGGTCTCCTTCACCGGCGCGCACCTGCCCGCCGGCCCGAGCGCCTGCGAGGTGCGCGTGAACGTGGTGGTGGCCGCCGCCGGCAGCTACGTCAACGTCATCCCGGGCGGCACCGTGATCGCCAACGACGGCGCGGTGACCAACCCGCAGCCGGGCCCGCGCGCCACGCTGCACGTGCTGCAGCCGCCCACCATCGCCAAGGCGTTCGCGCAGCCCGTGGTGGCCCCGAGCGCGTCCAACCGCCTCACGGTCACGATCAGCAACCCCAACGCCACGCAGGCGCTGACCGGCGTCGCCCTGCGCGACGACCTGCCCACCGGCCTGTTCGTCGCGCCGGTGCCGAACGAGGCGACCACCTGCGTGGGCGGCTCGGTCAGCGCCGTCGCCTCGGCCACCAGCGCCCAGATCGCGGGCGCGACCATACCGGCCGGCGGCTCGTGCACCTTCTCGTTCGACACCGTCTCGAACATTGCGGGCCTGTACACCAACACCATTCCGGCCGGGGCGATCACCAGCCACCAGGGCGTGAGCAACCCCGACCCGGCCAGCGCGCAGATGCGCGTGCTCGAGCCGCCGACGGTGATCAAGGCCTTCGTGCCGCCGACCATCGCGCCCAACGGCACCTCGCGCCTGGTCATCACGCTGGGCAATGCGAACGCCTCGGCGCAGACGCTGACGCAGGCGATGGACGACACCCTGCCCGCGGGCGTGGTGGTGGCGCCGACGCCCAACATCGGCGGCTCCTGCACCACCGGCTCCGTGACCGCGGCCGCCGGCTCGGGGCTGGTGCGCTACGCCAGCGGCGCGAGCATCCCGCCCGGCGGCTGCACGATCGAGGTGAACGTGACCGCCAGCGCGGCCGGCACCTATCCCAACGTGATCCTGGCCGGCGCGCTGCGCACCAACGCCGGTGGCAACCCCGAGGCGGCCGAGGCCGACCTCGTGGTCAGCCCGCTGGGCTCGATCTCGGGCCGCATCTACATGGATGCGAACAACAACGGCGTCCACGACCTGGGCGAACCGCCGCTGGCCGGCCAGCCGGTCAGCCTGATCCGCTCGCTCGACAGCGTGGTGCTGCAGAAGACCACCACCGACGCCAGCGGCTTCTACGTGTTCACCGGCCTGGTGGATTCCGCCACGCAGGGCTCCGACTACTCGGTGCGCTTCCTGCGCGGCGGCGGCGACAGCGTGGGCGGCGGCGCCGTGACGCCCTCGCCGGAGGTCAACCCGGTCAGCGGCACCTTCCAGGCGCGGCTCACGGCCGGCTCCACCGCGGAGTCCAGCATCGTGGGCGGTACCGGCGCCGTGGGCACGCCCAACAACAGCAGCGTCGATTTCGTCTCCCGCCGCAGCAACATCCGCCTCGACGCCGCCGGCGGCGTGGTGGCCAGCTCGGTCGGCAACAACTTCGGCGAACTGGCGCCCTCCGTGATCACCGGCAAGGTCTACCACGACCAGAACAACAACGGCGTGGCCAACGGCACCGAGCCCGGCATCGCCGGCGCGCAGGTGACCTTGTCCGGCGTCGATGACCTGGGCCAGGCGGTCACGCTCACGGCCACCACCGACGCCGACGGCAACTACCGCTTCGAGAACCTGCGGCCGAGCTGCTCGCCGCTGAACGCGCCGAGCTGCCCGGGCTACGTGGTGACCCAGGGTAGCCAGCCGCCTGGCACGGCCAACGGCATCCCCACCGCCGGCACCGTGGTCAGCCTGGGCTCGGGCGCGGCCATCGGCGCCGCCGGCACCGCGTCGAACACCGCGCCCGCGGTCAGCCACGGCGCGCCGGCCTACACCATCCCGGCCGGCACCAGCCGCATCGCCGGCATCGTGCTGCCGCCCAACGCGAGCGCGGCCGGCAACAACTTCGGCGAGATCGGCAACGACCGCAGCATCAGCGGGCGCATCTTCATCGACACCAACGGCGACGGCAGCTTCAACGGCCCCGACAGCGGCGTGGGCACGGGCGCGCCGGGCGGCAACAACCTCCCGCAGACCCTGACCCTGACCGGCAACGACCTCAACGGCAACCCGGTGTCGATCACCACCACGACCGACGCCGACGGCAACTACCGCTTCGAAGGCGTGCCGCCGGGCAGCAACTACACCGTCACCTGCACCACCTGCGCGGCGCCGGCCGGCCACATCAACAGCACCGTTCCGCTGGCCTGGCCGGGCAGCACCGGCGGCGCCGCCGGCGGCACGCAGGCCGTGCCCACGATCACCGGCATCGACCTCAGCGGCCCGCAGGCCGAATCGGTGAACAACCACTTCACCAAGACGCTACCGGGTAGCCAGATCTCGGGCGTGGTCTATTTCGACCCGGACGACAGCGGCGGCCTGTTCACGCCCGACGACCTGCCGGTGCCGGGCCAGACCATCGAGCTGCGCGACCAGGCCAGCGGCGCTCTGATCGCCACCGCGACCACCGAGGCCAGCGGCGCCTACGGCTTCACCGGCCTGCCCGCGGGCAGCTACCGCGTGGTGATGCCCGGCCTGCCGGCCGGCACCACGCACGGCACCACCAGCGCCGGCACCCTGGGCGGCGCGCCCAACGGCACCGCCACGGCGCCGGGCGCCGCGCCCGCCGCGATCGCGAACATCGTGGTCGGCGCCGACCAGGCCACCGCGCACCACAACTTCCCGCTGGTGTCCGACATCCGCATCGGCGGCCGCGTCTACGAGGACCGCGACTTCGACGGCCAGTTCACCGGCGGCGGCACCGACGCCGGCCTGCCCGGCAACACGGTCGGCCTGGCCGGCACCGACGCGTTCGGCAACGCCATCACCCGCTACACCACCACCGACGCCAGCGGCCAGTACAGCTTCGCCGGCCTACCGCCGGGCAGCTACACCGTGCGCCAGACGCAGCCGCTGGGCTACACCAGCGTGGCCAACACGCACGGCCCGATCACCGGCGGCAGCGCCGGCGCGGTGGGGCCGCTGGGCGGCCCGGTCGAGACGCTGGGCCTGAGCTTCAACGCCACGCCGGGCGCCGCATTGCAGGTGAACTTCGGCGAAACCGCCGAGGGCGGCGGCGTGCACGGCTTCAAGTCGGCGCGCATCGTCTCGCCGCCGGCCGCCGTGGGCGTCTCGCCCGGCGCCGAGGTGGTCTGGCAGGTCCTCTACAAGAACGACACCGCCTACCCGGTGACGATGGACGTGCGCGACCTGCTGCCCGACTACATGACGCGCACCGGCGCGCCCGCCATCACCCACAGCGGCGGCAACGGCGGCGTGTTCACGCCCAACGCCGGCTTCACCGGCACCGCCGGCGGCGACCTGCTCGGCTCGGCCACCCTGCCGGCCAACGGCGGCTGGGTCGCGATCGACGTGCCGGTGCTCGTGACGGCCGGCGCCACCACCACGCGCTTCAACCAGGCCACGGCCGGCGGCACCCGCATCCCGACCGACGCGGTGGACGAGACCACGCCCACCGGCGGTCCGGGCCAGCCGCCCGCGGGCGTGATCCCGCCCGGCAGCGTGCCGCAGTCGCCCTACCAGACCCCCGGCCTGGACCCCACCGGCGTGCCGCTGGCCGACCTGCCGGCCTCGCTCTCCGGCTCGGTCTGGCTCGACGGCAACGGCGACCGCCGGCTGGGCAGCGACGACAAGCCGATCGCCGACTGGGCGGTGGAGCTGGTCGATGGCAGCGGCCAGGCCGTGCTGTGCCGCACCGCGCCGTCCAACAGCGCCAACGGCTGCGTGACCATGCCCGACGGGCGCAGCCTGTTCCGCACCGGCCCCGACGGCGGCTACGGCGTGATCGGCCTGGTGCCCGGCGACTACAAGATCTACTTCCGCGACCCGGCGAACAACGTGGTCTACGGCACGCCGCAGAACACCGGCGGCGACGCGAACTCGAGCCTGTCGAGCACGCGCGACCACCTGGCGGTGACGCTGCAGCCCGGCGCCAACGTGCAGCAGCAGGACCTGCCGCTCGACCCCGCGGGCGTGATCTACGACGCCAGCACGCGCGCGCCGATCGACGGCGCCACCGTGCAGCTCTGCGGCCCGGCCGGCTTCGATCCCGCGACCATGCTGGTCGGCGGCGCGAGCTACACCGCGGTGGGCCAGTGCGCGCAGATGGTCACCGGCCCGAACGGCTTCTACCAGTTCCTGCTGGCGCCGGGCGCGACCCCGGGCGAATACACGCTGAACGCGGCCGCGCCGGGCTACGCGCCGACGCCGATCGGCTCCATCCCGCCGCAGCCGGGCGCGCTCACGCCCAGCGGCGCCTCGCCGATGAAGGTGCAGGCGCAGGCCGGGCCGCCCTCGGCGGGCCAGCCCACCACCTACTACCTGCGCCTGAACCTGGCGCCGGGCATGCCGGACGTGGTGCACAACCACATCCCGCTCGAGTCCGCCATGGGCGCCGGCCTGTTCCTGCAGAAGCAGGCCGACCGCGACGTGGTCGAGCTCGGCGACTCCGTGCTGTACACGCTGCGCGTGCAAAGCCCGAACGGCGCCGCGACCGACGTGGTCATCACCGACACCCTGCCGGCCGGCCTGCGCCTGATCCCCGGCACGGTGATGCAGGACGGCGTGGCGGTGGCCGATCCGGCCGGCTCGCCCGGCCCGGTGCTCAGCTTCGCGGTCGGCGCCTTCCCGGCCAACACGCCGGTGGTCGTGACCTACCGCGTGCGGGTCGGCGTCGGCGCCCAGCAGGGCGACGGCATCAACCGCGCGCAGGCCGCGGGCCTGGTGGGCGGCGTGCGCGCCGTCTCCAACCGGGCCGAGGCGCGCATCCGCATCACCGGCGGCGTGTTCTTCCAGGAAGCCTGCGTGGTCGGCAAGATCTTCATGGACTGCAACCGCAACCGCATCCAGGACGGCGAGGAAGTCGGCATCCCGGGCGTGCGCTTCTACCTGCAGGACGGCACCCACCTGGTGTCCGACAGCGAAGGCAAGTACAGCATCTGCGGCCTGCCCGCGCGCACCTCGGCGATCCGCGTGGACACCACCACGCTGCCCGCGGGCAGCCAGCTGGTGACCAGCAGCAACCGCAACGCGCTCGACGCCGGCAGCCTGTTCCTCGACCTCCAGTTCGGCGAGCTGCACCGCGCCGACTTCATCGAAGGCAGCTGCTCGCCCGCCGTGCTCGAGCAGGTGGAGAAGCGCCGCCGCGTCGGCCAGATCGTCGCGCCGCTGGTCGATCCACCCGACCGCTCGCCACGGCCCCGCGTGTTCCGCTCCGGTCCCTCGCCGGCCGGCAAGGGGGGTGCGCAATGAACTTCCGCCATGACGCCATGCGACCCGTAGTTGCCTCCCCCTTCCGCGGCGCGCGCCGCCCGCTCGCCCAGGCGCTGACCTCGGCCCTGCTGCTGCTGCCCCTGGGGGCCGCGCTGGGCCAGGTCCAGACGCTTGAGCCGCGCTTCACGCCGATGGCGCCGGGCAGCGACCCGGCGCGCGGACCGGGCCAGACCGCCCTGCCCGCGCCCACCACCTCGCTGCCGCTGGCCGCGCACTGGCGCGCCGCCAGCCTGGCCGACAACGGCCAGCTGGTGCTCGAAGTGGCGCGCGACGAGATCGTCGCCGACGGCCGCTCGGTGCTGCTGCTCACGCTGCGCCTGTTCGACCGCGACGGCCAGAAGGTGACCGCGCCGACCGACGTGATCGTCGGCACCAACCGCGGCCGCGTGCGGTTGCCGGGCGCGGCGGTCGACGACCCGCCGCGCCAGAGCCTGCGCACCACGGTGAGCGGCGGCGAAGCCACGGTGGAGCTGGTCTCGTCCTACGAGCCCGGCGACGCCGACCTGGAGGTGCAGTCGGGCAACGTGGTGGTGCGCGGGCGCATCGCCATGGTGGCCGAGCGCCGGCCCATGATCGCCGTCGGCGTGGTCGAGGGCACGCTCAACCTGAGCCGTCTGGACGCCTCGCAGATCAGCCCGGCGCGCGAGGACGACGGCTTCGAGCTCGAAATCAAGCGCCACGTCAACCGCTTCGACAACGGCAAGGGCTCGCTCGGCGCGCGCACCGCGTTCTTCCTCAAGGGCGTGGTCAAGGGCGAGACGCTGCTCACGCTGGCCTACGACTCCGAGAAGGAGTCCAACGGCCGCCTGTTCCGCGACATCCAGCCCGACCAGTACTACCCGATCTACGGCGACTCCTCGCTGCGCGGCTTCGACGCGCAGTCGCGCCAGCGCCTGTATGTGCGGGTCGACCAGGGCCGCTCGTTCGTGCTGTATGGCGACTTTCACACCGGCACCGGCGGCCCGGCGCGCGAGCTCAGCCGCCTGAACCGCTCGGTCTCCGGCCTGCAGCTGCACCACGAGGGCGAGACCTTCGAGGCCAACGCCTGGGTGGTGCGCGACAACGTGGCCCAGGTGGTCGACGAGCAGCCCGCGCGCGGCGTCTCCGGGCCGTACCGCCTGTCCAGCAACGACGGCATCTCCGGCTCCGAGAAGGTGGAAATCCTCACGCGCGACCGCAACCAGCCTTCGATCATCCTGCGCGCCGAGCCCATGGTGCGCTTCGTGGACTACGAGTTCGAGCCGTTCGCCGGCAGCATCGTGTTCCGCGCGCCGGTGCCCTCGGTGGACGCCAACCTCAACCCGATGTCGGTGCGCGTCACCTACGAGGTCGAGCAGGGCGGGCCGAAGTACTGGCTCGGCGGCATCGACGGCACCTGGCGCATCACGCCCTCGTTCGAGATCGGCGCCAGCCACACCGAGTCGCGCGACCCGGCCGACCCCTACAAGCTCAGCGGCGTGAACGCCACGCTGCGCCTGGGCGAGCAGAGCTGGGCGCTGGTCGAGCTGGCGCGCTCCGAGCACGAGGCGCTGGGCGCGGCCGGCAAGGGCAACGGCGCGCGCGTGGAGATCCGCCACCAGGGCGAGCGGCTCGACGCGCGCCTGTGGGCCGGCAGCACCGACCGCGAGTTCTCCAACATCTCCTCGTCGTACAACGGCGGGCGCGCCGAAGCCGGCGCGGTGGCCACCTGGCGCGTCGACGAGCAGTGGTCGCTGCGCGTGGACGCCATGCGCTCGCACGACAAGCACATCGACGCGGTGCGCGAAACCGCCTACGCGGGCGTGCAGTACGCGCTCTCGCCAGCCTGGACCGTGGGCGTGGGCCTGCGCCACGTGACCGACGAGGGCGGCGTGCCCAACGCGGCCTCGGCCTCGGGCGTGAACATCCCGCAGACCTCGGGCTTCACGCCGTTCCAGATCAACGCGCCGCTGTTCGCCGCCGCGCCGGGCCAGACGCGCAGCTTCAACGCGCTCTCGGTCCACGCGCAGGGCCAGCTCTCCGAGCGCCTCACCGTGCTCGGCGAGTTCGAGCAGGACGTGGAGAACATCCGCGGCCAGCGCGTGACCCTCGGCGCCGACTACCGCCTGAGCGAGCAGTTCCGCGCCTACGGCCGCGCCGAGATCGCCAAGGGCCTGGGCGGCGTCAACGGCCTGGCCGTCACCGGCCGCGAGACCGCGCTGGTGGCAGGCCTGTCCAGCGAGACCGTGCGCGACGGCGAGGTGTTCAACGAATACCGCCTGCGCGACGCGATCTCCGGCAAGGACGCGGTCAACGCGATCGGCCTGCGCCAGACCTTCCGCGTGTCCGAGGGTGTGCGCTACAGCGCCAGCATCGAGCACCAGAAGGCGGTGGCGGGCGACACCGCCTCGGCCACCGCGCTCACCGGCGGGGTCGACCTGTCCTACGACCCGACCTGGCGCGCCACCGCCCGCCTGGAGTGGCGGCGCGACCGCAACCACGACGCCTGGCTCTCCACCCTGGGCACGATCTTCAAGCTCGACCGCGACTGGTCGCTGCTGGCGCGCAACACGCTGTCGCTGCAGAGCGCGCGCCACGCCGGCGCCTACGACCGCTGGCAGGACCGCTTCCAGGTCGGCGCGGCCTACCGCCAGACCGACCTGAACCACATCAACGCGCTCGGCCTGTACGAGCTGCGCGCCGAGAAGGACGACAACCCCGGCGTCGACTACCGCCGCACCTCGCACGCGGTCTCGATGCACGCCGACTACCACCCCAGCCGGCCCTGGTGGCTCAGCGGCCGCCTGGCGGGCAAGCACGTGTCCGAGCGCTTCCCCGGCAGCGTGTCCTCGAGCTACACCGCCTACCTCGCGGGCGGGCGCGTCACCTGGGACGTGACCGAGCGCTGGGACGTCGGCCTGCAGCACCACGTGATGTGGAGCCCGCGCGGCGGCTCGCGCCAGCACTCGTTCGGCGTCGAGGCCGGCTACCTGGTCAAGGCCAACCTCTGGCTGTCCTTCGGCGTCAACCTGCGCGGCTTCTCCGACGACGAGCTGCAGGGCGCGGCCTATACCCGCAAGGGCGTCTACCTGCGCCTGCGCTTCAAGTTCGACGAAACCCTGTTCCGCGGCGACCAGCCGGACACCAACCGTGCCCTGAGCCCGCTCGCCTCCGCCCAACGCCCCTGATCGATCTGTTGTTGTGAGACCCCTGCCATGACCTCCACCAAACGCTTCCTGCTGTCCGTGCTGACACTGGCCGTCCTGGGCGGCTGCGCCGCGACCGACCCGCGCGTGACCGACCGCGCGCCCGGTGCCGTGCCGCCGTTCGCCGAATCCACCCGCTACACCGACGAGGCCCAGCGCGCCGACCACCGCGTGCTGCAGTCGGTGCAGGACCGCCTGGCCGCCCTGCAGAAGGACGGCCGCGTGCCCGTCAACAGCTACCACTGGGGCAAGGCGCAGTGCTGGCTCGACATGGCGCGCCAGAACTACCACGAGAACGACCGCAGCACCGTGATCAACGAAGCCGTGGACGAATCGGTCAGGATCGTCGACGCGCTGGAAAAGGGCGCCGCGCCCGAGGTGCGCACCCCGATGATCGGCAACAGCGTGCGCCTGCGCGAAGACCTGTGGGCGCGCGCCGAGCGCGGCCGCACCGGCCCGGCCGCGGCCTGCACCGCCGCGCAGGCCGCCTGCCTGGAGGTGCAACTGGTCTGGATGGGCCACGAATACGCCGAAGGCGGCTGGCGCCACGCCAACCCCTACATCGGCATGGCCGAGACCATGGCCAGCCGCATGGAAGCCAGCGCGGCCGACTGCGCGGCGCCGGCCGCGCCAGCGCCGGCCCCCGTGGCGGCACCCGCGCCCGCACCGGCCGCCGTCTCGACCGAGCGCGTGATCGAGCGCCTGGTGCTCGCCACCGACGCGCTGTTCACGTTCGACCGCTCGGGCCTGGACGACATCGGCGCCACCGGCCGCGCCCGCCTGGACGTGATCGCCGAGCGCGCCCGCAAGCTCAAGGGCATCGAGCGCATCGTGCTCGTGGGCCACACCGACCGCCTCGGCAGCGACGCCTACAACCAGCCGCTGTCGCTGCGCCGCGCCACCGCCGTGCGCGACCACCTCGTCGCGCGCGGCCTGGACGCCTCGCTGTTCACCGTCGAAGGCCGCGGCAGCGCCGAGCCGGTCAAGACCTGTTCCGACAGCCTGCCCCGCAGCGCGCTGATCCAGTGCCTGCAGGACAACCGCCGCGTGGAAGTGGAGATCCGCGGGCGGGTGGAGACCACCGAAAAGACGACGACACTGCCGCGCTGAGGCAAAACCCAGAGACAGCGAGGGTCCGGCTCCGCCAGCCCGAGCTGTCGTCCCCCTCCAAGCGCCGCGCAGCGGCGCTTGGAGGGGGCTGAGAGGGCCGCGTCAGCGGCGCAGGGGGGTGTGCATCGTTTTCTCCTCCAGCGCCTGAAGCTCCAGCGTGGCCGCCCGCAGCACCTGCCGGCCCCAGTCGTCCTCCATCTGGTGTTCGCCGCGCACCATCACCAGCTTGCTTTTGCGGGCCAGGCCCTTGAGCCGGCGCAGCACCACCTGGCGCGGCGCCATGAGCGTGCACGACGCCGGCACCACGGCCACGCCCAGGCCGCTGCCCACCATCGACAGCACGCTGGTGAACTGGCCGGCCGAATGCTTGAGGTTCGGGGCGAAGCCGGCTTCCTCGCACAGCGCGGCGGTCTGGTCGAAGTAGTCGCTCTCGACGTGGCGGGAGAAGCTCACGAAAGGCTCCTGCGCGGCGGCCTTGAGCGCCAGCGGCGCGCGGGCGCTGGCCAGGGGGTGATCGGCCGGGATGGCCAGGCAATAAGGGTCGTCGATGCTGGCCACCGTCTCGGGCGGGACGCTGCTGGTGCCCGGGCGGATGAAGCCCAGGTCGATCTCGGCGTTGCGCAGCGCCTGCAACTGGCGAGCCGAAGGCATCAGCTCGTGGGCTTCCACGCTCACCGCCAGACCGTCGCGGCGCAGCCGCTTCAGCAGGCCCGGCAGCACCGTCTGTGTGGTTGAAGGCATCAGGCCCACGCGCAGGATGCTGCGCTGGCTCGACTGCCGTTCGCGGGCGCGCGAGGCGGCCTGCTGCGCGCGCGCCAGGATGGCCCGTGCGTCCACCAGGAAGGACTCGCCCGCCGGCGTGAGGCGCACGCCGCGCGGCAGGCGCACCAGCAGGCTGGCGCCGACCTCGTCCTCCAACTGGCGGATCTGGGCCGACAGTGGCGGCTGCGCCATGTACAGCTTGGCGGCGGCGCGGCTGACGCTGCCGAGGTCGGCCACGGCCACGAAGTAGCGCAGGTGTCTGAGTTCCATGGGGTGTCTCCGGTGGTGCCGGAAAGCATACGCCATGCATATGCTCCGGATACAAAATTGGTATTTGACGTATGGCATGGCCGCGCCGAAACTCCGGGACCGTTCCCGCACGAACCACGCCCACAGCCCCGACCACGCGCCATCCATGAAAGCCCTGCAGAAAAACGCCCCCGTCCCCGGCCTCGAACTCCAGGAGCGCGAGCCCGCCGCGCCGGGGCCGGGCGAAGTGCTCATCCGCGTCAAGGCCACCGGCGTGTGCGGCACCGACCTGCACATCGACGACTGGACCCCGAGCTACCACTTCATGGCCCAGGCCCTGCCGGTCACCATCGGCCACGAGTTCAGCGGCGAGGTGAGCGCCTGCGGCGCCGGCGTGGACGGGCTCGACCCGGGCCAGTTGGTCACCGTGCGGCCGTCCGTGGTCTGTGGCCGCTGCGCCGCCTGCACGGCCGGCGACTTCGACGCCTGCGCCACCCGCCAGGGCATCGGCGTGGTGCGCCACGGCGCGTTCGCCGACTGGGTGGTGGCGCCGGCGCGCAACTGCGTACCCGTGCCCGCCGGCATCGACCCGCTGGTGGCCGCGCTGGCCGAGCCGCTGTCGGTCAGCCTGGAGGCGGTGCGCACCGGTGGCGTGAAGGCGGGCGACCGCGTGCTGGTGCTCGGCCCGGGCAACATCGGCCAGG
Organism: uncultured Hydrogenophaga sp.; assembly: GCA_964487025.1. Taxonomy (GTDB): domain Bacteria; phylum Pseudomonadota; class Gammaproteobacteria; order Burkholderiales; family Burkholderiaceae_C; genus Hydrogenophaga. The sequence goes on from CAZAPJ010000007.1 coordinate 32,991, forward strand.
GCATCGCGCTGTTCGCGCGCGAGGCGGGTGCGCTCCAGGTCGTCGTGGCCGGGCACGACGACGCGCCGCGCATGGCGGTGCTGGCGCGGCTGGGCTTCGACGACCTCCTCGACGTGGCCGGCATCGGCCTGGAGCAAGGCCTGGCGCCCTACCTCGAGGCCGGGCGCTTCGACGTGGTCATCGAGGCCACCGGTGCGGCCGCCGTGGTGGCCCCGGCGCTGAAGGCCCTCAAGCCCCATGGCGTGCTGGTGATCACCGGCATCCACGCGGCGCCGGTGCCGATCGACCTCACCGCCCTGGTGCGCGGGCACCAGACCATCCGGGGCTCGTACCGCTCGCCCGAAAACGCCTGGCCGGACGTGGTGGCCTTCATGGGCCGGCACCAGGCGCTGCTGCGCCACATGATCACGCACCGCGTGCCCCTGTCGCGCGCGATCGAAGGCTTCGAGCTCGCGCGCAACCGGACCGCCACCAAGGTCATGGTGCAGCCGGACGCCGAATGGGCCGGCGAGGGCGCCGCAGCATGACCCGGGGCCAGCCGCCGGCGGCGGGAGCCGCCGCATCGGCCTTCCTGGCGCTGTGGAACGGCGTCTCCAGCGCGGCGCTGGTGCCCGAGTACGAGGCCTGGCACACCATCGAGCATGTGCCCGAGCGCGTCGGTTCGCCCGGCTTCGTCGCCGGCGTGCGCTACCGCTCGGTCGAGGACCCGCTGCGCTACTTCACCTGTTACTGGCTGCGCTCGCTCGATGCGCTGTCCACGCCGGCCTACCAGGACCTGCTGGACCACCCGACGCCATGGTCGGCCCGCATGCGCAGCGAGTTGCGCGATTTCCTGCGCATGCCTTGCGAGCTCGCCGGGTCGATCGGCGTGTCGTCGGCCAGCCGGCTGGCCGTGCTGCAACTGGACTTCGCGGCCGGCGCCGAGGCGGCCGTGCGACGCCTGCAGCCCGCGCTGCAACGCCAGGCCGACGCGGCCGGCCTGGTGTGCGCCCACTGGGGCCTGTGCCGGCCCCGGGACGGCCATCCGATCGCCAACCCGCCGGCGGCAGCGCCGCCGGCGCTGGTCGTGCTGCTGCAGCACCAGGACCTCGCCGTGCTGCGCCGCAGCACCGAAGCCGTGGTGCACGCGCTCGTTGCCGGTGAGGCGGTTGTCCGCCTGCGGGGCGGGCCGGTGTACCACGAGCAGCTTTCCGAGGTGCGCCAGGCGGCGCTGCAGGCGCCGCTGTCCCGCCGGCAGCCGGCGCGCACCGATCTTTTCCATGCCTTCAACACAGGAGACGACACAGCATGAAGAACGCCCCTCATCATCCATCCAGACGCGTCCTCCTCGCGCGCGCGGGCTGCCTGCTCGCGCTTGGCCTGGCGGTGCTGCCGCCGAGCGCCCAGGCCCAGGCCGGCGCGGCGCTGTGGCCCACCAAGCCGATCCGCCTGATCGTCGGCTACCCCAGCGGCTCCTCGCCCGATATGCAGGCCCGGCTGATCGCCGACCCGCTGGGGCGCGCGCTGGGCCAGCCGGTGGTGGTGGAGAACCGTCCCGGCGCCAGCGGCAACATCGGCGCCGACCTGCTGGCGCGCGCCGATGACGGCCACAGCCTCGGCGTCATCGGCAACGGGCCGCTGACCAGCTCCAAGTACCTGTACGCCAAGCTGCCCTACGACCCGGCCACCGCGTTCGCGCCGATCGCGCTGATCGGCTCCGCGCCCCTGGTCTGGGTCACGGCCAAGGCGGCCGGCCCCGAGCGGTCCGTCGCCGAGGTGCTCAAGCAGATGCGGGCCGACGGCGACAAGCTGTCGTACGGCTCGGTCGGCCCAGGTTCGGGCGGCCACCTGGGCATGGAGCTGCTCAAGCCGGCGCTGGGCATCAACCCGCTGCACGTGCCCTTCAACGGCGGGCCGCCGATCATCAACGCCATCCTGGGCGGGCACGTCCACATGACGCTGCTGCCGGCCTCCACCGTGAACCCGCTGGTGCAGGCCGGCAAGCTCAGCGCGATCGCCGTCACCTCGGCCAAGCGCAGCCCGCTCGCGCCCACGCTGCCGTCGATGGAAGAGATCGGCGCCAAAGGCATCGACATCGAGGTGTGGAACGCCGTGATGGCGCCCGCCCGCATGCCGGCCGCGCACCAGGCCCGGCTGAGCAGCGCGCTGGAGCGCATCCTGGGCGAGCGCGAGATGCGCCAGAAGCTGTTCGTGCAGGGCTGGCGGGTCGACGACACCAGCGCCAAGAGCCTGCGCGCCCGCATTGCGCGCGATACCCAGACCTACCGCGAGCTGATCGAGCGGAACAATATCCGGATTGATTGAGGACTCCTCCCTGCGCGGCTTCGCCGCTTCCCCCCTCCCTGGCGCGCCGTTGCGCGGCGCTTGGAGGGGGGACGACAGCTCGGGCCGACGGAGCCGGACCCTCGCTGTCTCTGGGTTTGGGCTGCCTCGCTCCGGAGGTTGTGCCTTCAATCCCTTTCTCACTTTTATGCAGTGAAACCCTCCGCCAGCGCGCCGCGCAGCCAGGCCACGAACGCCGAGACGGCGCGCGGCACGTGGGTGGCGTAGGGGCGGATGGCGTAGATCTGGGGGCTGAAGCTGCCCACGGACGTCCAGCCGGGCAGCACTTCCACCAGCTGGTTGGCCTGCAGGGCGGCCTGCGCGCTGAAGTCCGGCACCAGCGCGATGCCCAGGCCGGCGATGGCCGCGTCGCGCAGGGCTTCGCTGTTGTTGGCGCAGAACGGACCCGAGACCGGCACCGTGATGCGCGGCGGTGTGGCGGTGGCGGCGGGCTTTCTGCCGCGGCCTTCGGCGGCTTGTCTGATGAAGTGCCAGGCCGGCGTGTCCTGCGCGCGCGGGTAGTGCAGGCAGTCGTGCCGCGCCAGGTCCTGCGGCGAGGCTGGCGTGCCGCGCCGGCGCAGGTAGCCGCGGCTGGCGACCAGCACCGAGCGCGTGGGGCACAGCGGCCAGGCCACGTGGGTGTCCGGCGGTGAGGCCGTGTGGCGGATCGCGAGGTCGAAGCCTTCGACCGCCAGCGCGCTCAGCCGGTCCGACAGGTCGAGCTCCAGCCTCACCTGCGGGTAGGCCCGTGCGAACGCCGCGATGCGGGGCACCAGTTGCTGGCGCGCGAAGGCCACGGGGGCCGTTACGCGGATGCGGCCCGACGGGGTCTCCGCGAGGTCGCGCACGCTGGAGAAACTCTGGGCGATGCGCTCGAACGGGTCGCGCATGTCGGCCACCAGCCGCTGGCCGGCCTCGGTGAGCCGCACGCTGCGCGTGGTGCGCTGCACCAGGGACACGCCGGCCGCGCGTTCCAGCTCGGCGATGCGCTGGCTCATGGCGGCCTTGCTCACGCCCAGGCGCTGCGCCGACGCGGTGTAGCTGCCGTGCTGGGCCAGCACGGTGAGCCAGTGCAGGTGCACCCAGAGGCTCTCTACTTTTTGGTGATCCATGCCCATATTGTTCACTAGAAAAAACAATCCGTTCATTCCCAGGGCCTAGGCGGGCAGGCAGCCGTTGCCTAAACTGCCCTTTTGTTTTCAATTCACCTTCGATCGACCATGGCCTCCACCACGCCCGCTTCCATCGACCACTTCATCCAGGGCGCCGTCGCCGCGGGCACCGGCGCGCGCCGCCAGGACGTGTTCAATCCGGCCACCGGCGCCGTCACCGGCCGTGTGGCGCTGGCCAGCGCCGCCGACGTGAATACCGTCGTGGCCGCTGCCCAGGCCGCGTTCCCGGCCTGGGCCGACACGCCGCCGATCCGGCGCGCGCGGGTGATGTTCAAGTTCCTCGAACTCGTGAACCAGCACAGGGACGAGCTGGCGCGCCTGATCACCGCCGAGCACGGCAAGGTGTTCACCGACGCGCAGGGCGAGGTCTCGCGCGGCATCGACATCATCGAATTCGCCTGCGGCATCCCGCAGCTGCTCAAGGGGGACTTCACCGACCAGGTCTCCACCGGCATGGACAACTGGACGATCCGCCAGCCGCTGGGCGTGGTGGCCGGCATCACGCCGTTCAACTTCCCGGTGATGGTGCCCATGTGGATGTTCCCGGTCGCCATCGTCGCGGGCAACAGCTTCGTGCTCAAGCCCAGCCCGCTCGACCCCTCGCCCTCGCTGCTGATGGGCGAACTGCTCAAGCAGGCCGGCCTGCCCGATGGCGTCTTCAACGTGGTGCAGGGCGACAAGGAGGCGGTGGACGCGCTGCTCGCGCACCCGGACGTCAAGGCGGTCAGCTTCGTCGGTTCCACGCCGATCGCGAACCACATCTACGAAACCGGCGCGCGCCACGGCAAGCGGGTGCAGGCGCTGGGCGGCGCGAAGAACCACATGGTGGTGATGCCCGATGCCGACCTCGACCAGGCGGTGGACGCGCTGGTCGGCTCGGCCTACGGCAGCGCGGGCGAGCGCTGCATGGCGATCTCCGTGGCGGTGCTGGTGGGCGGCGTGGCCGACCAGATCGTGCCCCGGCTGGCCGAGCGCGCGAAGGCGCTCCAGGTGCTCGACGGCATGAACCTCGCGGCCGAGATGGGCCCGATCGTGACCGCCGCCGCGCGCGAGCGCATCGGCGGCTACATCGAGGCCGGCGTGCGGGAAGGCGCCAAGCTGCTGGTGGACGGCCGTGGCTTCGACGGCGCCCGGGCCGGCGCGGGCTGCGAGAACGGCTTCTGGCTCGGCGGCACGCTGTTCGACCACGTCACGCCCGGCATGAAGATCTACCAGGAAGAGATCTTCGGGCCGGTGCTGGCCTGCGTGCGCGTGCCCGACTTCGCCACCGCCGTGCAGCTCATCAACGACCACGAGTTCGGCAACGGCGTCTCCTGCTTCACGCGCGACGGCCACGTGGCGCGCGAGTTCGCGCGCCGCATCCAGGTCGGCATGGTCGGCATCAACGTGCCGATTCCGGTGCCCATGGCCTGGCACGGCTTCGGCGGCTGGAAGAAAAGCCTGTTCGGCGACATGCACGCGTACGGCGAGGAGGGCGTGCGCTTCTACACCAAGCAGAAGTCCATCATGCAGCGCTGGCCCGAGAGCATTTCGAAGGGTGCAGAGTTCGTCATGCCGACGGCGAAATAGGGACTCCCCCCTGCGCCGCTTTGCGGCTTCCCCCCTCTCTTGCGCGCCGCTGCGCGGCGCTTGGAGGGGGGACGACATCTCGGGCCGGCGGAGCCGTCCCTCGCTGTCTCTGGGCTTTTGGCTACCTCGCTCCGGAGGTCGTGTCTTTCTCCCTCTCCCTCTGGGAGAGGGCCGGGGTGAGGGCGGCGGCGTGGCAAGCCAGTTTTGGCGCTACCAATAGCTGAGATGATGTAGGCCATCGGCAAGAGGAGACGGCGGCGGCCATGAGCAGCGACAACACCTTCGACTACATCATCATCGGTGCGGGCACCGCAGGCTGCCTGATGGCCAACCGGCTGTCCGCCGATCGCCGCAAGCGGGTGCTGCTGATCGAGGCCGGGCGTAAGGACGACTACCACTGGATCCACATCCCGGTGGGCTATCTGTACTGCATCGGCAACCCGCGCACCGACTGGCTCTACCAGACCGAGGCCGAGCCCGGGCTCAACGGGCGCCGCCTGCGCTACCCGCGCGGCAAGGTGCTGGGCGGCTGCTCCAGCATCAACGGCATGATCTACATGCGCGGCCAGGCGCGCGACTACGACCAGTGGGCCGCGCTCACCGGCGACGAGGCCTGGCGCTGGGAGAACGTGCTGCCCGACTTCAAGCGCCACGAGAACCATTGCCTGGGCGACGAGCAGAACGCCGCGCAGCGCGATGCCTGGTTCGGCGCCTACCACGGCCACGGCGGCGAATGGCGCGTGGAGCGCCAGCGCCTGCGCTGGGACATCCTGGACGCGTTCGCCCAGGCCGCGCAGCAGGCCGGCATTCCCGCCACGGCCGACTTCAACCGCGGCGACAACGAGGGTGTGGGTTACTTCCAGGTGAACCAGAAGGACGGCCTGCGCTGGAACGCGGCCCGCGCCTTCCTGCGCCCGACCTGCTACGGCCGGCCCAACTTCGAGCTCTGGAACAACGCGCAGGTGAGGCGGCTCGCCATCCGGCGCGACGAGGCGGACGGTGGCATCTTGCGCTGCACCGGTGTGGAAGTATGGAATGGCCACGAAAGCGTGCTGGCCGAAGCGGCCGAGGTCGTGCTGTGCGCCGGCAGCATCGGCTCGCCGCAGATCCTGCAGCTCTCGGGCATCGGGCCGGGTCCGCTGCTGCACCGGCACGGTATCGAGGTGGTCGTCGACCTGCCGGGCGTGGGCGCCAACCTGCAGGACCACCTGCAGATCCGCGCGGTCTACCAGGTGCAGGGCGCGGCCACGCTCAACACGCTCGCGGCCACGGCGCTGGGCAAGGCGCGCATCGGGCTCGAATACCTGCTCAAGCGCAGCGGGCCGATGAGCATGGCGCCCTCGCAGCTCGGCGCCTTCACGCGCAGCGACCCGGCGCAGCCGCACCCGAACCTGCAGTACCACGTGCAGCCGCTCTCGCTCGACGCCTTCGGCGAGCCGCTGCACACCTTCCCGGCGTTCACCGCCAGCGTGTGCAACCTCAACCCGACCAGCCGGGGCACGGTCGCGATCCGCAGCGGCGATTTCCAGGACGCGCCGGCCATCGCGCCCAACTACCTGAGCACGCCCGAGGACCGCCAGGTGGCGGCCGACAGCCTGCGCGTGACGCGCCGCATCGTGGCCCAGCCGGCGCTGGCGAAGTACCGGCCCGAGGAATTCAAGCCCGGCGCCCAGTACGAGAGCGACGACGAGCTGGCCCGGCTGGCCGGCGACATCGCCAGCACCATCTTCCACCCCGTGGGCACCACCCGCATGGGCCGCGCCGACGACCCGATGGCCGTGGTCGATAGCCGTCTGCGTGTGCGCGACGGCCGTGGCGGCGCGGTGGCCGGCCTGCGCGTGGTGGACGCCGGCGTCATGCCCACCATCACCAGCGGCAACACCAACAGCCCCACGCTGATGATCGCGGAGAAGGCGGCGGGCTGGCTGGTGCAGGGGGACGGTTGACGCTCAGGCCGGCTGCACGCCGGCAAGCCGCACCGCGACGGAGAACGTGAGGAAGGCCAGCGCCGTCGACCACAGGATGATGCGCGCGATGCGGCCGGTGTCCGCCTCGAAGCGCTCCGCGAGCAGCGAGACGTTGCTCGCAGAGGGCAGGGCGGCGGCCAGCACCAGGGCGGTCAGCGAAAAAGGGTCCAGTGGCCAGCCCAGGCGCTGCGCGCCGAGACCGGCGGCCAGCACCAGCAAGGGGTGCGCGACCAGCTTGATCGCGACGATCGGCGCGTACAGTGCCACCGGTGTCCTGCCTCGGACGGCCGCCTGCTGGTCGGCGCGCCACAGCACGGCGCCGATGGTGAACAGCGCCACCGGCGACGCCGCGTTGGCCAGCATGCCGATCATGGCGTCGACCGGGCCGGCCAGTTGGAACGGGCTCGCCGCCACCACGGCACCCACCGCGATCGACCAGGGCAGCGGGTTGCTCAGCGCTGCGCGCAGCGGTCTGGCCAGGCTGGCGACCCAGTGCCGGCCGGCCGCGCGGCCCTGGGCCAACGCCAGGCAGAGGGAGCTGGTGACGAAGAAATCCACCAGCAGCGTGACGATGACCGGTCCCGCGGCGCGTTCGCCCATCAGCGCGACGATGAGCGGTACGCCCATGAAGCCGGTGTTCGGGAACGCCGCCACCAGTGCCCCGAAGGCCGCGTCCTTGCGGCCGAGGCCCAGCGTCTTCAGCGCATGCGCCACGGTGGCGCCGACGATGACCAGCGCGCAGGCCAGATACAGGCCGAGCCAGAGCGGCTGGACCAGCTCGGCAAACGGCGTGCCGGCGCCGAAGCGAAACAGCAGGCACGGCAGCGCGAAGAACAGCACGAACGCGTTCAGCCCGGGAATGGCCGCCTCGGGCAGCCAGCGCAGGCGGGCGGCCAGGTAGCCGCACAGCACCAGGGCGAAGAACGGCAGGGTGGCGTTGAAGATCGCTTGCATACGGGGCGCCAGTATGCCAAGCGGCCGGTCCCGCCCAATGCCCCAAAAAGGGGCGGAGGGCCTGGGCGCCAGGCCGCCAGGCCCCGATTGAGGGAGAACCCTTGCAAGGGAAACCCCGGGTGCACAGGCCTGGTGCGACCCAGTAAAGTACCGCCACTCGCAAGCGTCGCAGCCACACCGCGCCGCTGACCGCGGGGGACCGAGGAGACAACCCAGTCCAACCAGAACATGCTTTTCAGCGTCCCCAGAGATGCCCGATTGATCGAACCGACCCTTGAGGTCGGTTTTTTTTCGCCTCGGTTGCTATTGTCCGACCCTGGAGGGCATCGCAGGCCCTCGTCGGCACCCGCGTGGTTCCAGCGACAATGGCGGCCGCACCATGGAACTGCTGCTCGTCACCGCCGCCTCGCTGTTCGCCGGCTTCGTGGATGCCATCGTCGGCGGGGGCGGGCTGATCCTGGTGCCGGCGCTGTTCGCGGTGTTTCCCCAGACCCACCCGGCGACGCTGTTCGGCGTGAACAAGGGCGCTTCGGTCTGGGGCACGGCGTCGGCCACGCTGCAGTACGCGCGGCGCGTGCGCATGCCCTGGCCGGCGCTGCTGCCGGCGGCGGCGCTGGCCTTCGCCGGTTCCATGGCCGGCGCCTGGACGGTCACGGTGATCTCGCCCGACTTCCTGCGTCGCGCGCTGCCGCTGGTCCTGCTCGCGGTGCTGGCCTACACGCTGGCGCGCAAGGACCTGGGCCGGCACCATGCCCCGCGCTGGGCCGGCGGCCGGCGCGAGACCCTGGCGGCGGGCCTTTTGGGCGTCAGCATCGGCTTCTACGACGGCTTCTTCGGCCCGGGCACGGGCAGCTTCTTCGTCTTCCTGTTCGTGCGCTGGCTGGGCTACGACTTCCTGCACGCCAGTGCCAGCGCCAAGCTGCTCAACACCGCGTCCAACCTGGCGGCTTTGCTGCTGTTCGCCTGGAAGGGCCACGTGTGGTGGCACTTCGTGCTGGCGATGGCGCTCGCCAACGTGGCCGGCAGCCTGCTCGGCACCCGCCTGGCCCTGCGGCACGGCAGCGGCTTCGTGCGCGGCGTGTTCATCCTGGTGGTGGCGGCGCTGGTGCTGAAGACCGCGCACGACGGGTGGTGGAGGGGGTGAGCTATTGCTCCTCCTCGCCTGCCTTGAGGGGTGTACCGATGGGGGCGCCGGCCTGGCCCATCCGCACCGCGGCGAGGTCCTGCGGGTTGGGGTACTGGTCGAGCAGCAGGTAGTCGAACACGCGGCGCGCGATCGGCGCGGCGTGCGCGGCGCCGAAGCCGGCGTTCTCCACGATCACCGCGAGCGCCACGCGGGGCTGGTCGACCGGCGCGAAGGCGAGGTAGAGTGAGTGGTCACGTTGATGCTCTTCGAGCTTGCGCGCGTCGTAGCGGTCGCGCTGGCCGATGGTCACGGCCTGCGCCGTGCCGGTCTTGCCGCCGCTGGCGTAGCCGGCGCCGGCGAACACCCGCGCCGAGGTGCCCTCGACCGTGACGGCGGCCATGGCGTCCAGCACGGTGCGCACGTGCTCGGGCTTGTAGCCCAGGTTCTCCGGCTCGGGGGCCGGCAGCGCGCGGCGCTCGCGGGTGATCACGTCCTCGGTCGCCAGGGCCAGGCGGGGCTTGTACTTCACGCCGCCGTTGGCCAGCGTCGCCATGGCATGCGCGAGCTGCAGGATGGTGAAGTTGTTGTAGCCCTGGCCGATGCCCAGCGAGATGGTTTCTCCCGCGTACCAGCGCTGCTGCTCCGGCCGCTTGTAGGCGTTGCGCTTCCAGGCCTGGCTGGGCAGCACGCCGCGCACCTCGCCGCGCAGGTCGATGCCGGTGATCTGCCCGAGGCCCAGCGGCTTCATGAAGTCGTGCATGGCGTCCACGCCCATTTCGTTGGCCAGGGTGTAGTAGTAGACGTTGCTCGACTTGACGATGGATCGGTGCATGTCCACCGGCCCCAGCGCATGGCCCGAGCGGAAGGTGTGTCCGCCGAAGGTCCACGAGCCGCCGTCCTGGATCACCGTCTGCGCCCGCCGCGCGCCGGTCTCCAGCGCCGCCAGCGCCATGAAGGGCTTGTAGGTCGAGCCGGGCGGGTAGGTGCCGCGCAGCGCGCGGTTGAGCAGAGGCTTGTCGATCGACTCGTTGAGCGCGCGCCAGTTCTCCACGTCGATCCCTTCGACGAACAGGTTGGGGTCGAAGGTGGGCTTGCTCACGAAGGCCAGCACCTCGCCCGAGCGCGGGTCGATCGCGACCAGCGCGCCGCGCCGCTCGCCGAACATGTCCTCGATCAGCTTTTGCAGCCGGATGTCGATCGAGAGCACCACGGTGTTGCCCGGCGTGGCAGGCGTGTGCGCCAGCGAGCGCACCGCGCGGCCGCCGGCCGAGGTTTCCACGCGCTCGAAGCCGGTGATGCCGTGCAGCTCGCGCTCGTACTGCTGCTCGATCCCCAGCTTGCCGATGTGCTCGGTGCCGCGGTAGTTGGCCTGGTCTTCTTCCGGCCAGTCCGCGATGGCGTCCTTCTCCCGCTGGTTGATGCGCCCGATATAGCCGATGACGTGGCTGGCGACGTCGCCGTTGGGGTACTGGCGCAGCAGCCGCGCCCGCACGTCCACGCCGGGGAAGCGGTAGCGCTGCGCGGCGAAGCGCGCCACCTCCTCGTCGCTCAGGCGGGTGCGCAGGGGCAGCGAATCGAACCGGTGCGACTCTTCCACCAGCCGGCGGAAGCGCCGGACGTCGCGCGGCGTAACGGTGACCAGCTCGCCCAGCGCCTCCAGCGTGGCGTCGAGATCCGGCACCCGCGACGGGACGAGCTCCAGCGTGTAGGCCGAATCGTTCGTGGCCAGCACGCGGCCGTTGCGGTCGACGATCTGCCCCCGGTTGGGCACCACCGGCAGCACCGCGGTCCGGTTGCTCTCGGCCTGCGCCATCAGCTCCTCGTGGCGCACCACCTGCAGGTAGACCATGCGCGCGGCGATCAGCCCGAACGCGAGCACCACCACCAGCCCGATCAGCAGCGCCCGGGTACGAAAACTCGCCAGGTCGGCCTCGACGTTGCGCAGCTCGGTCATGGGCGGGTTTTAACTCAACAGCAAAGAAACGGCCAAGGCTCACGAGGGGCGCAGCCCCGAGGAGGCGTCAACCCAGAGACCGCAAGAGTGCTGCTCCGTCGGGCCCTCACCCCAACCCTCTCCCAGAGGGAGAGGGGGCAAGACATGGCCTCCGAAGCGAAGGAGCGCCAAAGCCCAGAGACAGCGAGGGTCCGGCTCCGCCGGCCCAAGCTGTCGTCCCCCCTCCAAGCGCCGCGCAGCGGCGCGCCAGAGAGGGGGGAAGCGCCGAAGGCGCGCAGGGGGGAGTCCCTCATAGTGGCCGATTGTCGTCAGGATCCGGCGCCCGGCGCTGTGGGGCCAGCAGCAGCACGCTGACCACCGGCCAGAACGCCGCCTCGATCAGCGGCGCCAGCGCGTATGTCAGCCCCGGGAAACGGCCGCCGGCGGCCAGCCGCACCAGCAGCTCGAGCACGTGCGCGGCGACGAACAGCGGCAGCACCTGCACCGCCTGGGTGGGCACGCTGAACCACAGCAGCCGGCGGTGCACCGAGATGCCCAGGAAGCCCAGGACCGTATAGGCCAGGGCGTGCTGGCCGAGCAGCGTGCCCTGGTGCACGTCCATCGCCAGGCCGAACGCGAAGGCCACGCCCACGCCGATGCGCAGCGGCTGGTGCACGCTCCAGAACACCAGCACCACGGCCAGCAGGTCGGGCACCCAGGCCGCGCGCCCGAACAGGCCCATGTTCATGAGCATGTTGAACATCAGCGCGCACAGCAGGCTGAACCAGATGAAGACCGGGTTCGCCGGCAGCAGCAACTGCTGGCCGGGGCGCATGATCATGGCGCGGCACCTCTCGTGCCGCTCGCCGCCCCGGGGCCGGGCAGCGGGGAGGCGGCGGCAGGTGGCCCTTCCGGCGTGGGGGCCTCCGGCCCCTGCGCTTGCGGTGGCAGGCCGATGGGCTTGAGCACCAGCACGTGCAGCGTGCCTTGCATGTGCGCCAGAGGCTCGCACTCGATGCGCGCGAACGACGATTCGCTCTGGCGCTCCACCCGCGTCACGCGCGCCACCGGCAAGCCGGCCGGGTAGACCCCGTCCACGCCGCTGGTGGCGAGCAGGTCGCCTTCCTCGATGTCGACGTTGGCCAGCGTGTAGCGCAGCTCCAGCCCGTCGCCGCGGACCGAGGGCTGGCCGAACGCCACGCTGCGCACGCCGGTGCGCGTGTTGAGGATGGGGATCGCCTGGTCGCGGTCGATCAGCAGGCTGACCTCCGAGACCAGCGGGTAGACCCGGGTCACCTGGCCGAGCACGCCGTGCTCGTCGAGCACCGGCGAGCCGGCCTCGATGCCGTGGGTCTGGCCGCGGTCGATCACGATCTTGCGCGCATAGGGGTCGGCGGCGTCGTACAGCACCTGCGCGCCGATGGCCTGCGTGGCGGCGCGCTCGCGCATGGCCAGCAGTGCGCGCAGCCGCTGGTTCTCCAGCGTCACCTGCTCGAGCTGCAGGCTGCGCTGGGCCTGCGTGGCCAGGCGCTCCCGGGCCTCGGCCTCGGCCCGCTGGGCCGAGCGCAGCGAGGTGAAGTAGCCGCCGGCCAGGGATGCGAACTGCACCGGCTGCAGCACCAGCCACTGCACCGGGTAGAGCGCGGTCGCGACCGCGGCGCGCAGCGGCTCGGTCAGGCGGAAGCGCAGGTCGGCGACCATCAGGAACAGCGCGACCGCGCTGAACACCACCAGCTTGGACAGGGCCGAGGGCCCCTGCTTGAAAAAGGGCGGCGGGGTTCGGTCCAGGGTGCCCAGTGGCATGGCGCTCGGCGGAGGAGATCGCGGTGGCTGGGGTGGCTGCGCCGGGGAATGGCGCCGCCGCTTACTCGCTGGTGAAGATGGTGCCCAGGCGCTCCATGCGCTCCAGCGCCATGCCGCAGCCGCGCACCACGCAGGTCAGCGGCTCTTCGGCCACCAGCACCGGCAGGCCGGTTTCCTCGGCCAGCAGCCGGTCCAGGTCGCGCAGCAGCGCGCCGCCGCCGGTGAGCATCATGCCGCGCTCGGCGATGTCGGCGCCCAGTTCGGGCGGGGTGTGCTCCAGCGCCATCTTGACCGCCGAGACGATGTTGTTCAGCGGATCGGTCAGGGCTTCGAGGATCTCGTTGCTGGAGATGGTGAAGCTGCGCGGCACGCCCTCGGAGAGGTTGCGGCCCTTGACCTCCATCTCCTTGACCTCGCTGCCTGGGAAGGCCGAGCCGATCTCCTTCTTGATCGCCTCGGCGGTGGGTTCGCCGATCAGCATGCCGTAGTTGCGGCGGATGTAGGCGATGATGGCATCGTCGAAGCGGTCGCCGCCGACGCGCACGCTGCCCTTGTAGACCATGCCGCCGAGCGAGATCACGCCCACTTCGGTGGTGCCGCCGCCGATGTCGACCACCATCGAGCCCGAGGCGTCGGACACCGGCAGGCCGGCGCCGATCGCGGCGGCCATCGGTTCCTCGATCAGGTAGACCTCCGAAGCGCCGGCGCCCAGCGCCGACTCGCGGATCGCGCGCCGCTCGACCTGGGTCGAGCCGCAGGGCACGCAGATGATGATGCGTGGGCTCGGGCGGAACATCGAGCGAGGGTGCACCATCTTGATGAACTGCTTGAGCATCTGCTCGGTGACCGTGAAGTCGGCGATCACGCCGTCCTTCATCGGGCGGATCGCCTCGATGTTGCCCGGCACCTTGCCCAGCATGGCCTTGGCCTCGTGGCCCACCGCCTGGATGGTCTTCTTGCCCTGCGGCCCCCCTTCGTGGCGGATCGAGACCACCGAAGGTTCGTCCAGCACGATGCCCTTGTTGCGCACGTAGATCAGGGTGTTGGCGGTGCCGAGGTCGATGGCCAGATCGGTCGAGAACTGCCGACGGAACACTTCAAACATGGTGCATGGGTCCAGTGGGGCACGGGCACGGCTTCGCGCGCTCGTCGCCGGAGGTGGGGCCGGGGATGGGGCCGGGCATGGATGCTAAAGGATGGGTTCCTGGTGGTCCCAGAACGGAAACGGTGTGGCGCAGGGAAGCCCCGCCAAACCCTGGATAATAACGTATCCCCTGTGCGCAATTGCACGCAAACGGGGGCGTTCCCGCCATTTACACGGCGTTTCGGGCGCGCATTCCGCACCCGGAACCCCCCGCCGTTTCCACCCGGAACCCGTTCCCGCCATGTCCCTGACCCCGTCCGACATCGGGCGCATCGCCAACCTGGCGCGCCTGGAACTCACCGATGCCCAGAGCCAGACCCTGCTCGGGCAGCTCAATGGCTTTTTCGACCTGGTCGAGCAGATGAACACCGTGGACACCACCGGCGTGGAGCCGCTGGCCCACCCCACGGCGGTGATCGACCACGTGTCGCTGCGCCTGCGCCCCGACGTGGCCAGCGAGCCCGATCAGCGCGAAGCCAACCAGCGCACCGCGCCGGCCGTCGAGCGCGGCCTGTTCCTCGTGCCGAAGGTGATCGAATGAGCCGCGGGCGCGATTTGCACGAGATGGGCGTGGTCGAACTGGCCGCCGCCATCGCCGACCGGAAAACCTCGGCTGTCGAGGCCGCGCAGCACCTGCTGGCGCGCGCGCAACGGCATCAGGACCTGGGTGCCTGGCTCGCCTTCAACGAAGAGGCGACCCTGGCCCAGGCGAGCGCGGCCGACGCGCGCATCGCCGCCGGCGAACGCGGCCCGCTGCTGGGCGTGCCGATCGCGCACAAGGACATCTTCGTCACCCGGGATTTCCCGACCACCGCCGGCTCGAAGATGCTCGACGGCTACCGCAGCCCGTTCGATGCCACCGTGGTTTCGAAGCTCGCCGCCGCCGGCGCCGTGGCCCTGGGCAAGCTCAACTGCGACGAGTTCGCCATGGGCGGCAGCAACCAGAACTCGGCCTATGGCCCGGCCCGCAATCCCTGGGACACCGGGTGCGTGCCCGGCGGCTCCTCGGGCGGCTCGGCGGTGGCCGTGGCCGCGCGCCTGGTGCCGGCCGCCACCGGCACCGACACCGGTGGCTCGATCCGCCAGCCGGCCGGCTTCTGCGGCATCACCGGCATCAAGCCGACCTACGGCCGCTGCTCGCGCTACGGCATGGTGGCCTTCGCCTCCAGCCTGGACCAGGCCGGCCCGATGGCGCGCAGCGCCGCCGACTGCGCGGCGCTGCTGTCGGCCATGGCCGGTCCGGACATCGACCGCGACTCCACCAGCCTCGACCACCCCGCCGAGGACTACGCGGCCGGCCTGGCCCGGCCCCGCGAGGGCGCCAGCGCGGCTCGGCCGCTGCAGGGCCTGCGCATCGGCCTGCCACGGGAGTTCTTCGGCGAAGGCTGCGCCGCCGACGTGCAGGCCGCCGTGCGCGCCGCGCTGACCGACTGCGAGCGGCTCGGCGCCTCGCTGGTGGAGGTCTCGCTGCCGCGCACCGAGCTGTCGATCCCGGCCTACTACCTCATCGCGCCGGCCGAGGCCAGCTCCAACCTCAGCCGCTACGACGGCGTGAAGTTCGGCCACCGCGCCGCGCGCTACGACGACCTGACCGACATGTACAAGAAGTCGCGCAGCGAGGGCTTCGGCCCCGAGGTGCAGCGGCGCATCATGATCGGCACCTACGTGCTCAGCCACGGCTACTACGACGCCTACTACCTCAAGGCGCAACGGATCCGCCGCCTGATCGCGCAGGACTTCCAGGCCGCGTTCGCGCAGTGCGACCTGATCGCCGGCCCGGTCGCGCCCACCGTGGCCTGGAAGATCGGCGAGAAGAGCGACGACCCGGTGGCCAACTACCTGGCCGACATCTTCACCCTGCCCGGCTCGCTGGCCGGCCTGCCCGGCATGAGCGTGCCGGCCGGTTTCGGCGAGGGCGGATTGCCCGTGGGCCTGCAACTGATCGGCAACTATTTCCAGGAAGCCGCGCTGCTGCAGGCCGCGCACGCCTTCCAGCAGGCCACCGACTGGCATCTGAGGGTGCCGGAGGGCTTTTGAGATGAACCAGAAAACCCAACAGGAAACCTCGTTGCTCGTCGATGGCTACGAGGTCGTGATCGGCTTCGAGACCCACGCCCAGCTCTCCACCCAGTCCAAGATCTTCAGCCGCGCCCCCACCGCCTTCGGCGCCGAGCCCAACACCCAGGCCTGCGCGGTCGACATGGCCCTGCCCGGCACGCTGCCGGTGATGAACCGCTCGGCGGTGGAAAAAGCGATCCGGCTGGGCCTGGCGCTGGGCTCGCACATCGCCGAGCAGAGCGTGTTCGCGCGCAAGAACTACTTCTACCCCGACCTGCCCAAGGGCTACCAGATCAGCCAGTACGAGATCCCGGTGGTGCAGGGCGGCTCGGTGAGTTTCTTCCTTGGCGACGAAAAGAAGACCGTGCGCCTCGTGCGCGCGCACCTCGAAGAAGACGCGGGCAAGAGCCTGCACGAGGACTTCATCGGCCAGAGCGGCATCGACCTCAACCGCGCGGGCACGCCGTTGCTGGAGATCGTGACCGAACCCGACATCCGCTCCAGCGCCGAGGCCGTGGCCTACGCCAAGGAGCTGCACAAGATCGTCACCTGGATCGGCATCTGCGACGGAAACATGCAGGAAGGCTCCTTCCGCTGCGACGCCAACGTCTCGGTGCGCAAGCCGGGCGCGCCGCTCGGCACGCGGCGCGAGATCAAGAACCTGAACTCCTTCAAGTTCATGCAGCAGGCCATCGACTACGAGGTGCGCTGGCAGATCGAGCAGATCGAGGATGGTCACGCCATCCAGCAGGCCACGGTGCTGTTCGACCCCGACACCGGCGAGACGCGTGCCATGCGCACCAAGGAAGACGCGGCCGACTACCGCTACTTCCCCGACCCGGACCTGCCGCCGCTGGTGATCGCGCGCGGCTGGGTCGAACAGGTGCGCGCCGAGATGCCCGAGCTGCCGCGCGCCATGGCCGAGCGCCTGGTGCGCGACTACGGCCTGCCCGCGTACGACGCCACCACGCTGACCCAGAGCCCGGCCATGGCGGCCTACTTCGAGGCCGCGGCCCAGGCCAGCGGCCAGGCCAAGCTGGCGAGCAACTGGATCATGGGCGAGGTCTCGCGCCGGCTCAACGCCGAGGAGCGCGAGATCGGCGGCACGCCAGTGAGTGCGGCGCAACTGGCCGCGCTGCTCGGCCGCATCGCCGATGGCACGGTGTCCAACAACGCGGCCCGGCAGGTGTTCGATGCGCTGTGGAGCGGCGACGGCATGGAGGTGGACGCCGTCATCGAGGCCAAGGGCCTGCGGCAGATGAACGACTCGGGCGCGCTCGAGAAGATCATCGACGAGGTCATGGCCGCGAACGCCGAGATGGTGGCGCAGTTCCGCGCCGGCAAGGACAAGGCGTTCAACGCGTTGGTGGGGCAGGCGATGAAGGCCAGCAAGGGCAAGGCCAATCCGCAGCAGGTCAACGATCTGCTGCGCGCGAAGCTGAACGGCGGCTGATCGCGGTCAGCGCCCGCCCGCGCCGCCGCTGCCGACCGTGGTGCCGCCGGTCCAGAGGATGCGCAGCCGGGCCAGTTCCTCGTCGAAGCGCGCGTTGATGCGCTGCTTCTCCTGCGCCTGTTCGTCGAGGAAGCGCTTCTGCACCAGCATCTGCTGCTGGTTGTCCTCGATCTTGCGCCGCAGCCACGCGGGCGCCTTGCTGACGTCGCCCTGGTAGAACTCCAGCTCGGTGTCCATTTCCTTGCGCTGCTGGACCAAGGCCTGCTCGCGCTTGTTCACCGCGCCGATCACCTCGTCGATCTGGGCCAGCGCGTCGGCGCGCTCCTTGTCGTGGATGCCCTGGTTCGGGTAGCGGATCAGCAGCGCGCGCTCGCGCCGGCGCTCCTCCTGCACCCGGGCGCGCTGCTCCTGCTCGGCTCGGCGCTGCGCATCCAGCTTGGCGCGCTCGTCGGCGGTGTAGCTGGGCGGCACGACCTGGCGGACCACGCCGCTGTTGCCCAGCTTGCGCTGCTCGCGGTCCAGGCATTCGACGATCGGGCGGTCCGACGTGATGCGCCGCCCCTGGCTGTCGATGCAGGTGTAGATGCCCTGCTGCGCCTGCGCGGCGCCGCTCCACAGGCCGGCGAGGACGAACAGCGCCCCGCCCAGCGCGCACGCGCGCCGGGCGGGGGAGGAGGCTTTGCGGTCATGCTGCATGGGTTGGAAGGTCAGGACACGCCATAGCGCTGGAGGTATGCCAGCACGCGTTCCCGGTGAACGTCGAGCGCTCCGCCAGCGTGCGCGGCCAGATAGTGCAGCAAATCGGCCAGCGTCGCAATCGAACAGACCTGCAACCCCAGTTGATCCTGCACATATTGCACGGCACTGTGATCCACGTCGCGGATCGCGCCGTCCGGGCCGACCTCGGTCGCCTTCTCCTGCCGGTCCAGCGCGATCGCCACCGCGTGCGGGGTCGCGCCGGCCGCGCGGATGAGCGCGATCGACTCGCGCGCGGCAGTGCCGGCCGATATCACGTCGTCCACGATCAGCACCCGGCCCGTCAGCGGGGCGCCCACCAGGGTGCCGCCCTCGCCGTGGTCCTTGGCCTCCTTGCGGTTGTAGGCGAACGGCACGTTGCGCCCCAGGCGGGCCAGTTCGATCGCCACCGCCGCCCCGAGGGGAATGCCCTTGTAGGCCGGGCCGAAGATCATGTCGAACCCGATGCCGCTGGCCAGCAGGGCTTTTGCATAGAATTGCGCGAGCCGGCCGAGCTTGGCGCCATCGTCGAACAGGCCGGCATTGAAGAAGTAGGGGCTCATGCGCCCCGCCTTGGTCTTGAACTCGCCGAACTTCAGCGCGCCGGCTTCCACGCAGAACTGCACGAAGGCCTGTGCCAGTGCCGCATCCGGGGCCGCCGCGCCGTGCGCCATGCCTGCTTTCAACTCCATGGGAACCTCATCCTTGTTTAAACTGACCAGCCTCAACCTCAACGGCATCCGCTCCGCTTCCGCCAAGGGGCTGGAGACATGGTTGGCCGCGCATCGGCCCGATTGTATTTGCGTGCAGGAAGTCAAGGCCCAGGCGCTCGATGTGAGCGGCCGCTTCGAGCGGATCGCCGAGCTGCACGGACACTTCCATTTCGCCGAGAAGAAGGGCTATGCCGGCACGGCGATCTTCAGCCGCCACGAGCCGAGCGAGGTGGTCACCGGCTTCGGCTGTCCGGAGTTCGATGCCGAGGGCCGCTACACCGAGCTGCGCTTCGACACGCCCCAGCGCCGCTTCTCGCTGATCAGCACCTACTTCCCCAGCGGCTCGTCCGGCCCCGAGCGGCAGGCCGCCAAGTACCGCTTCCTCGACCAGTTCTTCCCCCACCTGCTCGCGCTCAAGGGCCAGCGCGAGTTCATCCTGTGCGGCGACATCAATATCGCCCACCAGCAGATCGACCTCAAGAACTGGCGCAGCAACCAGAAGAACAGCGGTTTCCTGCCCGAGGAGAGGGCCTGGATGACCCGGCTGCTGACCGAGGGCGGCCTGATCGACGTCTACCGCCGCCTGCAGCCCGACACCACCGACGCCTGCTACACGTGGTGGAGCAACCGCGGACAGGCCTACGCGAACAACGTGGGTTGGCGGCTGGACTACCACCTGGCCACGCCGGCGACGGCGGAGAAAGCGCGCAGCGAGGCCATCTACAAGGGCCAGAAATTCTCCGACCACGCGCCGATCACGGTGGAGTACGACTTCGTCCTGTGACGGAACGCTGCACCGCTTCCCGCCCGGAACCCGGACCCATGCTTCGCTACCAGACCCTTCCCGTTACTCCGTTCGCGCAGAACTGCTCCCTGGTCTGGTGCGACGAGACCCGGGACGCGGCCGTGATCGACCCAGGCGGCGAGCTCGACCGGCTGCTGGCGGAGGCGGAACGGCTGGGCCTGA
The DNA here is from genome assembly GCA_964487025.1 of uncultured Hydrogenophaga sp. Lineage (GTDB taxonomy): Bacteria > Pseudomonadota > Gammaproteobacteria > Burkholderiales > Burkholderiaceae_C > Hydrogenophaga. Next base: position 52,907 of record CAZAPJ010000007.1, read on the forward strand.
AACTGGGCGCGATCTGGCTGACCCATGCGCACATCGATCACGCCGGCGGCACCGCCGAGCTCGCGCGGCGGCTGGACATCCCCATCATCGGCCCGCACCCGGGCGACCAGTTCTGGATCCAGGGCCTGCCGCAGCAGGGCGCGATGTTCGGCTTCCCGCCGGCCGAAGCGTTCACGCCCACGCGCTGGCTGGCCGACGGCGACACGGTGCAGGTCGGCCGCTGCACGCTGCACGTGCGCCACTGCCCGGGCCACACGCCCGGCCACGTGGTGTTCCACTCGCCCGAGGCCCGGCGCGCCTTCGTGGGCGACGTGCTGTTCGCCGGCAGCATCGGCCGCACCGACTTCCCTCAAGGCAACCACCAGCAGCTGATCGACAGCATCACGCAGCGCCTGTGGCCGATGGGCGACGACACGGTGTTCATTCCTGGCCACGGGCCGGAGAGCACCTTCGGCCGCGAGCGCCGGACCAACCCATTCGTGCGCGGTACCTGAGCGATCGCTTCAGCCGCTGCGCCGCGCCTGTTCGTACAGGCCCTGCACCTTGGGCACGTTGGCCTCGAGCTCGCGGATGCGGTCGGGGCCGCTGGGGTGGGTGGAGAGAAAGCTGGAGCCCGCGCTACCGCTGTTGGCGGCCATCTTCTGCCACAGCGTCACGCTGGCGCGCGGCTGGTAGGCCGAGCGGGCCGCGAGTTCCAGGCCGACCAGGTCGGCCTCGGTCTCGTCCTCGCGGCTGAACTTCAGGGTGAGCAGTTGCGTGCCGAGATTGGCTGCCACGTCGCCGAGCTGGCCCAGGCCCAGCAGCTGCGCCGCGATCGACAGGCCGATGCCGGTCGCGCTGCTCTTGGCCACGCGCGCGCGCGCGTGCTCGCGCAGGGCGTGCGCCATCTCGTGGCCCATGATCATCGCCACCTCGTCGTCGTTCAGCGCGAGCTTTTCGAGGATGCCGGTGTAGAACGCGATCTTGCCGCCCGGCATGCAGAAGGCATTGACCTGCTCGCTCTGGATCAGGTTGACCTCCCAGCGCCATTGCGTGGCGCGCTTGTTCCACTGCGGCGCATGCGGAATGAGGCGGCGCGCGACGTTGCGCAAGCGCTGGACCTGCGGGTGGCCGCCGGCCATCAGCAGCTTCTTCGCGTTGGCCTCGCCCATCATCTGGGCGTACTGCTGGCCGGCCGCGTTCTCCAGCTCCTCGGCCGGTACCAGGTTGCGCAGCGCCGAGGCCTTGCCCACGTCCACCTGGGCGGCGGCGGTGGCGGGCAGCAGCGCTGCGCCGGCCGCGGCCGCGCCACCGGCCAGCACGAAGGCGCGCCGGGCCGACCACACGTGATCGGACCGCGCGGCGGGCGGATCACCCGGAGGGTTCTTGAGGTCGCAGAGCAGGCACATGCGTGAATAATAGACAAAGCCCGGGGGTTTGCGCTGCCTGTCAGATAACCCCATGGCCCAGTCGGTCTTCGTCCATCCCCTGTTCATGTCCTCGACTCCCTCTGCGCAAGACCCCGTTGCCGCCGCCGTCACCGATCCACCCGCGCGGCGGCCCACCTGGGGCGAGACCTTGCGCGTCTACCTGGAGCCGGCCAGCCTGCGCATGTTCGCGCTGGGTTTCTCGGCCGGGCTGCCGCTGCTGCTCGTGCTGGGCACGCTGAGCTTTCGCCTGCGCGAAGCCGGCCTGGACCGCACCACGATCGGCTACCTGAGCTGGGTCGGGCTGGCCTACGGCTTCAAGTGGTGCTGGGCGCCGCTGGTGGACCGCCTGCCGCTGCCGCTGCTCACGCGCTGGCTCGGGCGACGGCGCAGCTGGCTGCTGATGTCGCAGCTGGCGATCATGGCGGCGCTGGTGGGCATGGCGCTGGCCGATCCGCGCACCGAGCTGACCCTGGTGGTCTGGTGCGCGCTGGCGGTGGCGTTCGCCTCGGCCACGCAGGACATCGCGCTGGACGCGTTCCGCATCGAGTCGGCCGACGTGCGCCACCAGGGCGCGCTGGCCGCCACCTACCAGACCGGCTACCGCCTGGCCATGATCTGGGCCGGCGCCGGCGTGCTGTGGCTGGCGGCGCGGGCCGAGGTCGCCCCCGCGGCGGCGGCCACCGGCGCCGTGCTCTACCAGCAGGCGGCCTGGAGCACGGCCTACCTGGTCATGGCGGCGAGCATGCTGGTCGGGGTGCTCACCGTGCTGTTCTCGCGCGAGCCGGTCCCGGTGGCGCTGCCGCCGGCGAGCAACGCCGCCGAATGGCTGCGCGGCGCGCTGGTCGAGCCGTTCGCCGACTTCCTGCGGCGCTACGGCAAGCAGGCGGTGCTGATCCTGGCGCTGATCGGCGTCTACCGCATCAGCGACGTGGTGATGGGCATCATGGCCAACCCGTTCTACGTGGACATGGGCTACACCAAGGACGAGGTGGCCGCCGTGACCAAGATCTACGGGGTGGTCATGACGCTGGTGGGCGCCTTCATCGGCGGCGCGCTGTCGCTGCGGCTGGGCGTGATGCGGGTGCTCATGCTGGGCGCCATCCTCTCGGCCGCGAGCAACCTGCTGTTCGCCTGGCTGGCCGGCCATGGCCACGACGTGGTGGCGCTGGTGTTCGTGATCTCGGCCGACAACCTGAGCGCCGGCGTGGCCTCGGCGGCGTTCATCGCCTACCTCTCGGGGCTGACCAACGTGAGCTACTCGGCCACGCAGTACGCGCTGTTCAGCTCCATGATGCTGCTCGCGCCCAAGTGGCTGGCGGGCTATTCGGGCGCGTTCGTCGACGCCTACGGCTACACCGCTTTCTTCGTCGGCACGGCCTGCCTGGGGGTGCCGGTGCTGCTGCTGATCTGGTGGGCCACTCGGCAGGTGCCGCCGGCCGCCGGGCCTCCCGCCTGATCCGCCGGCACGGTGCCGGGCGCTGGTTTACATGACTTTACGTTTGCCGTGGGCGGCGTTCACACGGGCCTGCGAGCATGGGCGGCTCCGGTGCCGGGCACCGCTACACTGAATGCCATGACGACCCGCTTGCTGATGATCGAAGACGACGAGCGCCTGGCCCAGATGGTGGTGGAGTACCTGGGCCAGTCGGGCTTCGAGGTGCACCACGCCAGCGATGGCGAAGCCGGGCTGGAGCGGCTGCAGCTCCTCCAGCCCGAGCTGGTGATCCTCGATCTCATGATGCCCGGCATCGATGGCCTGGAAGTCTGCCGGCGCATCCGCGCGCTGCCGGGCGAGGTGGCGCGCGTGCCGGTGCTCATGCTGACCGCCAAGGGCGACCCGATGGACCGGGTGATCGGCCTCGAACTCGGTGCCGACGACTACATGCCCAAGCCGTTCGAGCCGCGCGAGCTGCTCGCGCGCGTGCGCGCCGTGCTGCGCCGGCGCGGCGAGGGCGGCGCCAACGGCGGCGCGGCGCGCGCGACGCCGCTGCTGCGCTTCGGCTCGCTCGACATCGACCGCGACGCCCGCTCCGTGCAGGTGGCGGGCAAGACCTGCGAGCTCACCTCGTACCAGTTCGACTTGCTGGTGGCCATGGCCGAGCGCGCCGGGCGCGTGCTCACGCGCGACCAGATCATGGAAGCGGTGCGCGGCCGCGAACTGGAAGCGTTCGACCGCTCGATCGACGTGCACATCGGCCGCATCCGCAACGCCATCGAAGCCGACAGCAAGGACCCGAAGCGGATCCTGACGGTGCGCGGCGTCGGCTACGTGTTCGCGAGGCAGCAGGACTGAGCCGAATCAAGGAGCGCACCGGATGAACAGCGGCCTGTTCGGCTCCCGGCTGTATGTGCGCATCTGGCTCGCGGTGGTGTTCGCGGTCACGGTGCTCACGCTGGTGGTGGGCTGGCTGTGGCAGCGCGCGCTGGAGCAGGACCGGGCCGAGCGCGATGCGCGCGTGATGCGCACCGTCGTCGTGCGCGACGCGTCCCGCAACGTGCTGGGCGAGGCGCCCGCGCGCGCGGTCCGCCTGCCCGGCGAAGGCTTCGAGTTCGAAGTGCCGATGAAGGACGGGCGCACCCTGTACGTGATGATGCCGCGCCCGAACCGGCCCGAGGGGCGCGGCAACCCGGGCTGGCTCGCGCCCGGCTGGCTGCAGACGCCGGCCGGCTTCGCCTGGCTGCTGGGGCTGGTGGCGGTGGCGGTCGCGCTCGGCACCTACCCGATCGTGCGCCGCCTGACCAAGCGGCTCGAGGCCTTGCAGAAAGGGGTGGAGCGCTGGGGATCGGGCGACCTGTCGACCCGCCTGCCGGTGCAGGGCCAGGACGAGGTGGCGTTCCTGGCGGCCCGCTTCAACGCCTCGGCCGAGCACGTGCAGACGCTGCTGCAGTCGCACAAGACCCTGCTCGCCAATGCCTCGCACGAGCTGCGCTCGCCGCTCGCGCGCATCCGCATGGGCCTGGAGCTGCTCGACCGCGACGGCGGCGCCAGCCCGGGCCAGCGCGCCGAGATCGCGCGCAGCATCGACGAGCTGAGCCAGTTGATCGACGAGATCCTGCTCGCCAGCCGCCTGGACCTGCGCGACGCGAGCGATGCCTCGGCCCTGGGACCGATGGAGGAGGTCGACCTGGTCGGCCTGGCGGCGGAGGAGTGCGCCCGCGTCGGCGCCGACCTGGACATCGCGCTGGGCGCGGCACCCGCGCTCGTGCAGGGCCATCCGCGCCTGCTGCGGCGGGTGGTCCGCAACCTGCTCGAAAACGCGCGGCGCTACGGCCGGCCCGCCGGTGGCGGCGCGGGCGGCGAGGCCGAACCCGCGATCCGCTTCTCCCTGCTCGCTCCCGAGCCCTTGCCACCCCATGATGGCCAGGTGTCCGGCAAGGTCGTGTTCCAGGTCGATGACCGCGGCCCCGGCGTGCCGCCGGCGCAGCGCAGCCGCATCTTCGAGCCGTTCTACCGCCTGCCGGGCGCCAGCGAGCGCGAGGGCGGCGTGGGTCTCGGGCTGTCGCTGGTCAAGACCATCGTCGAGCGCCACGGCGGCCGCGTGCGGTGCGAAGACCGGCCCGGCGGCGGCGCCCGCTTCGTGGTGGAACTGCCGGTCGGGCGGCCTGCGCCTGTGCCACGCCGCGACCGGTGATGAGCGGCTCGCGCTACTGGATGGGGTTCTGCAGGTGCCCGATACCCGAGACTTCGATGTCGAGCAGGTCGCCGCGTTTCATGAAGACGGGCGGCGTCCGGCGTGAACCGACGCCGCTGGGCGTGCCGGTCGAGATCACGTCGCCGGGCCGCAGCTCGGTGATGGTGGACAGGTAGTTCACCAGGTAGCCCAGGTCCCAGACCATGTTGCCGAAGGGCGACTGCTGCATGACCTGGCCGTTCAGGCGCGTGGTCAGTTGCATCGCCTTCGGGTCGGCGATCTCGTCGCGCGTCACGATGCAGGGGCCGAAGGCGCTGCTGGCGTCGAAGTTCTTGCCTGCGGGGATGCTGTGCTTCTGCCAGTCGCGTACCGAGCCGTCCATCAGGATCGAAAAGCCGGCGATGTGGTCCAGGCCCCGGTCGGCCGGGATGTCGCGCCCGCCTTTGCCGATGATGAGGGCCACCTCGCCCTCGTAGTCGAAGCTGTCGGAAGCCGCGGGCTTGCGCAGCGGCTGGCCGTGGCCGACCAGGCTGGAAGCGAACTTGGTGAAGATCGACGGAAAGGCTGGCGCTTCCTTGCCGGTCTCGGTCTGGTGGTCGCGGTAGGCCCAGCCGATCGCGAATACGCGCAGATCGGAGCGCGTGAACGGCGGCAGCCAGGTCGCGCCTTCGAGCGAAACGTCGGGCCGCGCGCCCTGGCATTGCGCGGCCGCCTGGTCCAGCAGGCCCTGGGCGAACACGTCGGTGAGGTCGCGGCACTGCGGCAGGCGCGCGCCGAGGTCGACCAGGCCGCCGTCCTGGAGGGCGCCGAAGCGCGTGCGGCCCTGGATCGAAAGGGTGGCAAGTTTCATGGGGCTGGCTTTCTTCGGATGCGGCCTCACTCGGCCTTGATGTTGGCTTCGCGCACGACTTGGCGGAAACGGCGGACGTCGCTCTCGACCATGGCGTCGAGCTCGGCAGCGGTCGAGCTGCGCGGTTCGTAGCCGAGCTCGATCAGCTTGCGCTGCACGTCGGGCAGGGCGACGACCTTGACCAGTGCGGCATTGAGGCGCTCGACGATCTGCGGCGGTGTACCTGAGGGCGCGAACATGGCCTGCCAGGCCTCGTACTCGAATCCGGGCACGGTCTCGGCGATGGTCGGGACGTCGGGCGAGGAGGGCAGGCGCTTGGTGCTCGTGACCGCGAGCGGGCGGAACTTGCCCGCGCGCACCTGCGGCATCGAGACCGCGAGCGTATCGAGCGACATGCTCACTTCGTTGCTCAGCAGCGCGGTGGTCATGGGGGCGTTGCCCTTGTAGGGTACGTGCAGGATGTTGATGCCTGCCGCGGACTTGAACATTTCCATGCCGAGGTGCAGCGTGCCGCCCACGCCCGAGGAGGCGTAGGTGAGCTTGCCTGGCTGCGCACGCGCGGCCGCCATCATGTCGGCCAGCGTGCGGTAGGGTGACTCGGCATTCACGAAGATCATCATCGGAAACGAGACGATGTTGGACAGGCCGCGGAAATCCTTGAGCGGATCCCAGTCGGTCTTCTGCACGCTCGAGAGGATGGCGTGGCCGTTGTTGGCCAGCAGCAGGGTGTACCCGTCGGCCGGCGCATGCGAGACGAGCGAGGCGCCCAGCGCGCCGCCCGCGCCGCCGCGGTTGTCGATCAGGATCGGCTGGCGCAACTCGAGCGAGAGCTTCTCGGCCACGGTGCGCGCCACCGAGTCGACGCCGCCGCCGGCCGGAAACGGAACGACCAGCCTGATCGGCCGGTTCGGGTAGTCCTGTGCCACGGCCGGTTGCGCGCCGGCGCACAGCGCCACGAGCGTGAGGCCCAGTTTCAGAATCGCTTTCATGGGTTTGTCTCCTGTCGTCGTTTTACCGTCTGGCCGGGGCGGGATGCCCACGGCCCTCGTCACACCGTTTGCTTGCGTCGTACCCGCTCCTTTCGCGTGCGTTCGACAGCCACGGTGCCGGCCGCGTCGAGCACGACGCCGTGGTCCTGGCGCGCCGCGGCCTCCGAGAGGAAGCCGCGCCGCACGTCCAGTGCGACCGCCTGCGGATCGCGCCCGAGCGGGTCGCCATAGCCACCGCCGCCGCCCGAATGGATCAGCACGCGGTCGCCGGGCGAGAGCGGGATGTCGTTGGCCTTGAGGTAGACCTTGGGCTCGTGCTCGCCGTGACGCTGGATTTCGACATAGTTGGGCTGGCCGGCGCCGCCGCCGAGCACGCCCCAGGGCGGGCAGCCATGGCGTTCGAAGGTCAGCGTGAGCTTGACCGGGTGCCGGATCGTGTACTGCTTGTCCAGGCCCGGTCCGCCGCGGAAGCGTCCGGGGCCGGCGGAGTCCTGGCGGAAGCCGATCTTGTCCAGGTGCAGGCCGTAGAGCAGCTCCTGCACCTCCACCGGCACGTCCATGGTGTCGCCGTGCGCGAGCGTCTTGAACGGCCCGGAGCCGTCGCGGTCGTGCGAGCCGCCCCAGCCGCCCAGCGCGGTGTCGAGGTGGCTGAACAGCATGCCTGTCTCGGGGTGCACGCCCTGGAAGCGGTGCGAGCCCATGGACGCGTGGTGGCCGGCCGCGATCATGCGTGGTGCCGCATGCGCCAGCGCGTGCACGATGGTGTCGACCACGGTGCTGATCGGCGCGCTGTAGCGCGCCATCGGGGCGGTGGCCGACGCGCTGAGGAACTTGCCGTCGGGCAGGACCACCTCCAGCGGCGCGAAGCTGCCCTCGTTGGTGAGCTCGTCCGGCGTCGTGAGGTACTTGAACGCGATCCGCGCGCAGGTGATGCCGCCGCCGTAGCGGCCCGAGTTGAACGGTCCGCGCACCTGCGGCGAGATCTCGGAGAAGTCGACGATGAAGCGCTCGCCCTCGACGCGCACCGTGATCGGGCAGGCGATGCGCTGGCCGAGGTCGATGCCGTCGTTGTCCAGGAAGGACTCGGCCCGGTAGACCCCGTCCGGGATGGCGCGCACGGCCGCGCGCGCAGCGGCCTCGGAGCGCGCCCACAGTGCCTCGATGCCGGCCAGCAGGGTGTCGGTGCCGAACTTGCGAGCCAGCCGCGTGAACAGGTCCGAGCCCTTGATGCAGCCGGCCATCTGCGCCTCCACGTCGCCCAGCACCATGGTGGGAAAGCGCGTGTTGTATTCGATCATCCGGTAGATCTCTGGCACTGGCTGGCCGCGGCGGCGCAGCTTGACGCAGCGGAACTGAATGCCTTCCTGGAAGATGTCGGTCGAGTCGTTGGAGGCCGAGGATCCGACGTACTTGCCGCCCACGTCGGTCCAGTGCGCGAGGATGGCCATGAAGGCGATCACCTTCGAGGGCTCGGCGGGATCCATCATGGGTGTGAACATCACCACGTTGTTGAGGTGCTGGCCCAGCGTGCCCGCGTGGTTGGTGATGATGACGTCGCCCGCTTCGATCCCCTCCTCGGCGTATGCCGCGAGCCCATCCTGCACCGCCAGGCCCAGCACGTTGGCCAGGAAGATCGGGATGCCGCCGCGCGACTGCGCGATCAGCCGGCCGGTGGCGTCCACCATGCCGACGGCGTAGTCCTTGTACTCGTAAATCAGCGGGCTGAACGCGGTGCGCGTGAGGTCGGTCTCGACTTCGTCTGGGATGGACTGCAGCAACTGCCGCAGGATCTCCAAGGTGACGGGGTCGATCGCGCCCTGCAGGCGGTCACCGGGGACGTCGTTGGTTTTCACGGTCTGTCAGCCTTTCAGGTCGAGTTCGATGCGGATCTCACCGAGCGGCCCGATGCTGAACCGGTCGGCCGGGCCGACCAGCGTGGTCGAGCCGTATTCCTCGATGAGCGCCGGTCCCTTCGCGGCGAAGCCGTTGGGCAGCTCCTGGCGCTTGAACACGCGCGTGTCCACGCGCGCGCGCGCTTCGGGGAAGAACACCTCGCGTGTGCCGCACGAGGGGGTGGCCACCGCCTGCGGGTTGGGCGCGAGCGCCTCGAAGGTCGGCTTGTCGACCTCACCGAAACCCACCAGCGTGAGCCCTACCATCTCGACCGGGCTGCGCGAATCGGCGTGGCCGTAGCGCGCGTGGTAGAGCGACTCGAACGCAGCGCGCAGCGAAGCCGCGCTCGTGCCTTCGGGCATGGGCGTGCGGATGGTGTGCACCTGGCCGCGGTAGCGGATCTGCACGTAGCGCTCGAAGCGCTGGCGGGCCTGCCCGATCTGGCGCTCGAGGCTCTCGGCCGTGGCCTCGCGCATGCGCACGGCGGCCTCCTCCGCCTCGGCGAGGAAGGTGTCGGTGAGCGGGCGCACGAAAGTCATCGAGCTGTCGATGCGGAAGTCGGCCAGCAGCATGCCCAGCGCCGAGAAATTGCCCGGCTCCGGCGGGATGACCACCGTGGGGATCTGCAACTGGCGCGCGATCTGGATGGCGTGCAGCGGGCCGCCGCCGCCGAAGGCGAACATCGCGTATTCGCGCGGATCCAGGCCTTTTTCGACGGTGATGCGCTTGATGGCGTTGGCCATGGTGACCGAGGCGATCGTCACCATGCCGTCGGCCATCGCATCGACGCCGGCGTCGCCTTCGAAGCCCAGCGGGGCGGCGATGCGGGTGCGGATCGCGTCGCGCGCGGCTGCGAGGTCGAGCTTCATCGTACCGCCCAGGAAGCTGTCGGCATGGATGCGGCCGAGCGCGAGGTTGGCATCGGTGATGGTCGGCTCGGTACCTCCGCGGCCGTAGGCGGCGGGGCCGGGTGTGGAGCCCGCCGAGCGCGGACCCATGTGCAGCCCGGACTGCTCGTCGAGCCAGGCGATCGAGCCACCGCCCGCGCCGACCTCGACGATGTCGATCACGGCGCCGCGGATCGGGAAGCCGCGCTCGTAGCCGCCCACATGGTAGAGCGAGCGCACGTCGAACTGACCGTCCTGCACGACCGCGCATTTCGCCGTCGTGCCGCCCATGTCGAAGGCGATGGCCTTGCCGATGCCCAGTGCCTGCGCGTAGGCGGCCGCGCCGATGCTGCCGCCCACCGGGCCGGATTCCACCAGGGTGATGGGCGCACGCCGGGCCTCGTCGACGCTGAGCACGCCGCCGTTGGAGCCCATGAGGTAGAGCCGGCCGTCGAAGCCTTCTTCGTGCAGCCGCGTCTCCAGCCGCTTGAGGTAGCCGGTGACCTGCGGGCCGACGTAGGCGTTGGCGGCCACGGTCGCCGTGCGTTCGAACTCGTACCATTCGTTGGAGAGCGCCGAGCCGCAGCTCACCGTCACCCGGGGCAGCAGCTCGGCCAGGCGCTCGGCCACCGCGCGCTCGTGTGCCGGCGACTGGTAGGCATGCAGGAACGAGATGCCAACGGCCTGAACCTCCGCGGCTTGCAACGCTTTCGCGACCTCCTGCAGATCCTCGTCCTTCGGCGCGCGCAGCACCTCGCCAGTGGCTGAGATGCGCTCGTCGATCTCGAAGCGCAGTTCGCGTGGAACCAGCGGCTCGTCGCGCCGGTAGTGGATGTCGAAGGGCTCGGGCCGGTTGCCGCGGCCCATCTCGAGCACGTCGCGGAAACCCCGCGTCATCAGCAGCGCGGTGCGCGCGCCGTTGCGCTGGATCAGCGCGTTGATGACCAGCGTGGTGCCGTGCTTGAAAGTGCGTGCGCGCGAGAGATCCAGCCCCGCTTTGCCCGCGCAGTCCATGACGCCGCTGACGAAGTCATCGTAGGTCGTGAGGCTCTTGGTGTAGACGACGCTGCCGGCTTCGGCATCGTAGGCGGCCAGGTCCGTGAAAGTGCCGCCGGTGTCGGTCGCGACGATCAGCATGTTTTCTTGTCTCCGTTGAGCCGCCAATGTATGCCGCGCATTGGCACAGTAGCCTGCATATGAATGTATAGTTCGAATAACTTTTTGTATGAGTTCGAGATGCCTGACCTGAGATCGATGCAGTACTTCGTGCACGTCGCCGAGCTCGGCAGCTTCTCGCGCGCGGCCGACTTTCTGCGGCTCACCCAGCCTGCGGTCAGTCGCCAGGTGCGCAAGCTGGAGGCCGATGTCGGCGTGCCGCTGCTGGACCGCCGCGGCCGTCACGTCGTGCCGACGGAGGCCGGCCAGATGCTCATGCTGCGCGCGCGTGAGCTGGGCCGTGAGGCCAGCCGCATCTTCGAGGACGTGCGGGCGGGTGCCGACAAGCCCGCGGGCTCGCTCGCGGTTGGCGTCTCCACCGTGATCGGCAACCTGCTGCTGCCCGCCGTGGTGGCGTCGTTCGTGGGCCGCTTTCCCGGCGTGCGGCTGCACGTGTCGGAAGGCTATTCGGGCTTCGTCGAGGAATGGTTGGAGCAGGGCCGCATCGACGTCGGCTTGCTCTGGGGCCGGCCCAAGTCGGGGAACCTCGACCTGCAGCCGCTCATGGCCGTGCCGATGTGCCTGATCGCGCCGCCGAAGCCTCTGCGGCGCTGGGAATCGGCGCGGCCGCTGCGCGAGACCTGCACCATGCGCGAGGTGGTGGATCTGCCCTTGATTTTGCCGGCCTTGCCGCATGCGCTTCGCCTGCTGGCCGAGAGCGCAGCGGGCAAGGCCGGCAAGGTGCTCAACGTGGCCATGGAAGTCGATGGCCTGCCGCTGGCCAACGAGATGGTGCGCGCCGGCCTGGGCTACACACTGATGACGCACCCCGGGCCGCTGGAAAGCATCCACAGCAACAAGGTCCGCAGCCTGCCCATCCGGTTGCCCGAGGTCCTGTGGGTGCTGTCCTTCGCCACCCGCAAGGGCACGCGGAAATCCCCCGCGATTCGTGAATTCATGGCGGCCACCCTCGAGGCCTGCCAGGTCAAGCTTCGGCGCGGAGAGCTATCGGGCCGGCTGGTCACGCGCCAGACCGGCGTCGCCGCGGGCCGCGCAGGCAGCTAGCCCACCCTGGCCGACTCCGACAGCGGCGCGGGCGAGGAGGACTGCGTCCAGTCCACCAGGTCGCCGGACGGCTCGTAGCCTTGCACGCAGACCTGCAGGGCGGCGCGCAGCGCCGCGGCATCGCCGCTGGCCATGATCTCGTCCAGGGTGTCGAGCACGTCCTGGAGCTCGTTCAGCGGCAGGCGCTCTTCCCGTGCGCGCATGATGCGCGCGTGCTCGGTCGGCTGGGGGTTGTCGCCGATCAGCAGTTCCTCGTAGAGCTTCTCGCCCGGGCGCAGCCCGGTGATCTGGATCTCGATGTCGCCCTCGGGGTTCGCCGCGTTCCGCACGCGCAGGCCCGAGAGCTCGATCATGCGCTCGGCCAGGTCCATGATGCGCACCGGCTCGCCCATGTCGAGCACGAACACGTCGCCGCCCTGGGCCATCGCGCCGGCCTGGATCACGAGCTGGGCCGCTTCGGGGATGGTCATGAAATAGCGCGTGATGTCGGGGTGCGTGAGCGTGATCGGGCCGCCGGCCTGGATCTGCTCGCGGAACAGCGGCACCACCGAACCGCTGGAGCCCAGCACGTTGCCGAAGCGCACCATGGAGAATGTGGTGCCCGGGCCGGGCTCGGCCGCCAGCGCCTGCAGCACCATCTCCGCCAGGCGCTTGCTCGCGCCCATGACGTTGGTGGGGCGCACCGCCTTGTCGGTGCTGATCAGCACGAAATGGCGCGTGCCGGCGGCCTGGGCGGCGTGGGCGCAGACCCAGGTGCCCCAGACATTGTTGCGCAGCCCCTGCACCGGGTTGTGCTCCACCAGGGGCACGTGCTTGTAGGCCGCCGCATGGTAGACCGTGTCCGGCCGCCAGGCCCGCATGATCTGGTTCATGCGGGCCTCGTCCTGCACCGAGGCGAGCAATGGAATCAGCGCGACCGGCGCGCCTGCTTCCTCGGCCCAGGCCAGCAGCTCCCGATGGATCTGGTAGAGCGCGAATTCGGAGTTCTCGACCAGCAGCAGCGTGTGCGGCAGGCATTGCACGATCTGGCGGCACAGTTCGCTGCCGATGCTGCCGCCGGCGCCCGTGACCGCGACCACCTTGCCCCGGATCAGCCGGTTGAGCAGCGCCTCGTCGGGCGACACCGGATCGCGGCCCAGCAGGTCCTCGATGTCGAGCTCGCGCACGTCGCTCATGGTCACGCGGCCGGCAGCGATGTCCGACATGCGCGGCAGCGTGCGCACGTGAAGCGGCAGGTGGTGCAAGGTCTTCAGCACCTTCGCCCGCTGTTCGCGGGTGGCGGACGGCAGGGCGAGCAGCACGTCGGTCACGTCCAGCTCGGGAATCAGGTCCGGCAAGTCCGCGGGCCGGTACACGGTGCGGCCGTCCAGGCTGCTGCCTTGCAGGCTCGGGTCGTCGTCGAGAAAGCCCAGCAGCCGGTGCTCGTTGCCGCGCATCAGCACCGCCGCCAACTGCCGCCCCGACTGGCCGGCCCCGTAGATCAGCACACCGGGCAGGTGCTTGCGCTGGAGGATGGCGCGGTACAGGCCGCCCAGCCAATAGCGCACCACGAGCCGGCTGGCGCCCACCGCGAACAGCAGCAGCAGCGGCTGGATCACCCCCACCGTGCGGGGGATACCGGGCACGCTGACCACCGTGAAGACCGTGACGTAGAACAGGGTGTAGAAGGCCATCGCCTGCACCAGGCTGAGCATCGCATTCCACCCCGCGTAGCGGAAGATGGCACGGTACAGCCCGAACCGGATGAACAGCGGCAGCGCGATCACCACCGAGCCGCCGATCGCCACCCAATGCACCGGCACCAGGCGAACCCAGTGCTCCAGCCGCAGGCACAGCGCCAGCCAGACCGTCAGCGCGCACAGCGCGATGTCGACCAGCAAGGCCAGCCCGCGCTTGGCCACGCGTGGCAGGTCCAGCAGCGCTCTTGCCGCAAATCCCTTGGATGAGGATTCCCTGTCGTTCATGCTTGTTCGTATGGATTGACTTCAATGGGTCACGCCATCACCGCGCAGCACTTTGACGAAAGTCAGCCAGAGGATGCGCAGGTCGAACCCGAAACTCCTGCGCCGCAGGTATTCTGCATCCAACGCCACCTTGTCCGGAATGGGCAGTTCGTCGCGGCCGTTCACCTGCGCCCAGCCGGTCAGGCCCGGCACCAGTTCGTGCACGCCCTGCTCGGTGCGCAGCGCCACCAGGTCGTCCTGGTTGAACAGGGCCGGGCGCGGCCCGACGAAGCTCATGTCGCCGCGCAGGATGCTCCAGAGCTGCGGCAGCTCGTCCAGGCTGCTCTTGCGCAGGAACGAACCGATCGGCGTGAGGTAGCGGTCCGGATCGGTCAGCAGGTGCGTGGCCACGGCGGGCGTGTCCACCCGCATGCTGCGGAACTTGGGCATGCGGAAGATTCGGTTGTGGCGGCCTACGCGGTCGCTCCAGTAGAGGGCGGGGCCTTTGGAAGTGAGCTTGACCGCCAGCGCCACCAGCAGCACCGGCACGAGCAGCACCAGTGCCGCCGCCAGCGCGAGCGCGAGATCGAACAGACGTTTGGTCATGGTTTCAACGCCGCCACTGTACGCCGCAGGCCTTCGTCCACGCTGACGGGCGGGGACCAGTTCAGTGTCTCGCGGGTGTGGGTGATGTCGACCTGCAGGCTGCCGAGCAGGCGCTGGGCCGCGCCGCCCTGGCCGAGCAGGCGGGCGCCCGCTTGCAGGACGGCCGGTGGCATGGGGAACAGGCGGGCCGGCCGGTTCATGGCGCTGCCCAGCCTGCGCAGCAGGCCGGCGGTCGAAAGATCCTCGCCATCGCTCACGAGGAAGGTCTGGTTCGCGGCCGCGGGATGGCCGAGGCATGCCACGAGCAGGTCCACCAGGTTGTCCAGCCCGACCAGGCTGCGCCGGTTGCGGGTGACGGAGGCCAGCGGAAGCGGGATACCTCGCTGCACCGCCCGCATCATGCTGTGGAAGTTGGCCTTTACCCCGGGGCCATAGACCAGCGGCGGCCGGACGATGACCACTTCCATGCCGGTCTGCGCGGCCAGTTGCCTCAGGCCCTGCTCCGCCTCCCATTTGGACACGCCGTATGGGTCGGTGGGCTGGCATGCGTCGTGCGCGCGGAAGGGCGACCCGGACGGGGTGGACTCGCCGTGGACCTTGATCGAGCTTACGAAGACGAAACGGTGCACGCCGGCCCGGGCGGCCTCGCTGGCCAATTGCAGCGTGCCGGTGGTGTTGACTTCGCGGAAGGCCTGCAAGGGGTCGGCCGCGGTGTCGTTCATCACGTGTACGCGCGCGGCCAGGTGCACCACGGCCTGACGGTCGTGCAGTCCGTCCGGCCAGCGCAGCGAGGGGCCGAGCGGACCCAGCGCCACCGTGTGCTCGCCGGTCAGCGGCGCGTCCGTGCGCACGCCGGCGAGGGCGTCGTGGCCGCGGGCCCGCAGGGCGGCCAGCAGGGCACGACCCACCCATCCTGTGCCGCCGGTGACCAGGACGCGTGGCATTTTCATGTGGACAGCCCCGGCTTCAATTGCACGATGTCGTCGGCCATGCGCGCCATGATGTGGGTGCGCCGGTACTTGGCGACGAAGGCACTGCGGTCGCAGATCTGCAGGCGCAGGCGCCGGAAGGC
This sequence comes from uncultured Hydrogenophaga sp., assembly GCA_964487025.1. Lineage (GTDB taxonomy): Bacteria > Pseudomonadota > Gammaproteobacteria > Burkholderiales > Burkholderiaceae_C > Hydrogenophaga. The sequence goes on from CAZAPJ010000007.1 coordinate 68,408, forward strand.
GTCGATGGCGCCCGGCACGTCGCAGGGTGGGAACACGGCGGCGTTCGGAATCTCCTCGCGGGCGAAGCGCGCCGGGAAGCCGGCCAGCCCCACCCACAGCGGCTTGCCGGTGGCGGCGTATTCGAACAGCTTGGAGGGAAGCACCTTCTCGAACGCGGGCAAGTCGTTGAGGTGTGCGAACAGCACGTCGGCCTGTTCGTACAGTTCGATCAGTTCGGCGCGCGGCATCGGCTTGAGCAAGGTTACCGAATGCGCCGGCAGGGCCGCGAGCGCCCGCTCCAGTTGCGCCCGCCGCCCGCCGTCGCCGACCACCGTGAACCGCACGGCGTCGCCCAGGGCCTGTGCGAGCGGCGGCAGGATGTGGTGCAGGCCCTGCCCTTCGCCCAGGTTGCCGGCGTAGAGCACGTGCACGGGCCGCTGCGACCCGGTGGTTGGCGGATGTTCACCGTAGCGGTGTTCGAGAAAGGCGTCGTCGACGCCATTGCTCAGCAGCGAGAACGTGCGGCCGGGATAGCGGGGCTGGAAATAGGCGAGGAAACCCGGCGAGACCAGGTTGACGCGGGTGGCCGAGCGCACGGCCCAGCGCTCCAGCACGGAGAACACCGGCTTGAGCAGCCGGGAGATGCGGCGGGGCAGCATGTCGCCAATGGTGTCGACGAAGATGTCTCGAATGTCCAGGTAGAACGGCACGGCATGGCGCCGCGCGGCCCAGGCGCCCAGCACGCCCGTCATGAGCCGCGAGGTGGTGGCCACCACGACGTCCGGGCGCTCACGGTCGATCCACGCGCGCGCGCGCCAGGCGAAGGTGGCAAAGGCCCGCGCCTGGTCGCGCATGCCGCTCTGGTGCGTCGGCAGGTCGATGCGGTGGATGGTCAGCGAGCCTTGGGTTTCCAGGGCGGGCGCCTGCGCATCGAAGCTGCCGTAGCGGTTGGGGCGGGTGGTGATCAGTGTGATCCGGGCACCGTCGGGCAGGCGTTCACGCAGCGCTTTGACCAGCGCCTCCATGCGGAACGACCCCGCGGACAGGTCGGGCGGAAAGTAGAAACTCAGCAGCAGCACGTGCATGGAGTTCATTCTGCGCGGGCGCCATCCCACTGCATCTCGAACACGCAGCGTGGCCCCTGCCAGTCCAGTGCAAGGCATTGGTTGGGCACGGTGATGCCGAAGCCGGGGTGCCAGGTGGCGGCTTCGAGCCGTGCGCTGCGCGCCTCCCGGCAGCGCCAGGCGAGCACCCGGCCATCCGGCAGGCGGCAATGGCCCTGCGTGCCCTCCGGGTCGAGCGAGACGGTCGCCGCGGGATGGAAGTGGAACCGGGACTGTGCCTGCCGGAACCGGCCTTCGATGCGGTCGTCCACCCGTAGGCGGCCGGGTGCCAGCGTCACATGCCTGGCGTGCACGGGCTTGCCGGGCAGCCGCCGGTAGCCATCGTGGCGGGCGCTGGCCTGCTGTTCCCCGGGAGCGGCCTGCAGGCGCACATCGAATGGATAGGCGCGCCGCGCCACGCGAAAGCTGCCCCAGACCTCGCTGGAGTCCTGGCCGTCGATCACCACCGTGTTGTGCGCGGCGGTGCCGCGCTGGCGCGAGCGCTCGGGACCTTCGGCATAGACGGAAGTGCCCGAATTGACCAGCACCCGCGATCCGCCCAGGGACAGCTCCAGGCTCAGCGTGTCCGCGTGGGCGTGGGCCGGCAGGTAGTCGGGGCCGAGGGGGGCCGCATCGAACAGCACGACGGCATCGCCCGCCTGCAGTCGGATGTAGCCGCTGTCCGCCAGATGCGCCGTGCCCGGGGCGGATGGGCGCGCCAGCCCCAGGCGTTCGGCATAGGCGTCCAGTTCCGGCAGCGAGGGGGCGATGTCCTCGGCGGTGTCGTTGAACAGCGCCAGTTCGCCGGTGGGGTGGCTCATGGCATGGAGCCACGACCACATCCGCGTCAGCCGTGCCGCGCCGACGTCGTTGGCCACCAGCGCGTCGCCGGCCGGGAAGCACCGCTCGACATTGAGCAGGTCCAGCAGGTCTTCGAACGCGAGCGCGTGGTACATGGGCGAACGCTCGAACTGGCCGCCGTCGGGCAGGATCTGCTCGGGGATCTCGCGGCGCAGGATTTCATGGCCCAGGCGCCGCCAGCCAAGGGCTTCGTCGCCCGAGAAGTAGCTGCCCGCGAACACCAGCGCCTTGGCGTTCACGAACAGGTGGTTGCCCAGCAGGTGGGTTTCAAGCCGGCGCGACAACCAGCGGGCCTGCGTTGCCAGGCTGTCGAGAAAAGCCGGGTCCGCCGCGCCGCCCGCCAGCGACCATTTGATCCAGTTGACGATGCGCAAGGAAGTGGGATACGGCTCCCAACCCGTGCCGCGCGCCGGCGGATTCTCGCGGATCCACGCATCCAGCAGCGCCCGGTGCCAGCCGCTGCGCGATGCCGCGTCCAAGGCATTGAGGTCGTCGAAGTAGTGCTGGTTGTAGCGCCAGAGCTTTTCCTGCTGCGGCCCGTCCCATCCGTCGGCCCGAAGGTCGCCCGGGACATCGAGAAAACGGAAGCATCCCGCGTCCGTCAGGCTGGGCTTGCGGCGGGCGGGCGGCACCCAGGTGAGCGGCCGCGCGCGCGGCGGCGCAGGCGCAGCGGGCGGCGGGCTCGGTGTATGCCAGCGGTGGGCCAGGCGGCCCCAGATCTGCGGCGACCGCAGGTGGCGCAGCGTTTCCCAGTAGCGACGGACTTTCAGGCGCATCGGGAGGTCAGCCGGGATGCGGCGCCCCATTGGCCTGCAACTGGGTGGCCGCCTCGATGGTCCTGCGCGCGACTTCGAAGATTTCAACGGGTGGTATCGGCGCGTCGCCGCTGCGCATGGAGGCCAGGAAGCGGGCGACGCAGGGGTTCTGCCCCTTGTCCTGCCGCCAGCTCTTGGTGGAGCCGAAGCCCGGCCAGCCGTAGCCTTTCAGAGCGCGGAAATTGTCGATCTGCAGCACACGGCCGGCGGTGAACGCCTCGATGCGTTCCTTGGGGTAGGCGGCCGACCCGTTGGCCAGGTAGGCGATGGAGCCGAGCGAGCCATCCTCGAATTCAAGCGTGATCGTGAACGTGTCCCGCGTGCCGGCTTTGCCGGCACGTACGCCCATACCGGTAGCACGGATCGCGGCGATCGGGTGGCCAGCCAGGAACCGCAGCAGGTCGATGAAGTGGCAGGCCTCACCGATGAGCCGTCCCCCCCCCACGGCGGGGTCCTGGGTCCAGTGTTCCGCGGGAATACGGCCCGCGTTGACCGTGACCACGAACGACTTGGGTTCGTGAACGGTGTCGAGCAACGATTTGAGCTTGACCACGTGCGGCGAGAAACGCCGGTTGAAGCCCACCATCAGCACGCCGCGCTGCCCCTCCGGGCGGGCGTGGAAGGCCTGCTCGATGGTGGCCAGTTCGTCCAACGCGAGGCACAGGGGCTTTTCGACGAACACCGACTTGCCGGCCCGCAGGGCGCGTGTCACCAAGGGCGCGTGGCTGTCGTGGCGGGAGGCGATCACGACCGCGTTGATCTCGGGCGTCTCCAGCATCGCCTGCACGTCGGTGGACGCGAACTCGAAGCCCGACTTGCCGCCGTGGACCACGGCGCTGACCCCGCCCGACGAGCAGATGGTGTGCAGGCGCGTGCGGGCGGCCCGGAAGGCGGGGATCAGCACCCGGGCGCCGTAGTTGCCTGCGCCGATGAAGCCGATCACGGGGCCCCCGGGCTGGCCGCTGTCCGGTGCGGGGGCCACGGCGATGCGCGTGGCCAGCCGCGACGCCGGCTCGGACGCATAGTCGAGCAGCATGCCCAGCGCTGTGCGGTCGTTGGTCAGGGCTTCGTAGGCGGCCGGTGCGTCCTCGAACGCGAAGCGGTGCGAGATCAAGGGGACGACTTCGAGCCGCCCGCCTGCCATCAGGTCCAGCACCGCCTGGAAGTTGCGCTGCTCCGTCCAACGCACGAATGGCAGGGGGTAGTCGTGGCCCTGCTGCTCATAGACCGGGTCGTAGCGTCCGGGACCGTAGGAGCAACTGACCTGGAAGCTGAGCTCCTTGTCATAGAAGTCGGCCCGGTTGAGTTCGAGCCCCGTGACGCCCACCAGCACGATGCGGCCGCGCTTGCGGCTCATGCGGGCTGCCTGGGTGACGGGATCGTTCGAGGACGTGGACGCCGTGATCAATACAGCGTCCATGCCAGCCCCGCGGCTGAAGGCCTGTCCCGCCGCGATGGGGTCTTCGCCGGCGCCCGCGTTGCAGGTCTCGGCGCCGAAGCGGCGCGCCAGGCCCAGCTTGCCTTCGTCGAGGTCGATGGCGAGCACCCGGCAGCCCTGGGCGATCAGCAGTTGGATCGTCATGAGGCCGATCAGGCCGGCGCCGATCACCGCCACCGATTCGCCCAGCGTGGGCTGTGCGAGCCGGATGCCTTGCAGGCCGATGCTCGACAGCACCACGAACGCGGCCTGGTCGTCGCTCACGTTGTCCGGCACGCGGGCGCACAGGTTCCTGGGCACCAGCGCCATGTCGGCATGCGGGCCGTTGGACGCCACGCGGTCGCCGACCTGGAAGCCCTCCACGCCCGGACCGACGGCATGCACCACGCCCACATGGCAGTAGCCCAGGGGGATGGGCTGACCGAGCTTGGAGCGCACCGCTTCCACCGTGGTGAGCAAGCCGTCCGTGCGCACCTTGTCGAGCACCTGCCGGACCTTCTCGGGCTGCTGGCGCGCCTTGTCGAGGTAGGAGGCACGGCCGAAATCGACCAGCATGCGTTCGGTACCGGCCGAGATGAGCGTGCGGGTGGTGCGCAGCAGCAGCTGCCCTCGGCCTGGTGTGGGCGTGGGTGCCTCGACCACGTTCGTCCTGCCATTCGCCAGGTCCTGCAATACCTGTTTCATGCGGCGGCCCTCGCGTTGGCCACCAGGGCATCCTTTTCGGCCCGGGAGGGGTAGTTGATCAGCACGGCGCGGTATTTGCCCTTGAACACGAACAGGCTGCCCGCGGCAGCGCCGATCACGCCGAACTCCCGGATTAGGCCCGAGAGATCGTTCAGGGAGCCCGCACCGCCCAGGCAGGTGATGGGCAGCGAAACGGCCGCCCGCACCTGGCGCAGGAGGTCCAGGTCGTAGCCCTGCATGCGGCCATCGCGGTCGATGGAGTTGAGCACGATCTCGCCCGCGCCCTGGGCTTGGGCCATGCGGGCCAGTTCGACCGGTGGGGTATCCACCGGCTGCGTGCCGTTGTGGGTCCAGGCTCGATGTTGTCCGTTGACCCGTTTCACATCGATCACGACCACCACGCTCTGGCTGCCCACGCGTTGAGCAGCCTGCGTGATGAGCTCGGGCGTGCGGACGGCTGCGGCACTGATCGAGACCTTTTCGACGCCCAGGCTGACCAGCCGCTCGAATTGCTCGACCGTGCGCACGCCGCCGCCATAGGCCAGCGGCATGCGGCATTCCGCGGCGAGGCTGGCGATCAGCGCGTAGTCGGGCTCCCGGTCCTGGCGGGTGGCGTCGATGTCGAGCACCATCAGCTCGTCGACTTCCTTCTCGTTGAAGATGCGCACGGCGTTCAAAGGATCGCCCACGTACTTGGGCTGTTCGAATCCCACGGTCTTGGCGAGGCCGCCTTTGTGGACCAGGAGGCAGGGGATGATGCGGGGTCTGAGCATGGATCAGAGAGAGGCGAAGTTCTTCAGCAGCTGGATGCCCCATCCATGGCTTTTTTCCGGATGGAACTGTACGCCGTGCACGTGCCCGTGGCGCACGGCACAGGTAAACGTCGCGCCGTAGTCCGATTCGGCCAGGGTGTCGGCCGGCTGGTGCGGCACGAAGTAGTACGAATGGAGGAAGTAGAAGCGGGGCATATCCTGGAAGTCTGCGAACAGGCCATGGGTGTCGATCGGCCTGACGTCGTTCCAGCCCATGTGCGGCAATTGCCGGGGTGCATCCGCAGGGCCGGGGTCCAGCCGCTTGACTTCCGCATCGAGCCAGCCCAGGCCGTCGCTGTCGCCCTCGTCGCTGCGGCTGGCCAGCATCTGCATGCCCACGCAGATACCCAGGACGGGCGTCTTGCGCTGCAGGACGGCTTCATCGAGGGCTGCGCGCATACCCGAGCCGTTCAGCTTGGCCATGGCCCAGTCGAAAGCGCCCACGCCCGGGAGCACGATGTGCGAGGCTTCGTCCAGATCACCGGCCTGGCGGACCCGCTGGCAGTTCATTCCGAGCCGCTTGTAGATGTGGGCGATGGCCTGCACGTTGCCCAGGCCGTAGTCGACGATCGCGATCAACGCTTGCCTCCGCGTTCCAGGCCCAGCAGCCGCATGATGCGCGCGCCGGCGTTGTAGATGCTCTGCTGCGACCGGTAGTCCCTGTAGGTGTGATTCGGTGCGTCGAAGTAACCCTGGAGTTCTTCCACCGTGATGCCCAGTTTGGTGGCCACGTACTCGAACTCCTGCTGCACCGTGGCTTCGTCCAGCGCGGGCTGCTCCAGCAGTTTGAGCGCCTCTTCCCGGGTCATCTGGCCCGTCACGATCAGGCTGGAGTACTGCACCTTGCGGGTGTCGTAGCCGAACTTCCTCGGTAACCAGTAGCCTTCGTAGAACCGCGTGAAGCGCGATTCGAAATGTTTCTGAGGGTAGGGTTGCCAGCCGTACACATCGGCAAGCAACTGCATCGCATGGGCCTTGTCGTAGGGCACGTGGTTCAGCGGGCGAACCACCTTGATGCCCTTGACATACGGGAGCCAGACCTTGTGGCGGAGGATGGACGTGGTCGGGTAGTTGACCAGCGGGCGTGTGCCGAATCGCCGATGGATGTCCTTGAGCTGGATGGCATCGGACTGGTAGTACATCCACTCGATCGGGTTCCGGATGCACTCGGTCGAATAGTTCGCACCGGTCAGGATGTACTTGACGCCGTGCGTTTCCGCAAACTTGTACATCGTTGCAAAGAACGCATGGTCCTGCGGCGTGTCGATGTGCGGTACGCCCGACTTGAAGAAGGCCAGTTGCAGGTCGCGCATCTCCTCCCAGTCGATGACCTCGGTGTAGAGATCCAGCCCCAGCTTGTCGACCAGTTTCTCGATGTTGTTCACCGCGATCTGGGAATTCCAGCCGGCATCGACGTGGAACACCAGTGGGCGCAGGCCGTATTCGGTGGCGACATGCGTGAGGTAGGAGCTGTCGATGCCCCCGCTCAGGCCGATGATGCAATCGAACTCCTTGCCCTGGCCGCGCGTCTTGATCTGGGCAACGAGTTCCTTCAGCGCTCTGTGGCCGCGATCGTCGGTGTGCCAGTTGGGCTTCACGTCCCGTTCGAAGGTGCGGCAGTGGTCGCACACGCCCTGATCATCGAAGGTGATTTGGGCGTCGGACGTGTCCATGACGCATTGGGAGCAGATCTGGAGTGGCTTCATGGGGCGGGTTGGGTGGGCAAGGTCTGCCCCGCGGTGGCGTGCGAGAGCGTGTTTGCAAGCATCGGTGGCATGTGGGTGGTGCGATTGGCCGGCTGGGGTGAGATGGTATCGCGTCGAAACGGCAGGAAAAGCACAGTGAAATAGATCAAATCCAGCAGCGTGGGGAACAAAATGGGTTCGGTCGTTGCGCGCAGCACCAGTAGCGCGCAGAACGTCATGTAGACCCATTGCCGGTTTCTGGGAATGGGTGCCCACCACACTGCGAGTGGGCTAAGCAGTGCCAGCACGGTCAGGGGCAGACCGAAGAAGGAATGCGTTCGCAGGAATGCCACGTGCGGGTTGCCGTGGTACAGCTCATCAATGATGGTGCCTGTGAAATCCGCACCGATGACCAGGGATACGGGATCGATTTGACTCCAATAGGCCGAGAGGATGTCGGCCCGATGTGTGTCGATGAGGCCTGCCGATAGCTTTGTATGAGACGAAATCCAGTCGTATGCCTCCGGCCCTGTCGCAAAGGCCATCGCCGCCACGCACACGACCATCAGCACGCGAAACAGGTAGGCACTCCAACGCGTATTTTGGCCTCGCAAGTTGAAGGCCAACGTAGCGCCGATGATCAAGCCGGCCACGATGATCGAGCCGCGGCCAATGCCCATGAATGCGATCCAGCCGGTGATCCAGGGCGATAGCATCGGCAACCGCCCGTGGTGGGCAAAAAAGCTCAGGCTGACGCCGACCTGCAGCACCAGCATATATGAGGGGATGCCGTTCACGCTGGTGTTGGGGAGCAGTTTGCCCAACGCTTCCGTTTCTCCGGCGTGCGCCACCAATCCAACACAGATTCCAGCGATGCAGATCACGTAGATCCAGCGGAACACACGCACTAGTACCGCTGGTGGATGCCGTGCCAGCGCCCAGGCGGCCAGCAGCACCGCCATGGTAGAGAACGCGTAGAACACCGGAACCAGTCCTATGGCCGGTTTGAGGAATGCTGGCAGAAACAGCAGCGCCAGGCATGTCATCTGCAGAACCCTGGTCGGTGACCAGCGTTCACGCCCAAGTTCGAGCAGCATGAATCCGCTGCAGAGCAGGGCGCCGGCCAGGAAAAGCGGTGGCTGTTGGGATACGAAGCAGGCGAACACAATCGATATGAGGGTAAACAGGCGCACAACGGCCATTTTTGGTGCCCGGGTTGTCGACTGGGATGGCAGTGCAAGCATCGTCACACTTTGTGGCGTAGGGCGGGGCGTTCAATGCAGAACCAACTGACCACGGCCAATAGAAGGCTCGCGAGCGCCACCAGCGCAATGTCCCAACCCTTGGGCGCCCACCCAAGGTACAGAAGGACATTGATCACTGGCATATGGACGAGGTAAAGTCCATAAGATAGGTCATTGTGTTGAATGAACGAGGCCATTGCGCCTTGCTTCAACCGAACAGGAAACGCGGCTTTGAGGGCAATCAAGCCAACCAGCCCGAAAGCCAGAGGATGGATGGCATTGCTGGCGTTATCTTTGTATTCACCGATCAAGGTCATGGCTGCGATATACAACGCGAGCCAGAACACCCAGGGCCAGCGAGAAACGAGTGCCTTGACGCGCGGTAGATGGGCTACGGCCAGCATGCCGCTCATGAACATGTAGAGCCAAGGGAGAAACGACACGTAGGTCAGCTTCCCTAGCAAATCCGAGCTCGGAGGCGCGAAGCGCAGCCAAAGATTGGTGCTGAGAGACAACAAGAAAACCGCAGCAAACCCGTAGGGTCGGCGCTTGAGCAAAAACACCAGTAGAGGCGTCAGCACGTAGAATTGCAGTTCGACCGAGATAGTCCAGAGCGCTCCGTTGAGGACGCCGACGCCGAAGCCACGCAGGAAATCGGGGTTGTAGAACTGAACCACGGTCGATTGCGCGGCCAGCCAGGCAATGAATCGTGGGGAGGCCAGGAACGATAGGGGCAGGAAGCCAATGGCAAACAGCATGGCTGCCGACAGTAGGACGACGGCCCAAAGCGCCGGGAAGATGCGCAGTGCCCGATTGCGGAAGAATGCACGTAGGCCCATTGCCCGTGTGCGCAGATAGGCATGGCTGATCAGCAGGCCGCTGATAAAGAAGAACACGGGCACACCAGGAATGGCTTTGGCCAGCGAGACGAGTGGCCCGGCGTAGTTGAGGTGGTTCAGTGAGTGAACGACCAGCACCTGGGCGGCAGCCAGCAGTCGCAATAGGTTGAATTGGTTTGGCCCGATAGCGGGGACTGGCTCTGGATTCATGGTCTGGTTTTGCGCATCACTGGCGGTATGCCTTGTGCCACCTGTTGCAGAAGGCGCGCGTAACACGCGTTGTCCCGTTCCTGATTGGGAGGCGTTCTGCTGACCGGCAGCGACTTGGCGATCCAGCTCATGATCGCTGCCTCGGTGGGGTCGATGACCTCAACCATTCCGGAGGCTCGGTAGCTGGCATAGTAGTCCGCCCATCGGGCTCCCTCTCGCAACTGAGGGTCGAGCAGGGCTGAGCGGATGCCCAGCATGGCTGCTTCGATGCAGGAGGAACTGTTCCAGCAGATGTGCAGGTCTGTCTTTCGCAGTACTGCTGGTAGCGGCGCCCTTGTCGCGGCTTGCCAGTCGGCATGGCCTTTGAGTTCCCGATCGTAGAAATCGGGAAAGCGCTCGCCTTCCTGTGTGGCGAAACCGTTGATCTGGTTGGGGTGCAGCCGGATCAGCCAACGGTACTGACTCGAGGTGCGGCGCATTACCTCGCACAAGGCATCTGCGACAAAGCCGTTCGGAATGTCGGTTGCACCCCAGGAGAGGGTGACGAGGATGGACGGCTTGCCGGTGGCGGGCGGCATTGCAGCCGAGAAGCGCTGCAGCGCCGATTGCACCAATGCGTCGTCTAGCGCCGCCTTTCCGAAGCGAGCCAGCCAGCGGTTGCCGATGATATGGGCGGCCGGTCCACCGGGCTGGGCCCAACTGCGAATTACATCGGCGCTGTCTTCATCCCACACCAGGAAGGCCGAGGGAAGCTGTTCCGGTGGATCGTCCCGGCGGAACGATGCACCGTACCAGGGATGGGCCTGCCCGATCACACCGTGCTGGACGTCGGCGACCCAGACGCCGAGTTCGTGACAGGCGCTGCACATTTCGCGGGAAGGTTGAATGGCTAGGGCGAAGCGGGCGCCCGTCGCCTGGAGGATGTCGTGCCAGATGGCCCGTTCCTGCCAGGAAAACGGATACCGTCCTCGCTGCAGCAGTCCCTTGAGCCGTTTGCCGAGCAGCGCTCGGGCGAAGCCGCCTTCCGGCGAAACGACGTAGCCATAGGCCTTGTCGCCCTTGATCTCCGAAATGACACGGGCCACGCTCACGCACGATACGCCTTGCGCCCGCAGATCGTCTTCGATGGTGTCGATCAAAGGGGAGTACCACTGGCCGTTATGTAGGTAACTGCGGTCCGTATCGTGCGCAACAGTAAGCACCGGCATCTGGGGATATGAGACGCGATCGATCCGCCAGACATCTCGGAACAGCTTTTTCAGTAATTTGCGGTCCATCAGGCCACGGCTCCACAGATGGAAAGTACCAGACAGGCCAGCGCGGCCCCTTCCCAGCGGAGTTCGGTGCCCCATTGCCGAGAGGCGATCCACCACACGGCCAGCGAGCGGATGGTCATCATCAGGGCATAGCCCAGATAGAGGCCGGAAACTCCCAGCAGTTGCATGGCCCCGAACCACGCGACGATACCGAGTGCGGTCGACCAGCTCAGCACCCGCATCAGCGCATCGCCAGCTCCATGCACGACGAACAGGTTTTGCGCATGCCACCATGGAATCGACAGCGCATAACCCGCAAATAACCACAACAGACCAAGTCGAATCGATGCGTAGCTGGAGAGGTTGCCCCCACCGACCTCCAATGCGAGCGGAAAGGCAAGGAAAACAACGATGGCGACCGCGCTGATCACTAAACCCAGGATCAGGTAGTAGCGCCGGCACTGGTCTTCTACCGCCCGAGCCGGAAGCGTGCGAATCAGGTCGTAGTGGCGTGGCGCCCAGACCTGATTCATGGCATTGGCGGCGATCTGCGCCACGGATGCGAGCGTGAACGCCAGCGTGTACTGCGCTACGGTCTCGCTTGAGAACCATTGATCGATGATCCAAAGGTTGCCATAGCCGCTGGCCCACATCATTGCGCCCACCACGAGATAGGGTAGTGTCTGGCGAAAGCCCTGCCGCAGATCGGGGTGTCCGGCTGTACGTGGAGCGCGTCGGGCCGGCAGCCCTTTTGCCAGGACCGAGGCCAACGCAGCGCCCATCGCGTAGCCGATGAAGAATGCGCCGGAATCAGGCCGCCAGACAACGGCTAGCCAGGCACCCAAGGTCCCCAGGGCCGGTATGCCTGCTCCCAGCACCAGCGAGGCGCGATGGTCGTGGTCCAGCCGCGCCAAGCCGGCGCCCAGCAGTGACAGGGCGGTGATGCCCCCTCCCGCCAGCGCCCAACTCGCTTCGTACAGTGTGACCGGCGTGTCGGAGGAGGTGGCCACCATGGCGCCGATGGTCACCACGCTCAGGCCGAACGCCTGAGCCAAGAAGAGCGGCATTTCACCGGCGCCGGCCGCCGGCTTTGAACCTGTCCTGTGGTGTCGACGGGCAACCACTTGCTCGACGATGCCAGCCATCGCCAGCGACGTGAAGCCGGTCTGGACCGCGTAGAGCAAGCCGAAGGCGGCATATTGCTCGGTGCTGAGTACTCGCGCCAGCCATAACATCAGAAGCATGACGAGGCCCTTTTGGGCCAGGGATGCGCCAGCGTACAGCGAACTGTAGATCGCGAAGTGGCGCACCGAAACCATGGACTGTGTGATGGCGCAGGCCGAGTCAGTCACGCGGAACCAGCACGTCCCAGGTCACAGGCGTGTGGGCGGCCACGGCGCTTCGTGTGTGGCTGCCCAACACCCGGTCAAGCTGCTTGGGCGGCAAGCCGTAACCCGGTCGCACGCTGCGTACCGCATCGGGCGTGACGACGGAGCCAGCCGCCAGATCCTTGACGAAGTACAGGGAGCGGCGGAACTGCGCATTGCCCTGCTCGCTGGACTTGCGCCCATAGTCGACGCGGCCCATGGCCTGCCAGGCTGTTCTTGCATCGCGGCACAGCGCGAGGAGTTCAGGGGGCTCGAGCGAGAAGCTGTCGTCCGGCCCGCCCTGGCTGCGGTCTAACGTGAAGTGCTTTTCGATGAGGGAGGCTCCGGCGGCCACGCTGGCGATTGCGGTGGTGTTGTCGAGTGTGTGGTCCGATAGGCCTGTCACTAGCCCAAACCGTTCGATCATGTCGGGAATGGTGCGCAGGTTGTAGTCCGAGGCGGGCGCCGGATAGCCACTGACGCAATGTAGGATCGCGAGCTCGAGGCACCCTCCGGCCCTGGCCGCATCGATGGCCTCCTGGATTTCCTCCGCGTTCGCCATGCCGGTGGAAATGATCATGGGTTTGCCTTTAGAGGCCACGTAGCGGATGAGAGGCAGGTCCACTGCTTCGAACGAGGCGATCTTGTAGGCCGGCGCCTGCAGTTCTTCCAGCAGATCGACGGCGGTCGCGTCGAATGGCGAACTGAAGATCGTGATGCCCAGCTGCTTTGCATGGTCGAAAAGGGGGGTGTGCCAATCCCATGGCAGGTGAGCTTCCTCGTACAGGTCGTACAGCTTGCGGCCATGCCACAGTCCACCCTGGATGACGAACTCGGGTGCGTTGGAGTCCAGCGTGATCGTGTCCGCGCGGTAGGTCTGGATCTTGACCGCATCGGCTCCGGCGGCCTTTGCCCGGTCAATGAGGGCGAGCGCAGTTTCCAGCTTGCCGTTGTGATTCGCCGAAAGCTCCGCGATGATATAGGGCGGATGGCCAGCGCCGATCGGCTGTCCGGCAATCTTGATCACGGGGTCTTGTTTCATGTTGCTGCTTGCTTGGCTGTCCAATGAGATCGTAGCAAGCCGAAACTGCACACGTCCACGTAGGCTTCGCCGTTGAAATGGTGTTCGCGAAGTCTGCCTTCGAGTTCGAATCCCAAGGCCAGGTGCATGAGGATGGATCGCTCGTTGGACGCCAACGTCAGACCGTTGACCTTGTGCCAGTCCAGCACCTGGAAGGCGTGATCGATTGCAGCTCTGCCGAGCCGCCTGCCAGTGCCTTTGGCGGCTCCGGGTGCCGTATAGAAGCCCCACTCGCCAGCGCGCTGGCCCCTGCGCTCATGAAGTTGGACGAAGCCGGAGGGCTTGCCGTCCTGTTCAAAGATCATCAGTGCGCATTGCGGGTTGCGGTTCTGGCGGTCGAACCAAGCACGGTGGTCTTCGATCACGATCTCGCACGGGTCGAACATGTGCCACCGGATATCGGGATGGTTGCGCCATTGCAGGACCATTTCCAGGTCTGCAGGCGTCATGCGCCGAACGATCGCAGCCGTTGTCATCCCGAGCATCCCTTTCAGGCGTGTGAAGCCATCTCGCCTACCACCCGGCTGGCACCATTGCCGTCGCACACTTGGCTGGCGCAACGTGACATGGCCTGCCGGGCGTCGGCGGCCTGAAGGTGGCGCCAGGCGTCGATCAATGGCTTTTCCATTCCGTCGGCCGCTCCGATGTAGCAGACGGCACCTGCCTCGGCCAAGGCCAGCGAGCCCGGAACTTGGTTGTCGGCCACGGCCACGACGATGGTGGGCAGGCCGAGCACGCAGCGCTCCAGCGCTGAGACGCCGCCGGCGCCAATGGCTAGATCAGCTTCGCACAGCAATTGCGCCATGGAAGGGGTGTCGACGTGCAGGCGCGCTGGCGTGCGCATCGAGGCGATTCTCGCCCGCACTTGGTCGATGTGGGGTGCATGCCTGCCCAGGACGACGTCGATGGTGTCGTGGACCTTTTCACCGTCGGCGTTTAGTGCCGTCAGCACGCGCTCCGTCAGGTTCAATGCGTCGATCCCTCCCATGCTGATTAGCAGGCGGGCAGGTGGATCGTTGCGGTCCCGCCGGGCCAGCGCGGCCTTTCGTGATTGCGCGAAAGCGGGCGCCATCAAGGCATACCGGGGACCCATGAGGCATCGGGTGCCTGGCGCCACGAGCGCGGCGTAGTCGCCATCGGTCCGCCCGGCATTCTGGTCGAGCAGCACGTCGCACCGGTGGTGCCGGTTGGCTAGGTCGTCCACCACCAGGATGCGCCGTGCGATCTCGGCCGCCTGCCGCTCCCATGTTTCATCGAGGCCGTAGTGATCGACGACCAGCCAATCGGCGGGTGCGTCGCTACGCAGTGCATCCATGATCGCCTGTGCTTCGATGGGCTCGTCGCTGGTCGGCAGCAGTGTGACGGTATGTCCGTTGTGTGTGACCCAATCCGCTAGGTGGCCGGGCTCGTTGCGCATCAGGAAATGACTGCTCCCTCCCGCCTGCGCGAGGGCATTGGCGAGCACCACGCACCGCATGACGTGCCCCGTGCCGATTCGCAACGATGCATCGACGCGGAAGGTTGCGGTCAGCATCGCGTCATCGTACTTTGAACAGGGGCACCAGGGGTTGACACCTCAGGCTCGCCTTCAATGCCCCTGTATTCAGCGTTTGTCCGATTGTCGGCAGGACCTCTGCGTACACCGCCAGCAAACGATCGATGTCCGCATCGCTGTGTGCGTAGCTCACATTGTGCGTGCCGACGGACAGGATCCCGCGAGCCAGGATCTCCTGCATCCACAGGGTCTTGATTTCGAAGGATGTGGCATCCCGCGCATCCTTGATATTGAGGAAGCTCCAGGTGGGGTGGCCACTGATGTGGAACACATCGCCGAGATCATGGTCCGCAATGATCTTCGAAACACCTTCGATGATCCGTCGGCCGACCGCGGAGAGCCGGTCCACCACCGGTTCGCGGCTCAATTTCGTCAGTGTCGCCTTGGCAGCCGCCAGCGACAGAGCTTCGCCACCGAATGTGAAGGAAAAGAAGATCTCTTCCATAAGCTGCATCACATCGCGCCGGCCCGCCACGGCAGATACGGGATAGCCATTGGCCAGTCCCTTGCCGAAGGTCGCCAGATCGGGTGTAACGCCAAACAGGGCCTGAGCGCCGCCATTGTGGTACCGGAAACCTGTGATGGTCTCATCAAACACCAGCAGCGCGCCGTGTGCGTGGGCTAGGTCGCGGACTTCGGCCAAGAATCCGGGCTCCGGATCGGTCACGTTCATCGGCTCCAGGATCACCGCCGCGAACTCGCCTGGATGCTCGGACAGCACCTTTTGCAGGCTGCCGGGGTCGTTGAAGGCGAACGAATGCGTGAGATCGCGCACCGCCTGGGGAACGCCCCGGTGGCGGGCTGTCGCGCCGATGTACCAATCCTGCCAGCCGTGGTAGCCGCAGATGGCAACCCGGTCCCGCGAGGTGAACGCACGTGCCAGGCGGATGGCGCCGGAGGTGGCATCGGAGCCGTTCTTGCCGAACCGGACCATCTCGGCGCACGGCACCATCTGGCAGATCAACTCGGCCACTTCGGTTTCGATCGGGTGGGGCAGGGAGAAGATGACACCTTCCTCGAGCTGGGCCTTGACGGCCGCGTTCACGTCCGGATCCTGGTAGCCCAGCGTCACGGACGCCAGGCTGCTGACGAAGTCGATGTACTCGTTGCCGTCGACGTCCCATGCCCGAGAGCCGAACGCCTTTTGTATGAAAAGCGGCGAGACACCCAAGGGGTACTGGGTCTTGCTTTTGCTGAAAGTTTGACTGCCCAATGGGATATGGCGTTGGGCGCGTTCGAGTTGCTCGAGGGATTTGGTGAAGAGCTTCATGAGCGGGGATCCTTGTTTAGCGGACTCAGGCCGCAACAAACGCGACATTGGATTTCCGGCAGATCCAGAGTGCGATGCGCTCGCCGCCATCAGGATGCCAGCATGAATCGGCGTGGCTGCCTGGCAATTTTTCCGCCAAGGTGTATTTGCCACTGGCCAGGAACAGTTGCGAGTAATCCTGTTTGTAGGAATAGATGCCTGGGCAGTGATGGTAGGGACGAACCATTGGTTGCGGTGGATCAAAATCGATGATGGCCAGGGTCCCATCTTTCTTGAGCACGCGATCTGCTTCGTGAGCCACGCGAAACAGCAGAGAACGGTCAACCAAGTAGAGACAGAAACCGAATAGCACCATATCGAATTGCCCGTCTATATATGGCAGCGCGTCCGCCGTACCTTTTTGCAGGGCCATTCGCGGATAGAGGGTGCGGCCATGTTCGATGGCCTCGCTGGAAGGGTCTATGCCCGCGGCGGTGATCGATCGGTGCTGGTCCAGGTGATTGAGGTTGTTGCCATCTCCGCAACCAATCTCCAACACATGAGGGTGGTTGAATTCGGGCAAATGACTGGCCAGACGCTCTATCGCCACGTCTCGAA
This sequence comes from uncultured Hydrogenophaga sp., assembly GCA_964487025.1. Classification (GTDB taxonomy): domain Bacteria; phylum Pseudomonadota; class Gammaproteobacteria; order Burkholderiales; family Burkholderiaceae_C; genus Hydrogenophaga. The sequence goes on from CAZAPJ010000007.1 coordinate 85,205, forward strand.
ACGGAGATTGACCACCCAGTACCTCTTTATTGCGACGAAACCACTGATTTCCTTCCTGTCGAAGGAATGTGTCCTTTTGAAGGTCTTCAGACATGTTGGTGTTGTGTGACTGTGTTGATATGGGCTTCGCGTTCCAGGCTGAGTGCCAAGCCTTCGTTACGTTGATGGTGGTTGAGATTGGACAAATGGGGGTGACCGGCCAGCGCGCGCAAGCAATCGTATAGATCTGCCTCGAAGGGGTTGGGCAAGGCCGCGACGATGCTTTGCACCACCCCGAGATCGTCGGCGTAGTCAACGGTCCAGCGTATCGATGACATGTTGCAGGGGGCGCAAAGGCTCCAGCGTTTGAATCCCGACGCTTCCGATCGCATCCACAGGGTGACGTGCTCTCTCTCCGGTCCGCGCTTGGCCATCCGGTCAGTGGTGGCCAAAGCATCGGCCGAGAAGCATTCGATGTCCAGCCCGTCGGGAAAGGTGGGAGGATCCACGTTGGATGCGTACGCGACCTCGTTTTCCGCCAGACCTGCCACGACAGCGTCGATCAGGGTGGGATCCACTAGTGGGCAATCGCCTGTCAGGCGTATATAGGTCTTCGCGGGGAAGTGCGCGGATGCCGAGACGAAGCGCGCCAAAACGTCCTCGAGACTGCCTCGGTGAAAGGGAATGCCCGCGCGCTCCAGGGTTGCGACGAGTAGGTCGTCGCTGGTATCAGTGCTAGTGAGCACGACCACGCTGTCGACGCGCTGGGCCCGGCGGGCGCGCGCCACCATGAACTCGATCATGGTCGTTCCCGCGAGCGGCGACAGCACCTTGTTCGGGAAGCGCGAACTGGAGCAGCGGGCTTGGATGAAGGCGATGGTCTGATTCATGAGAGTTTCCATTGCCGCGGGTCGATGAGGCTGAGATCCGCTTCCTGCAGTTCTCTGGCTTCGATAGGAGGGCTGTCGTGCCAGGCCTGGGCGATCTCGGCCATCTGGGCCGTGTCCTCCACGCCCACCAGGCAATGAGTGACGCCGCTAAACGCCTTGACCACGGACAATGCGCCCGAAACCGGAGAGAGCGCCCGGTGGCATAACCAAGCATGCCAGCGCCGAAGCGCGGGTACTGCAGCAGGCAACCGCACCGCGGCCTGTTCGAAGGGCATGAGCAGCAGGCCTTGCAGGAAACAGGATCGGAGATGCACTTCCGACGTGCCGATCGGGCAGTCGAGTACCCGTTGGTCCCAGGCGTTGCCGGGCAATTGAATGAAATCCAATCCGTGCTGGCGGTGCAGCATGGCTATCTCCTGGGCCTCGTAGCCGGAGCATCCCAGCTTGACCCCATGGTCGGTGGTCCACTGCCTGGCGGCATGCCAGCACCGTTGGCCGGAATCGCCATGGAGATCTGCCGTTCGATGAAACAGCACGCCTGCCAGCCTGGATCCCAGGCGCTGCCAGCTCCGAGCCAGCGACGCGGCTACTTTCTGCTCGTCCAGACCCGTTTCACCGGGCATGCCACCTAGCTTGGTGACCACTCGAAAGTCCAGGCCGCGGCACAGTCCGTCCAGTCGGGCTTCGATGTCTCCATAGGCGGGTGCCGTGTCCAGCCACCGGATGCCTACCTGCCAGGCGGTCTGGAGGATGGAGCGGGTTTCGGCATCCGTAACGCGCGCACCCCGCCCGGCGATGCCATAGGGCAGGCCGAACTGCACGGTGCCGAGGATCAGTTCCATGATCAGCGATTCGGTTGCGCCAGTGCCTTGAGCAAGGTGTTGACCACATAGTCCTGCTGTTCCTCGCTCAAGGCGGGAAACAGCGGCAGGGAAAGCGCACCGCGGTAGTAATTCTCGGAGGCCGGGAAGTCGCCGGGCTGAAAGCCGAGCCGGCGGTAGTAGGGCTGGGTATGTATCGGGATGTAGTGCACGTTCACGCCAATGCCAGCGGCGCGCATGGCTTGGAAGACCTGGCCGCGATCGATGCTCGTCGTGTCGCGGTCGAATTCGATGGCATAGAGGTGCCATGAACACAGGCAGTTCTCGCTGCGCACGGGCAGATGGAGGGGAAGCGATTTGAGCTTGGCGTCGTAGCGGTCAGCAAGGCGTTGCCTGGCTTTTTGCCAGTCTTGCAGCCGGTTCAGTTGGGAAAGCCCGAGCGCCGCCTGCACGTCCGTGATACGGTAGTTGAAGCCCAGCATCTGCTGCTCGTAGTACCAGGGCCCTGTTGATTCCTCTTGCTGTTCGAAGCGATCCGCCTCGCGTGTGATGCCATGTGAGCGAAGCATCCGCAGTCGGTGGTCGATGTCGTCCGATGAGGTGGTGACCATGCCGCCTTCCCCTGTGGTGATGGTTTTGACGGCGTGAAAACTGAAGACGGAAATGTCCGCAAAACGGCTGCCGATCGGCTGTCCGTCAAACAGGGCGCCGGTGGCATGGGCCGCGTCTTCAATGATCTTGAAGCGGAATCGGGCGGCCAAGGCGGAGAGGGCGTGCATGTCGCACGCGAAGCCTGCGAAATGCACGGGAATGACCACGTCCGGCAGCGTGTTGCTGCGCTCGGCTTGTAACAGCTTGCGCTCTAATTGCGCCATGCACATGTTGCGGGTCGATGGATCGATGTCTACGAAATCGACTTCGGCTCCGCAATACAGCGCGCAGTTGGCTGATGCAACGAAGCTGATGGGAGATGTCCAGACCCGCGACCCGGGGCCGACGTCCAAAGCTAGGCATGCCAGGTGCAGGCCTGCTGTGGCGTTGCTCACGGCTACTCCATGACGCACACCTTGCAGTTGCGCGAAGGCCGCCTCGAATTCCGCAATGCGCGGACCTTGCGTCAGGAATGGGGAGCGCAACGCGGCTTCGACCGCCGCAATATCGGCAGCATCGATGTCCTGTCGGCTGTAGGGAATGAAGTGCGTCATTGTTCAGGCATCTGGGTGCGACACGTGGCGGCTGATCAGTTCGCGGAGTTGTTCCACGGACAGGAAATCCGGATTGGTCCCGCTGTCATAGGCAAATCCGGGTTCAACTTGCTTCCCTTGGAAATGGCGGCAATAGTGATCGGAATCGATGGAGCTGGACATCGGTAGGATCGCGTAATACTGACCAATGTCAACGGTATTGAAACTGTCGCTAGCCGTGATCATCTCTTCATGAATCTTTTCGCCGGGCCGGATACCTACGACTTCCTGGCGGCAGTCTGGTGCGATGGCGGTGGCCACGTCTGTGATGCGGTACGACGGTATCTTGGGCACTAGGACTTCTCCGCCCAGGGCGTTTTCGATGGACCAGAGCACCATGTCCACGCCTTCTTGCAGGGAAATGTTGAATCGCGTCATCCGTGGATCGGTGATCGGGATCACCCCAGTTTTGCGGCGCTCCAGAAAGAAGGGAATGACGGAGCCACGGCTGCCCATCACGTTGCCGTACCGCACGACGCTGAAGCGGATGTCTCGGTGGCCTCGGATGTTGTTCCCGGCAACAAAGAGCTTGTCGGAGCACAGTTTGGTCGCGCCGTACAGATTGATCGGGGCCGCAGCCTTGTCGGTCGAGAGGGCGACCACGCGCTTGACGCCTGCGTCCAGGCAGGCCTCAATCAGGTTTTGGGCGCCCAGAACATTGGTCTTGATGCACTCGAACGGGTTGTATTCGGCCGCGGGGACCTGTTTTAGCGCGGCGGCATGCACCACCACGTCGACCCCTTCCAAAGCTCTCTTCAGGCGGGCCTCATCGCGGATGTCGCCAATGAAGTAGCGCAACCCCGGGAACTCAAGGTCGGAGAATTCCTGCTGCATTTCGAACTGCTTGAGTTCGTCCCTGGAATAGATCACCAGGCGCCGTACGTCGGGGTAACGGCTCAGCACCGTCTTGACAAACGCCTTGCCGAAAGAGCCTGTTCCACCGGTGATCAGAATAGAGTTGTCGTTGAGCATCTTGGGTCAGTGAGTTCGAAAAGAGATGCCGAGGCCGGGACTTCAGGCGGGGGTTCTCGCGATCTCGATCAGGCGCTGGCCGCCTGCGTCCTTGGAAGACAGGGTGGGCAGCTTGTCGATAGGCCACTCGATGCCAAGATCGGGATCGTTCCACGCCAGTATTCCTTCGTGGGCAGGAGCATAGTAGCTGGTGGTCTTGTAGTGGACGTCCGCCGATTCGCTGACGACCAGGTAACCGTGCGCGAATCCGGGGGGGATCCACAACTGCAGCCCGTTGTCCTCGGAGAGCTCGAGACCCAGCCATTTTCCATGGGTGGGGGAGTCGGGCCGGATGTCGACCGCGACGTCGAAGACGGTACCTCGAAGGACTCGTACCAGCTTGCCCTGGGCATGGGGCGTGTGTTGGAAATGCAGACCGCGCAGCACCCCTCGGGCGCTGCGGCTTTGGTTGTCTTGGACGAAGCGGGCATCGTATCCGGTGGCTTCGCGAAAAGTCATCTGATTGAAGCTCTCCAGGAAGTACCCGCGCTCGTCGCGGAGCACCTGAGGCTCCAAGATTATTACCCCGGGCAATGCCGTTCTTGTGGCGGTCAGGCGTGTGCTGACTTTGCGATCGGTCATGGCAAGGGCTGCTCCAACAGCATGCGCTGGCTGGCGAGCATGCGCCGCACCCCGATGCGCCAGTCGGGCAGGCGAATGCCGAACGTTCTGCGCAGGCGGGACGTGTCCAGGCGGGAATTGAGGGGGCGCTTGGCCGCAGTGGGGTAGGTGCTGGTCGGGATCGGTGCTACTTCGCGTACCCGAAGCGGCCATGCGGGATGCAGTTCGCACACCGTGTCCAGCACAAAGCGTGCATAGCCGTGCCGCGATGTTTCGCCGGATGCCGCCAGGTGGTAGGTGCCGGCGCAGCGCGCGTTTTTCAAAGCTTGCCGGATGGCGTGCGCCGTTGCATCGGCAATCAGATCGACTCCGGTAGGGGCGCCAATCTGGTCATCGACGATGGTCAGTCGTTCGCGCTCTTGTGCCAGATGCAGCAGGGTGCGGATGAAGTTGCGGCCGTGCGCGGCGTACACCCAACTGCAGCGGAAGATGAGGTGGCGCTCGCAGGCCGCGCGGACGCGTTCCTCGCCCTCGAGTTTCGTTTGCCCATACACACTGAGTGGATATGGGTGTGCGTCCTCAGACCAGGGCGTGTGGCCGCTGCCATCGAAGACGTAGTCAGTGGAATAGTGGACCAACAGTGCGCCGATCTCGTGTGCGGCTTCGGCCAGCACGCCGGGGGCCACGGCGTTGATGGTGTGGGCGGTGTCGGCATCAGCTTCCGCCCGATCGACCTGAATGTAAGCCGCCGCATTCACGATGACCGAAGGCTTTATCTTGTGCACCAGATTGCGCAGGCCATCTAGGTCGGCCAAGTCCGCGCCACGATAGTCCAGATGGGCGCGGCGCGCCAGCGGCAGCAGGGGACCCAGCGCGCGCAGGCTGCGCTGCAGTTCTCTGCCGACCTGGCCGTTGCAGCCAAGCAGGAGGATGGAAGGCATCGCGGAAGAGGACATCAACTGCGCAGGCCCAGGCCTTGACGGATGCGGGCGATCTTGCTGGCGGATTCGCCACCTTGCGCTGCGCAGTGCCAGGCATGGCGAGCCAGCACGAACAGCAGGAGAACAAAACCGCTGGCCAGCCCTGCTAGGATGGCCACCAGAGGCGCTCTGGTGTTGACGGGGTGGTCAGGCAGGCTGGGGGATTGCGCGAACACTTCCTTGTCGAACCCCAGCAGCTTGAGGCGCAAGTCGTTCAATCGCTTGCTTCTCGCGGTGACCTGCTCGGACAAGTGGATGTAGGCCCGGGCAACGTTGTCACCTTCGGTACCGGGCGTGACCTTGTCGATGTTCAGTGCCAGGCGTTCCGCCACGGACTTCATCGACTCCAATGACGCCTTCGTGGATTCGATCTCCTGCTCGATCTGTTCCAGATCGCGGCCCTTTGGAAGGCTGTAGGTCCGATAGGCATCCAGCAGCGCGTGGCTGAGCTGCTGTGCCTGCTCGGGGCTCGGTGCCCGAACGCGGAGGGTGAGCAGGTTGTTCTTGGTGTCGAAGCTTGCGTCGATATGGGAGCGCAACGCCTTGAGTGCTGCGTCATGGCCGGACGCCCTTTCCGTGACCCATGGCGCCCGCTCCAGAAGCGGGAGAAGAATGTCTGCCGAGGTGATTTGTGGAGCAGCATTGGGCTCCAGGCGAAGCCAGGACTCGCTTTCATACGTCTTGGGCATCGTGAGCATGATGCCGAATGCAACGAGCGCCGCCGCAATGGGGCCGATGATCAGGAGCCGGAGGTTTTCAGCGACCACGACGAAGAAGTCCAGCAGATCCAGTGTGCCGTCGGATGTCGGTGCGGTGGCTGGGGTCGGTTCTATTGTGGGCGGCATGCTTGCAAGGTGGGGTTGTGGAGTACGCAGGGCGTCGAGGTTTTCATGCAGGTAGGCCGCAGGGCTTGCGGTCTGGCTGCGGCTGTGCGGCGCGTTGCCCATTCAGGTCTTCGCCCAGGGCATTCAGGTGGTCCAGGTGCCACCGCACCGTCTTCCGGATGCCACTGTCAAAGGCCACCACTGGCTTCCAGCCCAGTTCGCGCCCGATCTTGCTGGCATCGATGGCATAGCGCCGGTCGTGGCCGGGTCGGTCTTTTACATGGGCTATTTGGACGGCGTAGGATGCACCATCGGTGCGCGGATGCCAGGCGTCAAGCAGGGCACAGATCGTGCGCACGATCTCGAGGTTGGGTTTTTCGTTTCCGCCACCCACGTTGTAGGTTTCCCCTGGCCGGCCCGCTTCCAACACGCGCTGGATGGCGTGGCAGTGGTCTTTCACGTAGAGCCAATCGCGCACCTGCAGGCCATCGCCATACACCGGCAGCGGCTTGCCAGCCAGGGCGTTGACGATCGTGAGCGGAATCAGCTTTTCCGGAAAATGCATGGGGCCGTAGTTGTTGCAGCAGCGTGTGGTGAGCGTCGGCAGCCCATGCGTGCGGTGCCAAGCGTGCACCAGATGGTCGCCTGCGGCCTTGCTGGCGGAGTAGGGGTTGTTGGGCTCGAAACGGTGCGTTTCGGTGAAGGCCGGCGCGTCGGGCGACAGACTGCCGTACACCTCGTCCGTGCTGGCGTGCAGGAAACGGAACGCATCGCGCTGTGCCTCGGGCAGGATGGCCCAGTACGCGCGCACCGCCTCCAGCAGCCGGAAGGTGCCCACGATATTGGTCTGGATGAAATCCTCGGCGCCGCGGATGGAGCGGTCCACGTGGCTTTCGGCGGCGAAATGGACCACGGCGCGGGGGCGGAAGGTGGCCAGCAGTTCCGACACCAGGGCGCTGTCTCCGATGTCACCCTGCACGAAGACATGGCGCGCGTCGTCCTGCACGCTGGAGAGGTTGTCCAGATTGCCGGCGTAGGTGAGTTTGTCGAGATTGACGACCGGTTCGTCGTGCCGTGCCAACCAGTCGAGCACGAAGTTGGCGCCGATGAAGCCGGCACCGCCAGTGATCAGAATCATCGGTTGTCCCTTGGGCATGCGGGCTGCCCGCCAGGGGCGCGCCGCCCCTTGATTATCCGTGGTCTGCCAGGTGACCCGGCGTGGCGGGTCGCGAAATTAGTGACCGTGTGAAACGATTGCGCCCGCTTCCAGACGGTACACCGTGCCGCAGTAAGGGCATTTGGCTTCGCCGGTGGTGGCGACGTCGAGGTACACCCTGGGATGGGTGTTCCAGAGCTTCATGCCGGCCCGCGGGTTGGGGCAGAACACCCCGCCGTGGGCGTTGAGGTCGGCGGCCTTGAGCTCGACGACGGCAGTGGCAGCAGCGGCTGGTTGGCTCATGTCGCGCTTCCTGGTCAGACCTTGGCCAGCCAGTGGGCGTACTTCGGATTGCGGCCGTTGACGATGTCGAAGAACGCGTTCTGGATCTTTTCGGTGACCGGGCCGCGCGAGCCGCCGCCCAGCTCGATGCGGTCGAGCTCGCGGATCGGCGTGACTTCGGCGGCGGTGCCGGTGAAGAAGGCTTCGTCGGCGATGTAGACCTCGTCGCGGGTGATGCGCTTTTGCACCACGTCCAGCCCCAGGTCCTGCGCGATGTGCAGCACCGTGTTGCGCGTGATGCCGTTGAGCGCGCCGGCCGAGAGGTCGGGCGTGTAGATCACGCCGTTCTTGACGACGAAGATGTTCTCGCCCGCGCCTTCGGAGACGAAGCCGGCCGAGTCGAGCAGCAGGGCTTCGTCGTAGCCTTCTTCCGTGACTTCCATGTTGGCCAGGATGGAGTTGCTGTAGTTGCTCACCGCCTTGGCCTGCGTCATGGTGATGTTGACGTGGTGGCGCGTATAGCTGCTGGTCTTGACGCGGATGCCGCGCTTCATGCCTTCCTCGCCCAGGTAGGCGCCCCAGGCCCAGGCCGCGATCATGACGTGGATGGTGTTGCCCTTGGGGCTCACGCCCAGCTTCTGGTCGCCGATCCAGACCAACGGGCGGACGTAGCAGCTCTCCAGCCGGTTCTCACGCACCACCGCCTTCTGCGCCTCGTTGACCTGCTCCTTGGAGAACGGGATGTTCATGCGCAGGATCTTGGCGCTGTTGAACAGGCGTTCGGTGTGCTCCGCGAGACGGAAGATCGCCGTTCCGCCCGGCGTGTTGTAGGCGCGCAGGCCCTCGAAAGCGCCACAGCCGTAGTGCAGGGTGTGGGTGAGCACGTGGATTTTGGCGTCGCGCCAGTCGACCATCTGGCCGTCCATCCAGATCTTGCCGTCGCGGTCGGACATCGAGGCGGGTGGAACGATGGAACTCATGGGGATCCTTTGCTCGGTTGCTTGCGGGGTTGCTGTCGATGGGGCAGGCGGGGGATGCGCCTGCAAACCCGCGATTTTACGGTGCCGCGCCACCCGGTTCATCCGTCTCCGCCGGCCGCTCGAACTTCCAGTGTTGCAGCTTGCCGCGTTGGAATTCCGCGCTCACCATGGCCCCGCCGTTGTCCTGCCAGAGGTAGACCTCCGGCTCGGCGCCTTCTTCCGAGGTCCGGCGGCCCAGCGAGCGGGTCAGCGCCACCACGTGCAGCAGCGTCACGCCCGGGCGCAGCTTGGCGTTGAGCATGACGGCGCTGTCCACATAACCCACCGGGCGGTTGGCTGCCCGCTTGAGCACCATCACCGTGCGGTTGAAATGCAGCAGCAGCCACATCAGCAGGCCGCCGGTGACGGCGGCGAGGCCCGGCCAGCCGTAGGCCCGGTAGGACATGTAGATCAGCAGCACCGCTGCCGCGAGGACGAAGAATTTCCGAGTCTGCTGCATGCCGCTATTGTCCCCCGGGCGTGCCCGGGGCCGCACTGCGGTTTCTACGCAGGCCGCCTCTGGCGTTCATCAGGCCAGCGCGCGCGTCACCTCCATCGCCTCCTCGATGCGCTCCACTCCGTGGATGGTCAGCCCTTCGAACGCCTTGTCGCCCTTGCGGGGCAGGTTGGCCTTGGGCACCACCGCCACCGAAAAGCCCAGCTTGGCCGCTTCCTTGAGCCGGTCCTGGCCGCGCGGGGCCGGTCGCACCTCGCCGGCCAGGCCCACCTCGCCGAAGGCGATGAACCCCTTGGGCAGCGCCCGGCCGCGCAGGCTGGAGGTGATGGCCAGCATCACCGCCAGGTCGGCCGCCGGTTCGCTGATGCGCACGCCGCCCACGGCGTTGACGAACACGTCCTGGTCCATGCAGGCCACGCCGGCGTGGCGGTGCAGCACCGCCAGCAGCATGGCCAGGCGGTCGCGCTCCAGGCCGACCGAGAGGCGCCGCGGGCTCGGGCCGCCGCTGTCGACCAGTGCCTGGATCTCCACCAGCAGCGGCCGCGAGCCTTCCAGCGTCACCATCACGCAGCTGCCGGGCACCGGCTCGCTGTGCTGGCTCAGGAAAATGGCGCTGGGATTGGAGACGCCCTTGAGGCCGCGCTCGGTCATGGCGAACACGCCGATCTCGTTGACCGCGCCGAAGCGGTTCTTGATCGCGCGGATGAGCCGGAAGCTGCTGTGCGTGTCGCCCTCGAAATAGAGCACGGTGTCCACCATGTGCTCCAGCACGCGCGGGCCGGCCAGCGCGCCTTCCTTGGTGACGTGACCCACCAGCACGATGGCCGTGCCCGAGGCCTTGGCCGCGCGCGTGAGGTGGGCCGCGCATTCGCGCACCTGCGCCACCGAACCCGGGGCGCTGGTGAGCTGTTCCGAATAGACGGTCTGGATCGAGTCGATCACCGCGATGGCGGGCTTCTCGGCGTCCAGCGTGGCCAGGATCTTCTCGAGCTGGATCTCGGCCAGCACCTGCACCTCGGAGCCCTCCAGGCCCAATCGGCGCGCGCGCAGCGCCACCTGGGCGCCGCTTTCTTCACCCGTCACGTAAAGCGACGGAAACCCCGCGCGCTGCAGGCTGTCCAGCGCCTGCAGCAGCAGGGTGGACTTGCCGATGCCCGGGTCGCCGCCGATCAGCACCACGCCGCCTTCGACGATGCCGCCGCCGAGCACGCGGTCCAGTTCATCGTGGCCGGTCGGCGTGCGCTGCACGTCGGCGGCCTCGATGTCGGCCAGCGTGGTGACCTCGGCCGTGCGGGCCAGCGCGGCGAACCGGTGGCGGGCTGGCGTCGCGGCGGCGGGCTCCGCCACGGTCTCGACCAGCGTGTTCCAGGCGCCGCAGTGCGGGCACTTGCCCAGCCATTTGGGGCTGGTGCCGCCGCATTCGCCGCAGCTGTAGAGGGTTTTGTCCTTGGCCATGAGCCGGCCAATATAGTCGACGCGGGTGCGCCGGCCGGCTCAACCGCGGGCGAAGCCTTCCACCAGTTCGCGCGTGAGCTCGGCGGCCGGCACGTCGCGGCAGCCGCTGGCGTTCTGCCCCGACCATAGGGGCGAGAAGTCGGTGCTGCCGTGGGCCTCCCAGTGCGCGCGCAGCGGGGCCATCGTGGCCGTCGCGAGGGGGAACGCCGGCACGGCCGGGTTCATGGGGCCGAGTTCGCGCATCGCGCGGTTGACGATGCCGCGCGCGGGCCGGCCGGTGAAGAGGTGGGTCAGCGCGGTATGGTGCGCGGCCTCGCTGCGCAGCGCGGCGCGGTGCAGCTCGGTGGTGTTCGCCTCGGGGCAGCACAGGTAGGCCGTGCCCACCTGCACGCCGGAAGCCCCCAGCGCCATCGCGGCGGCCACGCCCGCGGCATCGGCGATCCCGCCGGCCGCGATCACTGGCACGCCGACCGCCGCGGCGATCTGCGGCACCAGCGCCAGCGTGCCGATCTGCGTGGTCGGATCGTCGGTCAGGAACATGCCCCGGTGCCCGCCAGCCTCGGCGCCCTGGGCGATCACGGCGTCCACGCCGAAAGCTTCGAGCCAGCGCGCCTCCTCGATGGTGGTGGCGCTCGACAGCACCACGCTGCCCCAGCTCTTCACGCGCTCGAGCAGGTCCATGTCCGGCAAGCCGAAGTGAAAGCTCACCACCCGGGGCCGGAAGCGCTCCAGGATGTCGGCCGCCGACCGGTTGAACGGCACGCGTCCCGGGCCGGCCGGCACGGCATCGACGTCCAGCCCTGCTTCCGCGTAGTACGGCGCCAGCCAAAAGCGCCAGGCCGCTTCGCGGGCCGCGTCGGGCTCGGGCTGGGTGTGGCAGAAAAAGTTCACGTTGAAGGGGTGCCGGGCGCCCGCCTGGAGCGCCTCCAGTTCGCGTTCCAGGGCCTCGAGCGAGAGCATCGCGCACGGCAGCGAGCCCAGCGCGCCCGCATTGCTCACCGCCAGCGCCAGCGCGGCGCCCTGCGCGCCCGCCATGGGGGCCTGGATCAGGGGATAGGTGGTGCCGAGCAGGGCGGTGAGCGCGTTCATGGCGGCATTGTCGCCGCTGCATGCGGGCGGGTAAATGGCGCAGGGAGCGCACCGGTGTCCGTTTGTTTCGGCCTGCGCCGGCTGCCTAGGCCAGGGCCGGAAACAGCTTCACCAGCCCGTTGGCCATCACCTCCACCGACAACGCCGCCAGGATCAGGCCCATGAGGCGGGTCATCACGTTGATGCCGGTCTGGCCGAGAAAGCGCGCGATCGGCTCGGCCAGCGTGAAGCAGATCGCGGTGGCGACCGCGACCACGACGCCATAGCCCACCAGCGCGACGTGCTGCAGGAAGGTCTTGGCCTGGTCGGCGTAGATCACCACGGTCGACATCGAGGCCGGCCCAGTGAGCAGCGGGATCGTCAGCGGCACCACGGCGATGGAGGCGCGCGCCGAGGCGTCGTCCACCTCGCTCTGCGTGGTCTTGGCCTCCGCGGGTTGCGCGTTCAGCATGGACAGCGCGGACGTCAGCAGCAGCATGCCGCCCCCGACCTGGAAGCTGGCGAGCGAGATGTTGAAGAACTCGAGGATCTGCAGCCCGATGACCGCGCAGGTCGCGATCACCGCGAAGGCGCTGAACGACGAAATCAGCACCGTGCGCCGGCGCTGCCGCGCCGAAAAGCCCTGCGTGTAGTGGATGAAGAACGGCACGATCGCCAGCGGGTTGACGATGGCCAGCAGGGTGACGAGGGGCTTGAAGTCCATGGCTCCCGGATTGTGGGGCATGGACGGCGTGCATTGAGGTGGCGTTCCGGCTAAGTTTGGGGTTCGGGCCGGCGTCTGAACATGCCATACCCTTCGATGTGGAGAACCTTGTCGCCGTGCTGGTTGAACATTTCCCAGGCCGTGCGCGCCAGGCCCACGTCGGGGCGCGAGCGCATGGGGCGTTTCTCGATGATCGTGTGCTGCAGGCGCAGCGTGTCGCCAGGGAAGACGGGCTTGAGCCATTTGACGCTGTCCAGGCCGGGCGAGCCCAGGCTGGAGGTGTGCACCAGGAAGTTGGTGACCACGAGCCGCATGGCCAGGGCGCAGGTGTGCCAGCCGCTGGCGCTGAGGGCGCCGAACACGGAGTCCCTGGCGGCCTCCGGGTCGAGGTGGAACGGCTGGGGATCGAACTGGCGTGCGAAGGCCACCGTTTCCTCCGCTGTGGGCGTGATGGCGCCGAGGTCGCGCGTGTCGCCTTCCTGCAGGTCTTCCCACCAGTACTGGATGCCTGTCGTCGTTGTCATGTTCGTCGGTGTCCTTCAGTTCTACTGCCGTCTTCTGCACAATGCAGCGACATCGCTTACAACACGGGTTGGCCATGCACTTGGGCAATGGGCATGGCCGGCATGAGAGGAGACCATTGTGCGCCGCACTGTCGATTACTACTTTGTTCCGCAAAGCCCCTGGACCTACCTCGGGCACGAGCGCTTCTCGGCCCTGCTGCGCGAGACCGGTGCCGAGGTGCGCGTGCGGCCCATGGACCTGGGCCGCATTTTCCCGTTCTCCGGCGGCCTGCCGCTGAACAAGCGGGCGCCGCAGCGGCAGGCCTACCGGCTGCTGGAGCTGCGGCGCTTCAGCGAGGCCCTGGGCGTGCCCATCAACCCCGAGCCGCGCCATTTTCCCGTGGCGGGCGACCCGGCCGCGCGCCTGATCACCGCGGTCGCCCTGCACGACGGCGAGGCCGCCGCCATGCGGCTGACGGGGGCGGTGCTGGCGGCGGTCTGGCGGCAGGAGCGCGACATCGCCGCGGATGCCGTGCTGTCGGAACTGCTGGCCGAGACCGGGCTGGATGCCGGCCGGCTCGCGCAGTCGCAGCAGCCCGAGGTGCAGGCGCGCTATGACGAGAACACGCAGTCCGCGATCGACCTCAACGTGTTCGGCGCGCCGAGCTACGTGATCGACGGCGAACTGTTCTGGGGCCAGGACCGCCTGGATTTCGTGGCCCGCCGCCTGCGGGCCTGAGCCAGCCCGCTTTCTTTTTTTCCGTTTTACTCAACCGAAGGAGGTACATACCCATGGGTCAGATGATCGAACTCCAATCCGCCGACGGCTTCAAGTTCCCGGCCTACGTGGCCCAGCCCAGCGGCAAGCCGCGCGGCGGGCTGGTCGTGGTGCAGGAGATCTTTGGCGTGAATTCGCACATCCGCGCGGTGGCCGACGGCTACGCGGCCGACGGCTATTTCGTCGTCGCGCCGTCCACCTTCCACCGCATCAGGCCCGACGTCGAGCTCGGCTACGCCGAAGCCGACATGAAGGCCGGCTTCGAGCTCAAGACCGCGGTGGATGCGCTGCCGGCGCCGGGCGTGATGGCCGACATCCAGGCCGCGGTCGACCACGCGGCGCAAGGCGGCAAGGTCGGCATCGTGGGCTATTGCTGGGGCGGTCTGCTCACCTGGCGCTCGGCCTGCCTGCTCAAGGGCCTGGCCGCGGCCGTGCCGTACTACGGCGGCGGCATGACCACGCCGGCCGAGGCTGCCCGCACGCCCGCCGTACCCGTGATGGCCCATTTCGGCGACAAGGACCACTGGATCACGCTCGACACGGTGGAAGCGTTCAAGAAGGCGCAGCCGGGCGTGACCGTGCACGTGTACGAGGCCGACCATGGCTTCAACTGCGACCAGCGCGGCTCGTACAACGAGGCGGCGGCCAAGCTGGCGCGCGAGCGCACGCTGGCGTTCTTCGCCCAGCACCTGGCCTGACGGCGGGCGGTGGCTGGCCTCAGCCGCCGCGCAGCAGGCGTGCCGCGTCGCGCGCGAAGTAGGTCAGCACCCCGTCGGCGCCGGCGCGCTTGAAGGCCAGCAGGCTTTCCATCATCACCGCATCGTGGTCCAGCCACCCGTTCAGGGTGGCGGCCTTGAGCATGGCGTATTCGCCGCTGACCTGGTACGCGAAGGTCGGCACCGCGAATTCGTCCTTGACCCGCCGCACGATGTCCAGGTAGGGCATGCCGGGCTTGACCATGACCATGTCGGCGCCCTCGGCCAGGTCCATCGCCACCTCGCGCAGCGCTTCGTCGGAGTTGCCCGGGTCCATCTGGTAGACCTTCTTGTCGGCCTTGCCCAGGTTGGTCGCCGAACCCACCGCGTCGCGGAACGGGCCGTAGAACGCGCTGGCGTACTTGGCGCTGTAGGCCATGATCCGCGTGTGCACCAGGCCGCGCGCTTCCAGCTCGCGCCGGATGGCGCCGATGCGCCCGTCCATCATGTCGCTGGGCGCGACGATGTCCACCCCAGCCTCGGCCTGGGTCAGCGCCTGGCGCACCAGGATGTCCACGGTCGGGTCGTTGAGGATGTAGTTGTGCTCGTCGAGCACGCCGTCCTGGCCGTGGCTGGTGTAGGGGTCGAGCGCCACGTCGGTCATCACCCCGAGCTGCGGGAAGCGCCGCTTGAGTTCGCGCACCACGCGCGGGACCAGACCTTCGGGGTTCAGCGCTTCCCGGCCGTCGGGGGTCTTCAGGCGCTGGTCGATGACCGGGAAGAGCGTCATCACCGGGATGCCCAGGGCCACGCAGTCTTCCGCCACCGGCAGCAACTGGTCCAGGCTCAGGCGCTCCACGCCAGGCATGGAGTCGACGGCTTCGCGCTGGCCCGTGCCGTCGAGCACGAACACCGGGTAGATCAGGTCGGCAGGGCTCAGCCGGTGCTCGCGCACCAGCTCGCGGGTGAAGGCGTCGCGGCGCAGGCGGCGCGGCCGGTTGAGGGGAAAGGGGGCGGGTGTCTGCATGGCCCTATTGTGGCAAAGCCGGTGCAAACCCTGGTCAAAGTCCGGGCCGGCGTGGCGAACTCCACGGTCGCCGGCAAATGCTGCGGCCGGTTTCCGGCCGGACTGGCCGAGGCGGTGCTATTTTTTCCGAATCGCCCCAACCCAGGGGCGTCATCGAGCCGAGCCCCGCCATGCTGACCCTCCAGAAAACCCAGGTTTCCGCTGACACCGTTTCCTCTTCCGCGGAGCCGCGCGGCCTGGAGCCCTGGTCGCTGGAGCAACATTGGCCGGCCTTGCTGGCGGACTTGGCGGATCAGATCACCGGGGGCGTGAGCGCGCTGCAGAACAGCATCGACCTGCTGCTCGAGAAGGGCCGCATCAGCCGGCTGGAGCACCGTGCCCTGAGCATCCCGGCCGAGCGGGTCAAGGCTGCGGGCATCAGCGCCCAGCAGATCCACCGTTTCCACCAGGGGCGCATCCGCCAGTCGCACGAGAAGGTGGACATGGCGGAGCTGGTGGAGAGCGTGTTGCAGGAGCGCAAGCAGGAGTTGGCCCTGCTCGGGGTTGAACTGCGCCGCAAGCTCAAGCCGGTGGAGGTGCTGGTGGATCCCACGGTGGTCTATGCCTTCGCGAACGCGGTGCTGGACTGGTGCCTGCCTTTTGGCAGCCGCATCGACGTGCGCGTCGATCTCGATGCGTCGCCGACGCAGTGCGCACGCCTGGCGCTGCGCGTGTCCCACGAGGGTTCACCCCCGTCGAGTCAGGCGTCGGCCGACGGCGTGGGCTGGATGCTCGTGCGCCAGATCGCCCAGTCCGCCGGCGGCATCGACCTCGAACGCACCGTGAGCGCGGACGGCGTGGACATCTCAGCCCTGTTCGCCCGGACCGTGCAGGCGGTGGACGGCATTTGCGCCGTGGACCTGGCGGACGAGCAGTCGTCCATGTTCAAGTCGCTCGCCGGGGTCTATGCCTTGACCATCTCGCCGGTGCTGCAGGTGCGCGCCGAGGTGCGCGACGCGCTGGAGGAAATCGGCATCGCTTCCGACAGCGTGGTCGACTTCGACCAGGCGCGAGAAGCCATGCGCTTTCGCATGCCCAACCTCATCGTCCTCGATGCCGCACTCAAGGGCGGCGCGTTCGACGCCTTCCGGCGCGACCTGCTGCTCGAGATGAACGAATTTCCCTTCGTCGAGATATCGCCCGATGGCCGATCCTTCGACCTGCCGGGGCCGGAGGCGCATGCCATGGCCCGGGTGGGCCGTGGAAACATCCGCGATGGGCTGGGCACGGCGGTGATGTTCGAGCTCGCGAAGCTGATGTAGTCATTCTGACTACTGCATAAATGTGACAAAGGCAATGTCAGATCTGACAGGTCGTTTGGGATTTTGAAAAGCTTGGTGTACTATTTCGCCGGGTCGTCGAGAGGCGGCCCCCCGCTTTTCCTCCCTGAGCGGGTGCCTTAGTGTGTGACAGCAAAAAGGCTTCCTGACCCGGCCCGCAAGGCCGGGTTCTTTTTTGTCGGAACGCTTCAATAAGAAGAAATGCCTCAGTATTCGAACTCCTTCTGACCAATGCGGGCAGGGGAGGTGGCCCGCGTCAGGGGGGGGGCGGGCTACACTGCCACGATGCTCTGGGTCAAATCCTTCCATATCGTTTTCGTGATCAGTTGGTTCGCCGGGCTGTTCTACCTGCCGCGCCTGTTCGTGAACCTGGCCATGGTGTCGCCGCAAAGCCTGGCCGAGCGTGAGCGCTTGCTTCTGATGGCGCGCAAGCTGATGCGGTTCACCCACCTGCTGGCCGTGCCGGCGCTGGCTTTCGGGTTGTGGCTGTGGCTGGGCTATGGCATCGGCATGGGGCCGGGCAACGGCTGGATGCATGCCAAGCTGGCCGTGGTGGTGCTCATCCTCGGCTATCACCACGCCTGCAGCCGCCTGCTGCGCCGCTTCGAACAGAACGGCAACCGCCGCAGCCACGTCTGGTACCGCTGGTTCAACGAGGTGCCGGTGGTCCTGCTGCTGGCGGCGGTGGTGCTGGTGGTGGTCAAACCTTTCTGACCCGGACCGGAGGCCTTGAGAACCCGCTCCTCTGCCTGGCCCCTGGCGCTGCTGTTCGCCGGCCTGGTGGTGTACGCCAGCCTGTACCCGTTCGCCGGCTGGCGGACGCAGGGGGTCTCTCCCCTGGCCTACCTGCTGGCGCCGCTGCCGCAGTACTGGACCGGCTTCGACGTGGTGGCCAACCTGCTGGGTTACGTCCCGCTCGGGTTCCTGCTTGCGCTGGCCATGCTGCGCTCGGGGTGGGGCGGCTGGTCGTGGCTGCTCGCGCTGCTGCTGTCGGTGCTGCTGTCGCTGGCGGTCGAGACGGCGCAGACCTACCTGCCGATGCGGGTGCCGTCGAACGTCGACCTCGCGCTCAACTCGGCCGGCGCGCTGCTGGGGGCGGTGAGCGCCTGGGCGCTGGAGCGGGTGGGCGTGCTGCGCCGCTGGAGCCAGTTCCGGGCCGATTGGTTCGAATCCTCCGCCCACGGCAGCCTCGTGCTGCTGGCCTTGTGGCCGTTCGCGCTGCTGTACCCGGTGTCGGTGCCGTTCGGGCTCGGCCAAGTCTGGGATCGGCTCGAGTCCAGCCTGGTCTCGCTGTTGCACGAAACGCCGTTTCTGGCCTGGGTGCCGGTGCGCGTGGTGCCGTCGCCGCCACTGAGCCCGCTGGCCGAGGCCTTCTGCATCGCCCTGTGCCTGCTGGCCCCCTTGCTCATGGGCCTGGGCGAGATGCGCTCGGTGGCCCGCCGAGGGGTCTTCATGCTCGTGCTGTTCCTGTGCGCGCTGGGGGCGGCCGGCCTGTCCGCGGCCCTGACCTACGGCCCCACGCATGCCTGGGCCTGGGTCACGCCCCAGGCCGAACTGGGGATCGGCCTGGCGCTGGCGCTGGGTTTCGCGGCCTTGTGGCTGCCCCGGCGGCGCTGCCACCTGGCCATGCTGCTGTGCCTGGCGGTGTCGCTGGCCTTGCTCAACCGCGCGCCGGTCAGTCCCTACTTCGCGCAGTCGCTCGAGGTGTGGGAGCAGGGGCGGTTCATCCGCTTCCACGGGCTTTCCCAGTGGCTGGGCTGGCTGTGGCCGTTCGCGGCGCTGTGGTTCGGGCTGCGCGCCGCGGCGCGACCGCCCCGCGACAGGGCGGCCTAGAATTCCGTCATCATGAGCGATACCCCCCCTTCCCCTCGTGCCGCCTCGTCCTCGTATTACGAGCGACACATCTTCTTCTGCCTCAACCAGCGCGCGGGTGGCGAGGCCTGCTGCGCCGACCATCGGGCCCAGGCCGCGTTCGACCGCTGCAAGTCGCAGGTCAAGGCGATGGGGCTGGCCGGCGTGGGCAAGGTGAGGGTGAACAAGGCGGGCTGTCTCGATCGCTGCGCGGGGGGGCCGATCGCGGTGGTGTATCCCGAGGCGGTCTGGTACAGCTACGTGGATGAGCAGGACGTCGACGAGATCGTGGCGTCGCACCTGCGCGACGGCGTGGTCGTCGAGCGCCTGTTGACGCCGCCCGGCGTCGGCCGTTGAAACGGCCGGGCCGCCAGCGCCTTCCTTCCTTTTGCGCCTTCCTATGAATGCCCACACCGAATTTCGCCAACTGGCGGGCCCCGCCGGTTCCCTGGAGGTGGCGATCGACCGCCCGGCGCAGACGTCCCTGGGCGCGGCGGTCATCGCGCACCCCCATCCCCTGCATGGCGGGACGCTGACCAACAAGGTGGTCCAGACGCTGGCGCGCGCCTGCGTGCTCGGCGGCTGGACGGCCGTGCGGTTCAACTTCCGCGGCGTGGGCGCCAGCGAAGGGACCTACGACGAGGGGCGCGGCGAGCTGGACGACCTCCTGGCGGTGGTGGCGGCGCTGGCCCCGGCCGGCGCGCTGTGCCTGGCCGGTTTTTCGTTCGGCGCGTTCGTGGCCAGCCATGCGGTGTCGACGCTGCACGGCCAGTCGCGCGACATCCAGCGGGTGGTGCTGGTCGGCACGGCCGCGAGCCGCTTCCAGGCCGCGCCGATTCCCGCGGAACTCCATGCGCGGACGCTGGTCGTTCACGGGGAGTCGGACGACACGGTGCCCCTGGCGGCGGCGATGGACTGGGCCCGTCCCCAGGTGCTGCCGGTCCTGGTGGTCCCGGGGGGCGGCCATTTCTTCCATGGACAGTTGCCCCTGCTCAGGGAGCTCGCGCTGCGGCACGTGCGTGCCTGATGGCCGCGCCCGACGCCTGCCTGTTGCCGATCGACCGTTTTCTTTTCTTCTTTCTTACCGAGGACCGGATCTTGTTGTTGTTTCGTTGCTTTTCCCGTTGGTTGCTGTCGTGCGGCCTGTTCCTGGGCGCGGTGCTGCCGGCCGCCGCGCAGCTGCCCGCGCCGCCCGAGGTCGCGGCGCGTGCCTACCTCCTGTTCGACGCGACGTCCGGCCAGGTGCTGGCGGCCCGGGATCCGGACCAGCCGGTGGAGCCCGCATCGCTCACCAAGCTGATGTCGGCGTATCTCGTGTTCGATGCGCTCAAGTCCGGCAAGCTCAGCCTGACGCAGACGTTCTCCGTCAGTGAGCGGGCCTGGAAGATGCCCGGCTCCCGCATGTTCATCGATCCCAAGATGCAGGTGCCGGTGGAGGACCTGCTCAAGGGCATGATCGTCCAATCCGGCAACGACGCCACCGTGGCCCTGGCCGAAGGCATGGCCGGCTCGGTGGAGCGCTTCGTGCAGCTCATGAACGAACAGGCCAAGGCGCTCGGGCTCAAGAACACCACGTACCGCAATCCCGAGGGGCTGACCGAGGCCGGGCACACCACCACCGCCCGCGATCTGGCCACGCTCTCGGCCCGCCTGATCGCCGACTTTCCCGACTATGTGCCCTACTACTCCATCCAGCGCTACCGCTACCCGGGCACGCCGGCGGCCAACGACACCAACCGCAACCTGTTGCTGTTCCGCGACCCGAGCGTCGACGGCCTGAAGACCGGGCATACCAACGCCGCCGGCTATTGCCTGGTCACCACGGCGCGCCGCCCGGTGCCGGGGCTCGGGGAAGGGCCCCAGGGCCAGCGGCGCCTCATCAGCGTGGTGCTGGGCGCCAGCAGCGAGAACGCCCGTGCCGCGGAGAGCCAGAAGCTGCTCAACTGGGGCTATACCGCGTACGAGGCGGTGCGCCTGTTTCCGGCCGGCCAGCCCGTGGCCACGCCGCGCATCTGGAAAGGCAAGGCCAACGAGGTCCGCCTGGGGCGGCCGGAAGGCGTCGTGGTCTCGGTGCCGGCGGGCGAAGGCGCCAAGCTCAAGTCCGAAGTGGTTCGGCCGGAGCCCCTGGTGGCGCCGCTGACGCGCGGCCAGGCGCTGGGCACGCTCAAGGTGAGCCTGGCCAGCGGCGGCACCGTGGCGGAAATCCCGCTGGTGGTGATGGACACCGTCGAGGAAAGCGGCATCTTCGGCCGCGCCTGGGACGCGATCCGTCTCTGGATCCAGTAGAGCGTGGCGGCCTGGCGCCGTTGCCAGGATTTCGCCTCCGTGCTACATTAGCAGGCTTTTCGGCGTTCACCGAAGAGGTTTCGTTTGCGCGTTCCCGTTTCGCGCATGCGTTTCTCGTATTTCCAGCGGCTGGGCCAGCGTCATGCGCTTGGACGCCCAGGTGTCTGGGAGCGTTTTGTTTAGGGACGTTTTTCAATGCCAACCATCAACCAGCTCGTGCGCCACGGCCGGGAGGTCGAAAAGACCAAATCCAAGAGCCCGGCCATGGAGAACTCTCCGCAGCGTCGCGGCGTGTGCACCCGGGTGTACACCACGACCCCCAAGAAGCCGAACTCCGCCCTGCGCAAGGTCGCCAAGGTGCGCCTGACGAACGGCTTCGAGGTCATTTCCTACATCGGTGGCGAAGGCCACAACCTCCAGGAGCACAGCGTGGTGCTGGTGCGCGGCGGCCGGGTCAAGGATCTGCCCGGCGTGCGCTACCACATCGTGCGCGGCTCGCTGGACCTGCAGGGCGTGAAAGACCGCAAGCAGGCGCGCTCCAAGTACGGCGCCAAGCGTCCCAAGAAGGCCTGACCGGCCGCTTTCCCGGGGCTTGTTCCGCCTGGCCGGCGGTGCGGGTTCCAAGACCCACCACACGGAATGGTCCGTGCGGGTCGAGTAAGTGAGGGTCCTGCATGGCTCTCGCGGTGCCCGAAAGGGTGCCAACTGAAGCAATTTGAGGTGAAAAAATGCCACGTCGTCGCGAAGTCCCTAAACGTGAAATCCTGCCGGATCCCAAGTTCGGCAATGTCGAGCTCTCCAAGTTCATGAACGTGATCATGGAAGGCGGCAAGAAGGCGGTTGCCGAGCGCATCATCTACGGCGCCCTCGAGCAGATCGAGAAGAAGACCGGCAAGGATCCGGTCGAAACCTTCTCCACGGCCATCAACAACGTCAAGCCCATGGTGGAAGTCAAGTCCCGCCGCGTAGGGGGTGCCAACTACCAGGTGCCGGTCGAAGTCCGCCCCGTGCGCCGCCTGGCGCTGTCCATGCGCTGGATCAAGGAAGCGGCCCGCAAGCGCAGCGAGAAGTCCATGGCCATGCGCCTGGCCAATGAGTTGATCGAGGCCACCGAAGGCCGTGGCGGCGCCATGAAGCGGCGCGATGAAGTGCACCGCATGGCCGAGGCCAACCGGGCCTTCAGCCACTTCCGCTTCTAAGTCGACCCTATTGCAATTGAGGCTGGGAGCCCGACCCGTCGCTGTTCGACGGGCGGGCTTTCAGCCGTTAAACGGAGTATTTCTATGGCTCGCAAGACCCCCATCGAGCGCTATCGCAACATCGGCATCTCGGCGCACATCGATGCCGGCAAGACCACGACCACGGAGCGCATCCTGTTCTACACGGGCGTGACCCACAAGCTGGGCGAGGTGCACGATGGCGCGGCCACCACCGACTGGATGGCGCAGGAGCAGGAGCGCGGCATCACGATCACCTCGGCCGCCGTGACCTGCTTCTGGAAGGGCATGGACATGTCCTATCCGGAGCACCGCTTCAACATCATCGACACCCCGGGCCACGTGGACTTCACGATCGAGGTGGAGCGCTCCATGCGCGTGCTCGACGGCGCGTGCATGGTGTATTGCGCCGTGGGCGGCGTGCAGCCCCAGTCCGAGACGGTCTGGCGCCAGGCCAACAAGTACAAGGTGCCGCGCCTGGCCTTCGTGAACAAGATGGACCGCACCGGCGCGAACTTCTTCAAGGTGTACGAGCAGATGAAGCTGCGCCTGAAGGCCAACCCCGTGCCCGTGGTCATTCCGATCGGCGCGGAAGAACACTTCACCGGCGTGGTCGACCTGCTCAAGATGAAGGCGATCATCTGGGACGAGGCGTCGCAGGGCATGAAGTTCGAGTACAAGGACATCCCCGCGGAGCTGCTCGAGCAGGCCAAGGAATGGCGCGAGAAGATGGTCGAGGCGGCCGCCGAGTCCAATGAAGAGCTGATGAACAAGTACCTCGAGGAGGGCGACCTCTCCGAGGACGAAATCAAGGCGGGTCTGCGCCAGCGCACGATCGCCACCGAGATCCAGCCCATGCTGTGCGGCACAGCCTTCAAGAACAAGGGCGTGCAGCGCATGCTGGACGCCGTGATCGACTACCTGCCCGCGCCGGTGGACATCCCCGACGTCGAGGGAACCGATCCCGACGACGAGGAAAAGCGGATGTCGCGCAAGGCCGACGACGCCGAGAAGTTCTCGGCCCTGGCCTTCAAGCTGATGACCGACCCCTTCGTGGGCCAGCTCACCTTCGTGCGCGTGTACTCGGGCGTGCTCTCCAAGGGCGACACGGTCTACAACTCGGTCAAGGGCAAGAAGGAGCGCATCGGCCGGATCGTGCAGATGCACGCCAACGAGCGCATCGAGGCCGATGAGATCCGCGCCGGCGACATCGCGGCCTGCGTCGGCCTGAAGGAAGTCACCACGGGCGAGACGCTGTGCGACGTGGCCTCACCGATCGTGCTGGAGCGCATGTCGTTCCCCGAGCCCGTGATCGCGCAGGCGGTGGAGCCCAAGTCCAAGGCCGACCAGGAGAAGATGGGCATCGCCCTGTCGCGCCTGGCGGCGGAAGACCCGTCCTTCCGTGTGCGCACCGACGAGGAGTCCGGCCAGACCATCATCGCCGGCATGGGCGAGCTCCACCTGGAAATCATCGTGGACCGCATGAAGCGCGAGTTCAACGTCGAGGCCAACGTGGGCAAGCCGCAGGTGGCCTACCGCGAGACCGTGCGCAAGACGGTCACCGACGTCGAAGGCAAGTTCGTGCGCCAGTCGGGCGGCAAGGGCCAGTACGGCCACGTCGTGTTCACGCTGGAACCGCAGGAGGCCGGCAAGGGCTTCGAGTTCGTCGACGAGATCAAGGGCGGCGTGGTGCCGCGCGAGTACATCCCCGCGGTGCAGAAGGGCGTGGAAGAAGCCCTGAACACCGGCGTGCTGGCCGGCTATCCGGTGGTCGACGTCAAGGTGCGCCTGACCTTCGGTTCGTACCACGACGTGGACTCGTCCGAGCAGGCGTTCAAGATGGCCGCCATCTTCGGCTTCAAGGAAGCGGCCCGCAAGGCGAACCCCGTCATCCTCGAGCCCATGATGGCCGTGGAAGTCGAGACGCCCGAGGATTACGCCGGCACGGTGATGGGCGACCTGTCGTCCCGCCGCGGCATGGTGCAGGGCATGGAAGACATGGTTGGTGGCGGCAAGGCCATCAAGGCCGAGGTGCCGCTGTCCGAGATGTTCGGCTATGCCACCACGCTGCGCTCGATGACGCAGGGTCGTGCCACGTACACGATGGAGTTCAAGCACTACGCCGAAGCGCCGCGCAACGTGTCCGAGGCCATCGTCGCCGCCCGGTCGAAGTAACCACTTCTTCTCGTCTTCGGCGCCACTTCGTGTGGTGGGACCGCTGCCCGTGGCGGTTCCTTGCCGGAGACGTTAAACACACACGGGTTTTGTTCTTTACGAGGAATCTGCAATGGCAAAAGAGAAATTTGAGCGGACGAAGCCGCACGTGAACGTAGGGACGATTGGTCACGTGGACCATGGGAAGACGACGCTGACGGCGGCGATCACGACGGTGCTGGCGACGAAGTTCGGTGGTGCGGCCAAGGCGTACGACCAGATCGACGCGGCGCCGGAGGAGAAGGCGCGCGGGATCACGATCAACACGGCGCACGTGGAGTACGAGACGGCCAACCGGCACTACGCGCACGTGGACTGCCCGGGGCACGCGGACTACGTGAAGAACATGATCACGGGCGCAGCGCAGATGGACGGCGCGATCCTGGTGTGCTCGGCCGCCGACGGCCCGATGCCGCAGACGCGCGAGCACATCCTGCTGGCGCGCCAGGTGGGCGTGCCGTACATCATCGTGTTCCTGAACAAGTGCGACATGGTGGACGACGCCGAGCTGCTCGAGCTGGTGGAGATGGAAGTGCGCGAGCTGCTCTCCAAGTACGAATTCCCGGGCGACGACACGCCGATCGTCAAGGGCTCGGCCAAGCTGGCGCTCGAAGGCGACAAGGGCGAGCTGGGCGAGCAGGCGATCATGCAACTGGCCGATGCGCTGGACAGCTACATCCCGACGCCGGAGCGGGCGGTGGACGGAGCGTTCCTGATGCCGGTGGAAGACGTGTTCTCGATCTCGGGGCGCGGCACGGTGGTCACGGGGCGTATCGAGCGCGGGGTGATCAAGGTGGGCGAGGAAATCGAGATCGTGGGGATCGCGGCCACGCAGAAGACGACGTGCACGGGCGTGGAGATGTTCCGCAAGCTGCTGGACCAGGGTCAGGCGGGGGACAACGTGGGCATTCTGCTGCGCGGGACCAAGCGCGAGGAAGTGCAGCGCGGGCAGGTGCTGTGCAAGCCGGGCTCGATCAAGCCGCACACGCACTTCACGGGTGAGGTGTACGTGCTGAGCAAGGACGAGGGGGGCCGGCACACGCCGTTCTTCAACAACTACCGTCCGCAGTTCTACTTCCGCACGACGGACGTGACGGGCTCGATCGAGCTGCCGGAGGGCAAGGAGATGGTGATGCCCGGGGACAACGTGTCGATCACGGTCAAGCTGATTGCGCCGATCGCGATGGAGGAGGGGCTGCGCTTCGCGATCCGCGAGGGCGGGCGTACCGTGGGCGCCGGCGTCGTCGCCAAAATCATCGAGTAAGGAGCTCCCTCGAAAGAAGGGGTATCAGGCCAGTAGGGGTATAGCTCAATTGGCAGAGCGTCGGTCTCCAAAACCGAAGGTTGTAGGTTCGATTCCTACTGCCCCTGCCACCCGGCGACAGGGTTCTCTCCAGATCTGAACCCTTGCCGTTTCGCGGTGTCACAAGCCCACCGAAGTCGTGAAGACCTCTGGTGGGCTTGCGTGTCTCAAGCTTCGGGCTTTTGTCACGCGTTTTGATAGGTATTGCATCTGATCGTCATGGCCACTTCCGAAGTTCAAACCGTCCATTCCGGCGCCGACAAGGCCAAGCTGGCGGTTGCCGCTGCCCTGGTGCTGGGCTCGTTCGTGGCGTTCTATCTGCTGTCCGCGCAGGGTTCGCTGGCGCAATGGGGCGCCCTGCTCGCGGGCCTGTTGGCCGCTGTGGCGGTGTTCGCCGTGTCGGAGTCCGGCCGGCAGTTGATCGCGTTCGGCCGCGACGCCTGGCGCGAGGTCAAGAAAGTGGTGTGGCCGGCCCGCAAGGAGGCCATCCAGATGACGGCCTATGTGTTCGCGTTCGTGTTCGTGATGGCCCTGTTTCTGTGGCTGACCGACAAGACCCTCGAATGGGTGTTCTACGACCTGGTCCTGGGCTGGAGGAAATGATGACGACTACCGAGCACAACAGCAGCGGCGGCAATTCCATGGCGGCGGCCGAGGGCATGCGCTGGTACGTGGTGCACGCCTATTCCGGCATGGAAAAGGCGGCCGAGCGCAACATCATCGAGCGCATCAACCGCGCCGGCATGCAGGACAAGTTCGGCCGCATCCTGGTCCCCACCGAAGAGGTGGTGGAGATGAAGAACGGCCAGAAGCGCACCACCGAGCGCAAGTTCTTCCCTGGCTACGTGCTGGTGGAAATGGTGATGGACGACGACACCTGGCACCTGGTGAAGCACACCAACAAGGTCACCGGTTTCGTCGGCGGCGCCAAGAACCGCCCGGCGCCGATCTCCGAGGAAGACGTCCAGAAGATCGTCAGCCAGATGCAGGAAGGCACGGACAAGCCGCGCCACAAGGTCGAGTTCGTCGTGGGCGAGTACGTCCGCGTCAAGGAAGGCCCGTTCACCGACTTCAACGGCACGGTCGAGGAAGTCAACTACGAGAAGAACAAGATGCGCGTGTCGGTGACCATCTTCGGTCGCGCCACGCCGGTCGAACTCGAGTTCAGCCAGGTCGAGAAGACCTGAGTTTCTTTCGTGGCGCAGGCGGGTCGGCCCGACGCCTGCGCCATCGGTTCTTTCCCGGGTCCCCAACCGCGAGGAGGCTGTCTTTTCATGGCAACCGTCTGCACTCGCAGGAGCTGAAAAATGGCGAAGAAAATCGTCGGCTTCATCAAGCTGCAGGTGCCAGCTGGTAAGGCCAACCCCTCTCCCCCGATCGGTCCGGCGCTGGGCCAGCGCGGCCTCAACATCATGGAGTTCTGCAAGGCGTTCAACGCCCAGACCCAGGGCGTCGAGCCGGGCCTGCCGCTGCCCGTGGTGATCACGGCGTTCGCGGACAAGAGCTTCACCTTCATCATCAAGACGCCGCCGGCGACGACCCTGATCAAGAAGGCGATCAAGCTGGACAAGGGTTCCTCGACCCCGCACAGCGCCAAGGTCGGCAAGATCACCCGGGCCCAGCTCGAGGAGATCGCCAAGACCAAGATGAAGGACATGACCGCCGCCGACGTGGACGCCGCCGTGCGCACGATCGCCGGTTCTGCCCGCTCGATGGGCGTGATCGTGGAAGGGGTGTGAGATGGCCAAGCTGACCAAGAAACAGAAAGCCCAGCAAGGCAAGATCGACAGCACCAAGCTGTATCCGCTGGCCGACGCGCTGAACCTCGTCAAGGAATTCGCGAACGCCAAGTTCGACGAGTCCATCGACGTCGCGGTCCAGCTGGGCGTCGATGCCAAGAAGTCCGACCAGGTCGTGCGCGGCGCCGTCGTGCTGCCCAATGGCACCGGCAAGACCAAGCGCGTGGCGGTGTTCGCCCAGGGCGCCAAGGCCGAGGAAGCCAAGGCCGCGGGTGCGGACGTGGTCGGCATGGACGACCTGGCCGCCGAGGTCAAGGCCGGCAAGATGGACTTCGACGTGGTGATCGCCTCGCCGGACGCCATGCGCGTGGTCGGCACGCTGGGCCAGATCCTCGGTCCGCGCGGCCTGATGCCCAACCCCAAGGTCGGCACCGTGACGCCCGACGTGGCGACGGCGGTGAAGAACGCCAAGGCCGGCCAGGTGCAGTTCCGCGTGGACAAGGCCGGCATCGTGCACGGCACGATCGGCCGCCGTTCGTTCGACGCCGACAAGCTGCAGGGCAACCTGGCCGCGCTGATCGACGCCTTGAACAAGGCCAAGCCGGCCACCAGCAAGGGGCAGTACCTGCGCAAGGTGGCGGTGTCGTCGACGATGGGTGTCGGTGTCCGTGTGGACACCCAGACCATCGGCGCGGCCTGATCGTTGGAAGGAATTCGGGCGCGCCGCGAGGCGCGCCCGGGTGTGGTGGGCCCGTCCACCGGCCGCGAGGCCGTGGACGGGGCCATCCAAGACCGCTGGTGTCGAAGGGCCTTCGGGCCCCGCGACTTAATCGTTGAAAGCCAGCGCAGATGGCGATCCCGCTGCAGATGGAATGGAAGCGTTCCGAAACAGTTGGTCGCTGCAATGAAGCGTGCCGCAGGCCGCAGGGCCGAAGGCACATTGAAGGAGTAGACCTTGAGTCTGAATCGCAGTGAGAAAGAAGCGGTCATTTCCGAAGTGACCAGCCTCGCCGCAAAAGCTCAAACGCTCGTGATGGCGGAGTACCGTGGCATCACGGTCGCGTCCATGGATCAACTGCGCGTCAAGGCCCGCAGCAACGGCGTGAACCTGAGTGTTCTGAAGAACACCCTGGCCCGCCGTGCGGTGAGCGGCAGCAGTTTTGACGTGGCCGCCGACCAGATGACCGGTCCGCTGATCTATGGCTTCTCCGAAGACGCCGTGGCCGCCGCGAAAGTGGTGGCCGAGTTCGCGAAAACCAACGACAAGCTGGTGATTCGCGGCGGCGTGTACGGAGGCAAAGTCCTGGACGTCGAGGGCGTGAAGCAGCTCGCCAGCATTCCCTCCAAGGAAGTGCTGCTGGCTCAGTTGTGTGGCTTGCTCAAGTCGCCGATCTCCCGCACCGCCGTGGTGCTGGGCGCTCTGGCGGCGAAGAAGAGCGAAGGCGAAGCGGCTGCTGCCTGATGGCGGCGGCTTCCCATGTATCAAACCAATTGTTAGGAAAACCAAATGGCATTCGATAAAGACGCATTTCTGACCGCGCTGGACAGCATGACGGTCATGGAACTCAACGACCTGGTGAAAGCCATCGAAGAGAAGTTCGGCGTGAGCGCCGCCGCCATGGCCGCTCCGGCCGCTGGCGGTGCCGGTGGTGGCGCGGCCGCTGCCGCGGAGGAGAAGACCGAGTTCAACGTGGTCCTGTCCGAGGCCGGCGCTAACAAGGTGTCGGTCATCAAGGCCGTGCGCGAAATCACCGGCCTGGGCCTCAAGGAAGCCAAGGACCTGGTCGACGGCGCGCCCAAGAACGTCAAGGAAGGCATCGCCAAGGCCGACGCCGAGGCGATCGTCAAGAAGCTGGTGGAAGCCGGCGCCAAGGCCGAGCTCAAGTAATTCGGCCCTGTCCCGAGGCTGGAGCGCCCTGTCGGGCCTCCAGCCTTTGGCGCTTTCAGAGCGCCGCATTCGCCGGTGCCGGCAACGGCCTGGCGGTGTGGCCGGGAAGCACCGCTAAGCAGATTTCCGGACGAAGTCTGCTTAGCAGTGTCTTCTGACCCCGACTGCAGAAGACGACTTGGTTCGGGTGGCGTGCAACGCGCCACCGTCCGCCAACGGTTGGTAGAGGCCAGCCACCAAGCAGGTCACCGGGAGCCCCGTACCCGGTAGGCAAGACAGTCGCCGTAGAGCTCGGAGATCTCATGGCCTCAGCATCGAAATACTCATACACCGAACGCAAGCGCATCCGCAAGAGCTTTGGCACTCGCGAAAACGTGCTGGCGATCCCCTACCTCCTGCAGATGCAGAAGGACGCCTACACCGCATTCCTGCAGGCCGATGTCCCTCCGAAGAAACGCACCAACGAAGGCCTGCAGGCCGCCTTCGAGGCCGCGTTCCCGATCGTCTCCCATAACGGTTTCGTGGAGATGAAGTTCGTCGAGTACAACCTGGCCAAGCCGGCGTTCGACGTGCGCGAATGCCAGACGCGCGGCCTGACCTTCGCGTCCGCGGTACGCGCGCGCGTGCAGCTCATCATCTACGACCGCGAATCCTCCACGCCTCAGTCCAAGGTGGTCAAGGAGGTCAAGGAGCAGGAGGTCTACATGGGCGAAGTGCCCCTGATGACCGACAAGGGCTCGTTCATCATCAACGGCACCGAGCGCGTGATCGTCTCGCAACTGCACCGCTCGCCGGGCGTGTTCTTCGAGCACGACAAGGGCAAGACGCACAGCTCGGGCAAGCTGCTGTTCTCCGCGCGCATCATCCCCTACCGCGGCTCGTGGCTGGACTTCGAGTTCGACCCGAAGGACGTGCTGTTCTTCCGCGTCGACCGCCGCCGCAAGATGCCGGTCACGATCCTGCTCAAGGCGATCGGCCTGACGCCCGAGACCATCCTGGCCAACTTCTTCGTCAACGACCACTTCCGCCTGATGGACAGCGGCGCGCAGATGGCCTTCGTGGCCGAGCGCCTGCGCGGCGAGGTGGCGCGCTTCGACATCACCGACAAGTCGGGCAAGGTGGTCGTGGCCAAGGACAAGCGCATCACCGCGCGCCACACGCGCGAGATGGAGCAGTCGGGCACCACGCACGTCAGCGTGCCCGAGGACTTCCTGATCGGCCGCGTGGTGGCCCGCAACATCGTCGACGCCGACACCGGCGAGATCATCGCCAAGGCCAACGAGGAGCTGACCGAGGCCCTGCTGAAGAAGCTGCGCACCGCCGGCGTGCAGGACCTGCAGTGCCTCTACACCAACGAGCTCGACCAGGGTGCCTACATCTCCCAGACCCTGCGCATCGACGAGACGGCCGACGAGTTCGCCGCGCGCGTGGCGATCTACCGCATGATGCGCCCCGGCGAACCGCCGACCGAGGACGCGGTGCAGGCCCTGTTCCACCGCCTGTTCTACAACCCGGACACCTACGACCTCTCGCGCGTGGGCCGCATGAAGTTCAACGCCCGCGTGGGCCGCGACGAGGCGACCGGCCCGATGGTGCTGTCCAACGAGGACATCCTGGCCGTGGTCAAGATCCTGGTCGACCTGCGCAACGGCCGCGGCGAGGTGGACGACATCGACCACCTGGGCAACCGCCGCGTGCGCTGCGTGGGCGAGTTGGCCGAGAACCAGTACCGCACCGGCCTGGCCCGGATCGAGAAGGCCGTGAAGGAGCGCCTCGGCCAGGCCGAGCAGGAACCGCTGATGCCGCACGACCTGATCAACTCCAAGCCGATCTCCGCGGCGCTCAAGGAGTTCTTCGGCGCCTCGCAGCTCTCGCAGTTCATGGACCAGACCAACCCGCTGGCCGAGATCACGCACAAGCGCCGCGTTTCGGCCCTGGGCCCGGGCGGCCTGACGCGCGAGCGCGCCGGCTTCGAGGTGCGCGACGTGCACGTCACGCACTACGGCCGCGTCTGCCCGATCGAAACGCCGGAAGGCCCGAACATCGGTCTGATCAACTCGCTGGCCCTGTACGCCCGTCTCAACGAGTACGGCTTCATCGAGACGCCGTACCGCCGCGTGAGCGACGGCAAGGTCACGAACCAGATCGACTACCTGTCCGCTATCGAGGAAGGCAAGTACGTCATCGCCCAGGCCAACGCCGCGCTCGACAAGGACGGCAAGCTGGTCGGTGAGCTGGTTTCGGCGCGTGAGAAGGGCGAATCCATCCTGACCGGTCCCGACACCATCCAGTACATGGACGTGTCGCCGGCGCAGATCGTCTCGGTGGCCGCTTCGCTGGTGCCGTTCCTCGAGCACGACGACGCGAACCGCGCGCTGATGGGCGCCAACATGTCGCGCCAGGCCGTGCCCGTGCTGCGCCCCGAGAAGCCCTTCGTGGGCACCGGTATCGAGCGCGTCGCCGCGATCGACTCGGGCACGGTCGTGACCGCCAACCGCGGCGGCGTGGTCGACTACGTCGATGCCACCCGCATCGTGATCCGCGTCAACGACGAGGAGGCGGTGGCCGGCGAAGTGGGCGTGGACATCTACAACCTGATCAAGTACCAGCGTTCCAACCAGAACACCAACATCCACCAGCGCCCGATCGTCAAGCGCGGCGACAAGCTGGCCAAGGGCGACGTGATCGCCGACGGCGCCTCGACCGACCTGGGCGAGATCTCGATCGGCCAGAACATGCTGATCGCGTTCATGCCCTGGAACGGCTACAACTTCGAGGACTCGATCCTGATCAGCGAGCGCGTGGTGGCCGACGACCGCTACACCAGCATCCACATCGAGGAGCTGGTGGTGATGGCGCGCGACACCAAGCTGGGCGCCGAGGAAATCACGCGCGACATCCCGAACCTGGCCGAGCAGCAGCTCAACCGCCTGGACGACTCCGGCATCATCTACGTGGGCGCCGAGGTGCAGCCGGGCGACGTGCTGGTGGGCAAGGTCACGCCCAAGGGCGAGACCACGCTCACACCGGAAGAAAAGCTGCTGCGCGCGATCTTCGGCGAGAAGGCGTCCGACGTGAAGGACACCTCGCTGCGCGTGGACCAGGGCTCGCAGGGCACGGTGATCGACGTGCAGGTGTTCACCCGCGAGGGCATCCAGCGCGACAAGCGCGCCCAGCAGATCATCGACGACGAGCTCAAGCGCTTCCGCCTCGACCTCAACGACCAGCTCCGCATCGTGGAGGCCGACGCCTTCGACCGGATCGAGAAGCTGCTGATCGGCAAGGTCGCCAACGGCGGGCCCAAGAAGCTGGCCAAGGGCACGGCGATCGACAAGGCCTACCTGGACGAGGTCGAGAAGTACCACTGGTTCGACATCCGCCCGGCCGACGAGAACGTGGCCGCCCAGCTGGAGTCGATCAAGAACTCCATGGAGCAGACCCGCCACAGCTTCGACCTGGCCTTCGAAGAGAAGCGCAAGAAGCTCACCCAGGGCGACGAGCTGCCCGCGGGCGTGCTCAAGATGGTCAAGGTCTACCTGGCCGTCAAGCGCCGCCTGCAGCCCGGCGACAAGATGGCCGGCCGCCACGGCAACAAGGGCGTGGTGTCCAAGATCGTGCCGGTGGAGGACATGCCGCACATGGCCGACGGCACGCCGGCCGACGTGGTGCTCAACCCGCTGGGCGTGCCCTCGCGCATGAACGTGGGCCAGGTGCTCGAGGTGCACCTGGGCTGGGCCGCCAAGGGCCTGGGCCAGCGCATCGGCGACATGCTGCAGGTGGAAGGCCGCGTGGCCGAGCTGCGCAAGTTCCTCGAGGAGATCTACAACCAGGTGGGCAAGGCCGAGACCCTGGGCGCGCTCAGCGACGCCGAGGTGCTGGAGATGGCCGAGAACCTGCAGTCCGGCGTGCCCTTCGCGACGCCGGTGTTCGACGGCGCCTCGGAAGACGAGATCCGCGCCATGCTCAAGCTGGCCTATCCGGACGACATCGCCCGGCTCAAGGGCCTGACCGAGTCCCGCACCCAGGCGCAGCTCTACGACGGCCGCACCGGCGACCCGTTCGAGCGCAAGACCACCGTGGGCTACATGCACTTCCTCAAGCTGCACCACCTGGTCGACGACAAGATGCACGCCCGTTCGACCGGCCCGTACTCGCTCGTCACCCAGCAGCCGCTGGGCGGCAAGGCGCAGTTCGGCGGCCAGCGCTTCGGCGAGATGGAGGTGTGGGCGCTGGAAGCCTATGGCGCGTCCTACATCCTGCAGGAAATGCTGACCGTCAAGTCCGACGACGTGCAGGGCCGCACCAAGGTGTACGAGTCCATCGTCAAGGGCGAGCACACCATCGACGCCGGCATGCCCGAGTCGTTCAACGTGCTGGTCAAGGAGATCCGATCGCTCGGCATCGACATGGAACTTGAGCGTTCGTGATTCACTGAAGTAAAGGAAAGACACACATGAAATCCTTGCTCGACCTGTTCAAGCAGTTCACGCCCGACGAGCACTTCGATGCCATCCGCATCGGCCTGGCGTCGCCGGAAAAAATCCGCTCGTGGTCCTTCGGTGAAGTCAAGAAGCCCGAGACCATCAACTACCGCACCTTCAAGCCGGAGCGCGACGGCCTGTTCTGCGCCAAGATCTTCGGCCCGATCAAGGACTACGAGTGCCTGTGCGGCAAGTACAAGCGCCTCAAGCACCGCGGCGTGATCTGCGAGAAGTGCGGCGTCGAAGTGACCCAGACCAAGGTGCGCCGCGAGCGCATGGGTCATATCGATCTGGCCGCGCCCTGCGCCCACATCTGGTTCCTGAAGTCGCTGCCCTCGCGCCTGGGCCTGATCCTGGACATGACGCTGCGCGACATCGAACGCGTGCTGTACTTCGAGGCCTACGTGGTGGTCGATCCCGGCATGACGCCGCTGAAGAAGTTCAGCATCATGAGCGAGGACGACTACGACGCCAAGCGCAAGGAGTTCGGCGACGAATTCGTCGCCAAGATGGGCGCCGAAGGCATCAAGGAGCTGCTGCAGAACATCGACCTCGACATCGAGATCGAGAAGCTGCGCAACGACCTGACCGGCTCCGAGCTCAAGATCAAGAAGAACGCCAAGCGCCTCAAGGTGCTGGAAGCCTTCAAGCGCTCCGGCATCAAGCCCGAGTGGATGGTGCTCGACGTGCTGCCCGTGCTGCCGCCGGACCTGCGTCCGCTGGTGCCGCTGGACGGCGGCCGCTTCGCGACCTCCGACCTGAACGACCTGTACCGCCGCGTCATCAACCGCAACAGCCGCCTGCGGCGCCTGCTCGAGCTCAAGGCGCCCGAGATCATCGCACGCAACGAGAAGCGCATGCTGCAAGAAGCCGTGGACAGCCTGCTGGACAACGGCCGCCGCGGCAAGGCCATGACGGGCGCCAACAAGCGCGCGCTCAAGTCGCTGGCCGACATGATCAAGGGCAAGGGCGGCCGCTTCCGCCAGAACTTGCTGGGCAAGCGCGTCGACTACTCGGGCCGCTCGGTCATCGTGGTTGGCCCCACGCTCAAGCTGCACCAGTGCGGCCTGCCCAAACTGATGGCGCTCGAGCTGTTCAAGCCCTTCATCTTCTCGCGCCTCGAAGCCATGGGCATCGCGACCACCATCAAGGCCGCGAAGAAGGAAGTGGAAGCCGGCACCCCGGTGGTGTGGGACATCCTCGAAGAGGTCATCAAGGAACACCCGGTGCTGCTCAACCGCGCGCCGACGCTGCACCGCCTGGGCATCCAGGCCTTCGAGCCGATCCTGATCGAAGGCAAGGCGATCCAGCTCCATCCGCTGGTCTGCGCCGCCTTCAACGCCGACTTCGACGGCGACCAGATGGCGGTGCACGTGCCGCTGTCGGTGGAGGCGCAGCTCGAAGCCCGCACCCTCATGCTGGCGTCGAACAACATCCTGTTCCCGGCCAACGGCGAGCCCTCGATCGTGCCGTCGCAGGACGTGGTGCTGGGCCTGTACTACGCCACGCGCGAGCGCATCAACGCCAAGGGCGAGGGCATGATCTTCGCCGACCTGGCCGAGCTGCAGCGCGCGTTCGACAACGGCGTGGTGGAGATCACCGCCCGCATCAGCGTGCGCCTGGTCCAGCACGCGCTCGACAAGGCCACCGGCGAGTACACGCCGTTCACCTCGCTGGTCGACACCACCGTGGGCCGCGCGCTGCTCTCCGAGATCCTGCCCAAGGGCCTGCCTTTCGAGGTGCTGAACAAGGCGCTGAAGAAAAAGGAGATCTCGCGCCTGATCAACGCGGCGTTCCGCAAGTGCGGGTTGAAGGAAACCGTGGTGTTCGCCGACAAGCTGCTGCAGAACGGCTTCCGCCTGGCCACGCGTGCCGGCATCTCGATCGCGGTGGACGACATGCTGGTGCCCAAGGAGAAGCCGGCCATCATCGACCGCGCCGAGAACGAGGTGAAGGAAATCGCCCAGCAGTACGCTTCGGGCCTGGTGACCGCCGGTGAGCGCTACAACAAGGTGGTGGACATCTGGGGCAAGGCCGGCGACGAGATCTCCAAGGTCATGATGGCCCAGCTCGCCAAGGAGAAGGTGACCGACCGCGCCGGCAAGGAAGTGGACCAGGAGTCGTTCAACTCCATCTACATGATGGCCGACTCCGGCGCACGCGGTTCCGCCGCCCAGATCCGCCAGCTCGCCGGCATGCGCGGCCTGATGGCCAAGCCGGACGGCTCGATCATCGAGACGCCCATCACGGCGAACTTCCGTGAGGGCTTGAACGTGCTGCAGTACTTCATCTCCACGCACGGCGCCCGCAAGGGCCTGGCCGACACGGCGTTGAAGACCGCCAACTCCGGCTACCTCACGCGCCGCTTGGTCGACGTGACGCAGGACCTGGTGGTCAACCAGCACGACTGCGGCACCGGCAACGGCACGCTGATGCGCGCCATCGTCGAAGGCGGCGAGGTCATCGAGTCGCTGCGCGACCGCATCCTGGGCCGCACCACGGCCGAGGACGTGATCCACCCCGAGACCCGCGCCGTGCTGGTACCGGCCGGCGAACTGCTGGACGAGGACATGCTCGACGCGATCGAGGTCGCCGGCGTCGACGAGGTCAAGGTGCGCACCGCGCTGACCTGCGAAACGCGTTTCGGCATCTGCGCCAAGTGCTACGGCCGCGACCTCGGCCGCGGCGGCCTGGTCAACATCGGCGAAGCGGTCGGCGTGATCGCGGCGCAGTCGATCGGCGAACCCGGCACGCAGCTCACCATGCGCACCTTCCACATCGGCGGGGCGGCCTCGCGCGCGGCGGTGGCCTCCAACGTGGAAGCCAAGTCCAGCGGCGTGATCGGCTTCAACGCTACGATGCGCTACGTCACCAACAACAAGGGCGAGCTGGTCGTGATCGCGCGTTCGGGCGAGATCATCATCCACGACGAGCACGGCCGCGAGCGCGAGCGCCACAAGGTGCCGTACGGCGCGACCCTGTCGGTCAAGGCCGACCAGCAGATCAAGGCCGGCACCATCCTGGCCAACTGGGATCCGCTGACGCGCCCGATCATCACGGAGTTCGCCGGCCAGGTGAAGTTCGAGAACGTCGAGGAAGGCCTCACCGTGGCCAAGCAGGTCAACGACGTGACCGGCCTGTCCTCGCTGGTGGTGATCGATCCCAAGCACCGCGGCTCGGCCAAGGTGGTGCGTCCGCTGGTCAAGCTGCTCGATCCGGCCGGCAACGAGGTCAAGATCCCCGGTACCGACCATTCGGTGACGGTGGGCTTCCAGGTCGGCGCGCTGCTCGAGGTGCGCGACGGCCAGGAGGTCGGCCCCGGCCACGTGCTGGCCCGCATCCCGGTCGAAGGCCAGAAGACGCGCGACATCACCGGCGGTCTGCCGCGGGTGGCCGAGCTGTTCGAGGCCCGCAGCCCGAAGGACAAGGGCATGCTGGCCGAGATGACCGGCACCGTGTCGTTCGGCAAGGAGACCAAGGGCAAGGTCCGCCTGCAGATCACCGACCCCGAAGGCAAGGTGTGGGACGAGCTCATTCCCAAGGAGAAGAACATCCTGGTGCACGAAGGCCAGGTGGTCAACAAGGGCGAGAGCATCGTGGACGGCCCGGCCGACCCGCAGGACATCCTGCGCCTGCTGGGCATGGAGGAGCTCTCGCGCTACATCGTCGACGAGGTGCAGGACGTCTACCGCCTGCAGGGCGTGAAGATCAACGACAAGCACATCGAGGTGATCGTGCGCCAGATGCTGCGCCGCGTCGTGGTCGAGAACCCGGGCGATTCGTCCTACATCGCGGGCGAGCAGGTCGAGCGTTCCGAGATCCTCAACACCAACGACGAGCTGCAGTCCCAGGGCAAGCTGCCCGCGACCTACAGCAACGTGCTGCTGGGCATCACCAAGGCCTCGCTGTCCACCGACTCGTTCATCTCCGCGGCATCCTTCCAGGAAACCACGCGCGTGTTGACCGAGGCGGCCATCATGGGCAAGCGCGACGACCTGCGTGGCCTGAAGGAGAACGTGATCGTCGGCCGCCTGATCCCCGCCGGGACCGGCATGGCCTACCACGAGGCGCGCAAGGCCAAGGAGAAGATGGACGACGAGGAACGCCGCGCCATCGCCGAGGCCGACGCGCTCTCGCTCGCGGCCGACCAGGCCGAGCAGCAGCAGTCGTCCGACGCGTCGAACGAAGCGGCGGAGTAAGGCCGCCGCCAGCGGCGCACGCCTTCGCGCCGCTGGCGCCCGCAACACCCCCGGCCGTCCGGCCGGGGGTGTTTTCGTTCGTGGCGGCGCGCCGGCGCTGGGGTATATTGGCCGCGCCTCGACACGGCGTTCATGCAAGGTTCTTGCACCGACAGGAAGGAGTCAAGAGATGGCGGTTTCGCTTTGGGTGATGCTGGCGGCCGGCCTGATGGTGTTCTTCTGGGCCGTGGGCGCCTACAACCGGCTGGTCCGGCTGAAGAACGCGATCGCGAACGCCTTCGGCCAGATCGACGTGCAGCTCAAGCGCCGCTACGACCTGATCCCCAACCTGGTCGAGGTGGCGCGCCGCTACCTTGCGCACGAGGCGCAGACGCTGGAAGCCGTGATCGCCGCGCGCAACCAGGCCCGCGGCGCCGAGCAGGCCGCCGCCGGCAGCCCGCTCAATGCCGGTGCCCTCGGCGCGCTGGCGGGCGCCGAGCAGGCCCTGGGCGGCGCCCTGGGCCGCCTGTTCGCGGTCGTCGAGGCCTATCCCGACCTCAAGGCCGATCAGAACATGCGCGAGCTCAGCGAGGAACTGGCGAGCACGGAGAACCGCGTCGGCTTCGCGCGCCAGGCCTACAACGACCAGGTGCTGGCGTTCAACGACGCCGCGGCCCAGTTCCCCACCCTCGTCATCGCGCGCCTGTTCGGCTTCCAGCCCCAGGCCATGCTGGCCTCGACCAGCAGCGAGGCTGAGCGGGAGACCCTGAGAATAAAGATGTGAGGGACACCCCCCTGCGCGCCTTCGGCGCTTCCCCCCTCTCTGGCGCGCCGCTGCGCGGCGCTTGGAGGGGGGACGACAGCTTGGGCCGGCGGAGCCGGACCCTCGCTGTCTCTGGGTTGGCGTTACTTCATTCGTTGCAGGTGCTGCTCGGCGCTATGGAAAACTGACATGCGCTTTTTCGAGTTCCAGCGCGATGCGCGAAGCCGGACGCGGCGCCTGCTGTTGGCTTTCGTGGTCACGGTGCTGCTGCTGGTGGTGGCGGTCAATGCCGCGCTGGCCTTGGCCTGGGGCCTGAGCTGGGGCTTCTGGATGCCGGGCGAGCTGCGTTTTCCGCGCCATTTCTTCGCGGTCAACACCGGCGTGACCCTGCTGTTCGTGCTGGGCGGCTGGTGGGTCGAGACCTCGCGGCTGGCCGATGGCGGCGGGGTGCGCCTGGCCGAGCAGATGGGCGCGCGCGCGGCCCAGCCCTCGGGCCACCTGGACGAGCAGCGGTTCTGCAACATCGTCGACGAGATGGCGATCGCCGCCCGCATGAAGCGGCCGACGCCCATGGTGATCGCGCGCGACGAGGGCATCAACGCCTTCGCCGCGGGCTGGGACGAGGACGACGCCGTGGTGGCCGTGACGCACGGCGCGCTGCGCCACCTCACGCGCGACGAATTGCAGGGGCTGGTGGCGCACGAGTTCAGCCACATCGGGGAAGGGGACACGCGGCTGAACATGCGCCTGGTCGGCATGGTGTTCGGCCTGGAGATGCTGTTTCGCATGGGCCAGCACCTGTTCGAGCCCGACGCGAAGGACCGCCGCATGGCGGCGGCGCTGATCGGCCTGGCCATCATGGCCGCGGGCTGGCTCGGCTGGGTCGCGGGCCATGCCCTGCAGGCGGCGGTGTCGCGCCAGCGCGAGTACCTGGCTGATGCCCGCGCCGTGCAATGGACGCGCAGCCGCGACGGGCTCGGCGGCGTGCTGCGCAAGGTGCTGGCCCAGCAGCGCGAAGGCACGTTTTCCCGCCCAACCGGATCGCTCGTTCAGCACATGCTGCTGGT
Source organism: uncultured Hydrogenophaga sp. (assembly GCA_964487025.1). Taxonomy (GTDB): domain Bacteria; phylum Pseudomonadota; class Gammaproteobacteria; order Burkholderiales; family Burkholderiaceae_C; genus Hydrogenophaga. The sequence continues at coordinate 124,985 of CAZAPJ010000007.1, forward strand.
GGCCAACGAACGCGGCGCGGTCGCGCACTGGCTCGATTCCCATCCGCCGCTGTCCCGGCGCATCCGCCGCGTCTACGGTCGCGACATGGGGCCGCTGCCGCTTTCGCCGTCGCTGCCCGACCGCTGATCCGTTTCCCGCCATGGCTGCCCTGAACCCGCCCGAACCTTCCGCGGCCCCGCCGGCCTCTCCCCGGCTGGCCACGCAACTGCGCGCGGTCGCGCAGTGCGTGCGCGCGGTGGACCAGGGGCGTTCGCTCAACGACGCCTTGCCGGCAGTGCCGGCCGCGCTGCGGCCAGGCGTGCAAGCCCTCACTTTCCATGTGCTGCGCCGGCTGGGGACGGCGCGCGCCTTGGCCGAGGCGCTGGCGCCACGCCAGCCGCCCCCCGCGGTGCATGCCTTGCTGTGCAGTGCGCTGGCCCTGCTGCTGGAGCCGTCGGCGCCGCACGAGCCGCGTTATGCGCCCCATACCGTGGTGGACCAGGCCGTCGAAGCGGCCCGGGAGGGCCGGACCACCAGCCGCTCGGCGCCGTTCGTCAACGCCTGCCTGCGCCGCTTCCTGCGCGAACGGCCGGCGCTGCTGGCGCGGGCCGAGACCGATCCGGTCGCGCGCTGGAACCACCCGCGCTGGTGGATCGACCGCCTCATGCGCGACCACCCCGGGCAGTGGGAAGTCATCCTGGCCGCCGACAACCGGCCCGGGCCCATGACCCTGCGCGTGAACCGGCGCCGCACCGACCGCGCCGCGTACCAGCGCGCCCTGCAGGCGGTCGGCCTGGCCTCCACGCCGGTGGGCAGCGACGGGCTGGTGCTGGCGCAGCCGGTGCCGGTGGAGCGCCTGCCGGGGTTCGCGCAGGGCCACTGTTCGGTGCAGGACGCCGCCGCCCAGTTCGCCGCGGACGGGCTGCTCGACGGCCGGGACTGGCACCGCGCCGACCGGGTGCTGGACGCCTGCGCCGCGCCCGGCGGCAAGGCGGCCCACCTGCTCGAGCGCGCCGACCTGGACCTGCTGGCGCTCGACGTGGACGCGCGCCGCTGCGAGCGCATCGGCGGCACGCTGCGCCGCCTCGGCCTGCAGGCCGAGGTGCGCTGCGCCGATGCCGCCCAGCCCGGCACCTGGTGGGACGGCCGGCCGTTCGACGCCATCCTGCTCGACGCGCCCTGCACCGCCTCGGGCATCGTGCGCCGCCACCCGGACGTGCGCTGGTTGCGCCGCGAGAGCGACGTGGCGGCGCTCGCGGCCGCGCAGCGCGCGCTGCTGGCAGCCCTGTGGCCGCTGCTCAAGCCGGGCGGCCGCCTGCTGTACGCGACCTGCTCGGTGTTCCGCGCCGAGGGCTCGGAGCAGATCCCGGCGTTCCTTGCGCACCACACCGATGCCGTCGCCCGCCCCTCGATGGGGCATTTGCTGCCCGGGGGCGCCGCCGCCGCGGGGCAGTTCAACGACAATCTTCCCGGTGGACACGACGGATTCTTCTATGCCCGGCTCGACAAGACCGGGCCATGAGCCGCCTGCGCCCTGGCGCGGACGGCGCGCCGCGCGGTGGCTCGCGGACCGGCTGCGGTGCCTCGGCCTGGCGCTGTGGCTGGGGCTCGCCCTGTGGCCCGCGCAGGCCCAGGCGCCGCAACTGGAGCAGCTCAGCCTGCTGCGGACCAACGAGGCGCTCTACCTTTCCGCCCGCATGGAGCTCACGCCCACCCCACTGGTGGAAGACGCGCTGTTGCGCGCGGTGCCGCTGTACTTCGTCTGGCAGGCCGACGTCTACCGCTATCGCTGGTACTGGGCCGACAAGCGCGTGGCCAGCGCCACCCGCACGCTGCGCCTGGCCTACCAGCCGCTCACGCGCCGCTGGCGGGTGAGCCTGTCCAACGAGACCGGGGGGCCCAGCGGCGGCGCAGGCCTGCAGTACGCGCTGCACCAGAACTTCGACACCCTGGCCGAGGCGCTCGCCGGCGTCGCCCGCGTCTCGCGCTGGCGCATCGCCGGCGCCGACCGGCTCGAGGCGGACGCCACCCACCGGGTCGAGTTCGCGTTCCGCCTCGACCTGTCGCTGCTGCCCCGGCCGTTCCAGATCGGCATGGCGAACCAGCCCGACTGGGCGATCGAGCTGCAGCGCCGGATCCCGGTGTCCGAATCGGTCGAGATCGAGAAGCCGGCGCCCGCCGCGCCGGCCAGCGGCGCTGTGAAGCTGCTGGACGCTGGCGGCACCGAGCCCGGCACCGCCTCCGCCGAGGCCCACCTCCACCCCGAGCCGGCCCGCTGATGCCAGCAGCCGTGGCCAGGCAAGGCGCCCGCGCACCGTGACAACGACGACCGCGACACCCGGCAGCAGCCGCTCCTCCCCCCAGCAGCGGCGCAAGTCCGCCGCCCTGCGCTGGGCGGTGGGCGCCGGCCTGGTCTTCATGGCCGGGGTGGGCATGGTGCTGCTGTTCCTGCTGACGCTGGCCACCAACAACCGCGCGCTCTACGAGCAGAACTTCACCTGGCTGGTCGCGGTCAACGTGGCCGTGGCGGCCTTCCTGCTGCTGGTCATCCTCTGGCTGGCGTTCCGGCTCGCGCTGCGCCTGCGGCGCGGCAAGTTCGGCAGCCGGCTGCTGATCAAGCTGGCCGCCATCATCGGGCTGGTCGGCATCCTGCCCGGGGTGCTGATCTACACCGTGTCGTACCAGTTCGTCTCGCGCTCCATCGAGAGCTGGTTCGACGTGCGCGTGGAATCCGCGCTGTCGGCCGGGCTGAACCTGGGCCGCACCACGCTGGACACGCTCGCCGCCGACCTCAGCAGCAAGACCCGGGTGGCCGCCGAGGAGTTGTCGCGCCTGCCCAATGCGTCCGCCGTGCTCGCGCTGGACCGCCTGCGCGAGCAGCTCGGCGCATCCGACCTCGTGCTCTGGGGCGCCGGCGGCCAGGCGCTGGGCAGCTCGGGCCTCTCGCGCTTCGACCTCAGCCCCGAGCGGCCCACGCCGGCCCAGTTGCGCAACGTGCGCGCCACGCGCGTGGCCGCGCAGGTCGAAGGGCTGGAGGAGGGCACCGGGGGTGGCAGCGACGCCGTCGGCGAGGCACGCATCAAGGTGCTCGCCCTGGTCAGCCCGCCCAACTTCGGCCTCACCGCCGAGCCGCGCTACCTGCAGGTGGTGACGCCGCTGCCGCGCGCGCTGGTGACCGACGCGCTGGCCGTGCAGGTGGCCAACCGCGAATACCAGGAGCGCGCCTTCGCGCGCGAGGGCCTGCGCCGCATGTACATCGGCACCCTCACGCTGGCGCTGTTCCTGGCGGTGTTCGGCGCGGTGCTGCTGGCCGTGCTGCTGGGCAACCAGCTCGTGCGCCCGCTGCTCGTGCTGGCCGAAGGCATGCGCGAAGTGGCCGCCGGCAACCTCGCGCCCAAGACCGCGCTGACCTCGCGCGACGAACTCGCCAGCCTCACGCGCACCTTCGCCCACATGACGCAGGACCTGGCCGACGCGCGCACCGCGGTGCAGCAGAGCATGGAGCAGGTGGACGCCGCGCGCTCCAACCTGCAGACCATCCTGGACAACCTCACAGCCGGCGTGGTGGTGCTCGACGAGGCGGGGTGCCTGCTCAGCGTCAACCCGGGCGCCGCGCGCATCCTGCGCACGCCGCTGGCGCTGCACCTGGGCGCGCCGCTGGCCGCGGTGCCGGGCCTGGAAACCTTCGCCACCGGCGTGCTGCAGCAGTTCGAGCGCTTCCTCGCGGAACGCACGCCGCACGAAGGCGGGCACTGGCAGCAATCGTTCGAACTCAGCCCCGGTGGTGCCCAGGGGGGCGGTGGCAGCGGCAGCGGTTCGCCGTTCGAGAGCGAAGGCATCACCCTGATCGCGCGCGGCGCGCTGCTGCCCAACAACGAGCGCTTGCTGGTGTTCGACGA
>CAZAPJ010000008.1:0-127372 GCA_964487025.1 uncultured Hydrogenophaga sp.
CAAGCCTCCAGCATCCCGTCTCTCCGGGAACAACCTATTGCAACTCAACAACTAGCGGCGCTGATCCCGGGGGCGCGCTTCGTGCCGCTGGACAGCGACAACCACGTGCTGCTGGACACCGAGCCCGCGTGGCCCATCTTCCTGGCCGAACTGCGCGGCTTTCTGGGCGCCGCGCGGGCCGATGCCACCCGAGACACCGGCGATGTGGCACTGACACCGGCCGAGCGCGAGGTGTTGCGTCTCGTGTCCCTCGGTCTGGACAACCTGGCCATCGCGCAGCAGTTGAACAAGAGCGAAAAACGGTGCGCAACCAGGTCTCGAGCATCTTCGACAAGCTGGGCGTGCGCACGCGGGCGGAGGCGATCGTGTACGTGCGCGACCGTGAGCCCTGACTGGCTGCAAGCAAAAAAAGTGTGAAGCGCACCGATAAGCCGGATTCTGTGCATCCGGGTCGCCCCGGACGTGACCGCCATTCATCTGGGCCGGGGGTCGCCCACCCGGCTCGGTGCTACCTACCCGCCAGCTCCGCGGAGCCACATCGACGCTGGCCTATTTGGTATTGCTGCGCGTAGAGATTGCCCGTTTCACCCGAACTGAATCGGCTCGTCTCTGTTGCTCTGATCCTCACCTTAGGGTCTTGCGACTTGTCGGTGGAGAGGTGTTACCTCCTACGCTGCCCTGTGCAGTCCGGACGTTCCTCCAGCACACCCTTTCGGGTCTCGTGCCAGCGGCGGTCTGGTGCGCTTCACGGCGCCGATTATCCCCCGATACCCGCGAGCGAGCGGAGCGAGCAAAAAACCAGAGACAGCGAGGGTCCGGCTTCGCCGGCCCGAGATGTCGTCCCCCCTCCAAGCGCCGCACAGCGGCGCGCCAGAGAGGGGGGAAGCGCCGAAGGCGCGCAGGGGGGAGTCATATCAACCGTTCAATCGTGCGATGGCGCCAGACCAGCCGGTAGTAGGCCGACTGCAGCGCCAGCATGGCCAGGTAGGCGACCGGGAAGGCGATCCAGATGCCGGGCAGGCCCAGGCGCGCGTCCAGCAGCCAGGCCGCGGGCAGCTCCACGGCCAGGATGCAGAAGATGGAGATCGCCATCGGCATCAGCACCACGCCGCTGGCGCGCATGATGCCGCCCACCACTGCCTGGAAACCGAACAGCAGCAGGCTCCAGAGCATGATGTGCAGCAGGTGCTCGGCCTGCTGCCGCACCTCGGGCTGCGTGATGAAGAAGCCCAGCAGGTGGTGCGACAGCGCGTAGCCCAGCAGCACCAGGCCGCCGGTGATCGCGACGTTGAACCACAGCCCGGCGCGCAGGATCGCGCCCAGGCGGTCGATCCGCCCGGCGCCGATGGACTGCGCCGCCAGGATGGAGGCCGTGATCGCGATCGACAAGGCCGGGAACTGGACGTAGTTCACCACCTGGGTCACCGCGCCGTAGGCCGCCGTCGCCGCCGAGCCGTGGCTGTTCACCAGCGACAGGATCACCAGCTGCGACATCGAGATCACCACCATCTGGAGCCCGGTCGGCAGGCCGATGCGCATCACCTGGGCCAGGATGGCGCGGTCCAGCCGCAGCGCGCCCAGCAGCTCGCGGTCGAACGCCAGCACGCTGCGCCGCCGCCCCAGCCGCCACACCAGGAAGCCCAGCGCGGCCGCGTAGGCCACCAGCCCGGCGTAGGCCGCGCTCTGGATGTCCAGGCGCGGCAGGCCGAGCCAGCCCTGGATCAGCGCCGGCGTGAGCAGCAGGCCCAGCGCGGTGGACAGCAGCAGCGCCAGCATGGGCGAGACGGTGTCGCTCACGCCGCGCAGCAGCTGCGTGAACAGGATGAACACCAGCAGCAGCGGCATGGTCATCAGCATCACGCGCGCATAGCCCACCGCCGCGTCCAGCACGTCGGCCGGCGTGCCCAGCGCCTGCATCGCCGGCCGCGCGAACACCAGCCCCAGGACCGCCGCCGCCAGCCCGATCGCCGCGCCCAGCGCCAGCGACGCGCCCGCGATCGCCTTGACCTTGTGGGGCTCGCGTGCGCCCCAGGCCTGGCCGATCAGCACCGAGGCGCCGGCCCCCAGGCCGATCACCAGCGAGATGAAGAAGAAGACGATCGGGAACATGCCCGACACCGCCGCCAGCGCGTGGGTGCCCAGCATCTGGCCGATGAAGACCCCGTTGAGCGTGCCCGACAGCCCTTGCAGGATGTTGGACAGCACCATCGGCACGAGAAACGCGAGATAGACCCGCCAGAGCGGGCCTTGGGAAGGGGTTTGCATGAAGAAAAAAACCGAAGGAAGTGGTGGTTCTTGCGGGGAAAAAGGCCGGCCGCCGCTCAGGACGGCGCCACGCAGGCGTCCCGCGCCAGCCAGGCCAGGTGCGCCTGCACATCGGATGGCCAGTGGGCGATGTGGCGGGCCAGCGCCTCGGCGTCGTGGGCGAACAGCGCGCGGGAGGCTTCCTCGAAGCCCGCGAAGCCGCCCGCGATGGCGCTCATGAAGCGGTAGGCCCGCTCGGTCGCCTGCCGCTGCGTGTCGCGCGCGGCGTGGGTGTGCCGGGCCTCGTCCACCAGGCGCCGCAGCGCGGCCGACGCGCCGCCGGGCTGGCGAGACAGCCACTCCCAGTGGCGCGGCAGCAGCGTCACCTCGCGCGCCACCACCCCCAGGCGCGGCCGCCCGACCGCCGGCGCGGGTGCGGCGGCCGTGGACTCCGCCGCGCAGCAGGGCGGCCACGGGACGTCGACCTGCGCGCCGGTGGCGTCGTCGAACACCAGCAGCCCGCCGCCTCCGGCGGCCAGGCCCTGGGCCGACAGCGCCTGGGCGACCTCGGCGTAGGTTCCAAACGCCACGCGCCGGCCCTCCAGGAAGGCGGTGCAGCGGGGCGAAACAGGGGCATCCATGGCCGTCATTCCATCCATTTCATGGCAAAAGACAAAATTATACCCGGGCTAAATAATTTCACCCGGATTATTTAAAGACACAACACGGCGCACCGCCCCCGCCGACGACAATACGGGCTTCGCCTGTCTGCTTGATCGACACAAGCCCCGCGACCCCATGATCCGACTCTCCGAACTCAAGCTGCCGCTGGCCGAGGTGCCGGCCGAACACCGGCGCGCTGCCGACGCCCCCGCCGAGACCGAGCAGGACCGCCTGCCGCCGCCCCATCCCGAAGCCGCGCTGCGCCGGCTGGCGGCCGAAGCGCTGGGCATCGAGAGCACCCGGATCGAACGGCTGCAGGTCTTCAAGCGCAGCTTCGACGCCCGCAAGGCCAGCGACGTGCTCGCGGTCTACATCGTCGACGTGGCGCTGGCCGACCCGGCGCAGGAGGCCGCCCTGCTCGCGCGACATGCCGGCCGGCCCCACGTGCAGCCCACGCCCGACATGGCCTGGCACCCGCCCGGCCGGGCCCCGGCCGGCTGGCCGGCCGACGGGCGCGAACGCCCGGTCGTGGTCGGGCTCGGCCCCTGCGGCCTGTTCGCCGCGCTGGTACTGGCGCAGATGGGCCTGCGCCCGATCGTGCTGGAACGCGGCAAGCCGGTGCGCGAACGCACCCGCGACACCTGGGGCCTGTGGCGCCGCCGCGTGCTCGATCCCGAGAGCAACGTGCAGTTCGGCGAGGGCGGCGCGGGCCTGTTCTCCGACGGCAAGCTCTACAGCCAGATCAAGGACCCGCGCTTCCTCGGGCGCCAGGTGATGCGGGCGTTCGTGGACGCGGGCGCGCCGCCCGAGATCCTTTGCGTGGCGCACCCGCACATCGGCACCTTCAAGCTGGTCCGGGTGGTCGAGGCCATGCGCGAAAAGATCACCGCGCTCGGCGGCGAGATCCGCTTCCGGCATCAACTGCGTGGCCTCGTGCTCGGCCGTGAGAGCGAGGGCCAGGGCGAGCGCCGGCGCCTCGAAGCGCTGCAGGTCCGCCGCCTGGACACCGGCGAAACCTTCGAGCTGCCCACGCGGCGCGTGGTGCTGGCGCTCGGCCACAGCGCACGCGACACCTTTGCCATGCTCTGGGACGCGGGCGTGTTCATGGAGGCCAAGCCGTTCTCGATCGGCTGCCGCATCGAGCACCCGCAAAGCGTGATCGACCGCGCGCGCTGGGGCCGCCACGCCGGCCACCCGCTGCTGGGCGCGGCCGACTACAAGCTGGTGCACCACGCGCAGAACGGCCGCACGGTCTACAGCTTCTGCATGTGCCCGGGCGGCACCGTGGTCGCCGCCACCTCCGAGCCGGGGCGCGTGGTGACGAACGGCATGAGCCAGTACTCGCGCAGCGAGCGCAACGCGAATGCCGGCCTGGTGGTCGGCATCGAGCCGGCCGACTTCCCGCAAACCTTTCCCCAGGACGCCCCGCAGTGGCACGCCGCCTTCGGCCCCGCCGACGGCCCGCGCTACGCGGCGCAGGCCACGACGGCGGCGGCGCAAGGCCGCGTGCACCCGCTGGCCGGCGTGGTGCTGCAGCGCACGCTCGAAGCGCGCGCCTACGAACTGGGCGGCGCCAACTACGACGCGCCCGCCCAGCGCGTGGGCGACTTCCTGCAGCGGCGGCCCTCGCAGGCCCTGGGGGAGGTGGCGCCCTCGTACCGCCCGGGCGTGAAGCCGGTCGACCTGGCCCTGGCCCTGCCGGCCTACGCGATCGAGGCCATGCGCGAGGCGCTGCCGGCGTTCGGCCGCAAGCTGCGCGGCTACGACATGCCCGACGCCGTGCTCACCGGCGTGGAGACCCGCACGTCCTCGCCCCTGCGCATCGCGCGCGGGCCCAACGGCCAGAGCCTGAACACGCCCGGCCTGTACCCGGCGGGCGAAGGCGCCGGGTACGCGGGCGGCATCTTGTCGGCCGGCATGGACGGGTTGAAAATCGCGGAAGCGCTCGCGCGCGACTTGCTGGGCCTGCCCGAAGGGCCGGCAACAAATCTTTACGCCGAGCGCATGCTGGCTTGACACGGGCGGCGCAAGCTTCCCGCGACCCGATTCAGGAGCCCACCATGAAAACCTCTGTTGCGATCCCCATGATGGCCGGCGCGCTGGCCGCGGCTGCCAGCGGCCTGGCGCAGGCCCAGGAGGCGCAGGGCCGCGTGATCAGCAGCACGCCGGTGATCCAGCAGGTCGCCGTGCCGCGCGAGGTGTGCAGCGATGAGCGCATCACCTACCCCGGCCAGAAGTCCGGCGCCGGCGCCCTGCTCGGCGGCATCGCCGGCGGGGCGATGGGCAATGCCGTCGGCAATGGCAGCGGGCGCACCGCCGCCACCGTGATCGGCCTGATCGGCGGCGCCATCGTCGGCGACCGGGTCGAAGGCCCAGGCCAGGCCTACACCGAGACCTACCGCCGCTGCGGCACGCAGACCCTCTACGAAAACCGCACCGTGGCCTACGACGTGGTCTACGAGTACGCGGGCCAGCAGTACCGCACGCAGATGCCGCACGACCCGGGCCGCTTCGTGCGCCTGAGCGTCACGCCGGTGGATGCCCTGCCGCCCGCCCCGTCCCCGGCGGTGACCTACCCGTCCCCGCCGCCACCGCAAGTGCACTACGTGGCGCCACCCGTGGTCACCACCACCCGCATCGTGGTCGGCACCCAGTTCTATCCCAGCCACCGCGCGGCGCCGCTGCCGCCACCGAGGGTCATGCCCATCAACGGCCACCGCTGGGGCCCGGGCCATTTCCAGCCGCCCCCGCGCCATGCCGGCCCGCCGCCGCGCTGGGACAAGGACCGCTGGGAAAGGAACCGCTGAGCCCGCACGCCGCCCGGCTCGAAGGGCCGGTGCTTACCGCTCGCTGCCGCGGTAGCGGTCGCGCAGCTCGCGCTTGAGCACCTTGCCGATGGCGCTGCGCGGCAACTCGTCGACGGCGCACAGGTCGGCCAGGCGCTGGATCTTGCCCGCGCGCTGGTTGTACCAATCCATCACCTCGACCGGTGCTGCGCCCTGGCCGGGACGCAGCACCACGTAGGCCACGGGTGTCTCGCCCCACTGCTCGGACGGCACGCCGACCACGGCCGCATCGGCCACGGCGGGGTGCTTGCGCAGTTCGGCCTCCAGGTCGCTCGGGTAGATGTTGAAGCCACCGCTGATGATCATGTCCTTGCGGCGGTCGAACAGGATGAGGAAGCCGTCGGCGTCGAAGCGGCCCACGTCGCCGGTGCGGATGAAGCGCTTGCCCGCGGCGTCGAACCACTCGGCCTCGCGCGTCTTCCCGGGCTGCTTGTGGTAGCCGGTCATCATGCCGGGCGAATGGCCCACGACCTCGCCCGGCTCGCCGGGCGGCACCTCGTTGCCGTCCTCGTCGATCAGGCGGATGTCGTGCCCCTCGACCGGCTTGCCCACGGTGTGCAGCTTGTCCGGGTGCAGGTGCGTGTCGAGGATACAGGTGCCGCCGCCTTCGGTCATGCCGTAGAACTCGGTCAGCGCGCCGGGCCAGCGCGCCAGCACGTCGGCCTTCAGTTCCGCGCGGAACGGCGCGCTGGTGCAGAACTTGAAGCGGAACGAGGACAGGTCGAACGCGCCGAACTGCGGCAGCGCCATGATGCGCTGGTACTGCACGGGCACCAGCATGGTGTGCGTGACGCGGCATTGCTGCGCCAGTTGCAGGTAGCGCAGCGCGTCGAATTTGCCCATCAGCACCACGCAGCCGCCCATGCCCAGCGTGGGGCAGAACACCACCAGCGTGGTGTTGGAGTACAGCGGCGTGGCCAGCAGCGTCGTGCCGTGCGGGCCATAGCCGTAGGCCGCGCCGCGGCGGATGTGCGTCCAGCGCATGCCGTGCGGCTGCACGATGCCCTTGGGCGTGCCCGTGGTGCCCGAGGAATAGATGATGTTGAACGGCATCTCCGGCGTGATCGCCACCGGCGCGGGCGCGGCGCCCTCGGGCGCGAGCCAGTCCTCGAACGCCGCCCCATCCAGCGCGATGGTGCGCGGCGCGCCATCGGCGGCAGGCGCGGACCCGTCCGCGAACAGCAGCCGCGCCTCGGCGTCGCGCAGCATGCCGCCCAGGCTCTCGGCCGTGGACGAAGGCGCCAGCGGCGCCACCACCACGCCCGCGCGCAGCGCGCCCAGGAACAGCGCGGCGTAGCGCGCGGCGTTCAGCGCGCAGATGGCGACCGCCTGCCCGGGCTGCACGCCGTCGCGCTGCAGCGCGGCCGCCACGCGGTCCATCAGCGCGTCGAGCTGCCCATAGGTCAGCGTTTCCCGCTCGTCGCGCAGCGCGGGTTTATCGGGCTGGTGGCGCGCGTGCCGGCGGATCAGCTCGGGCAGCGCGTGGAAAGAGGCGTCGAGCAGGGCGGTGGACATGGCGGGTTCCGGCGCGCGCTGATAGGCGCCTGGCCCTTTCGGGCCCACCGGCGTCATGACCTGGAAGGCGGCGAACAGGGCACGGGCAGCAGCGCTGGGGATCAGCCCTGCTGCAGCGCGGCGATGCGCTCCTCGATCGGCGGGTGGGTCGAGAACAGCTTGCCCAGGCTGCCCGTGATGCCCATGGCTTGCAAGGTCTTGGGCAGTTCGCCCGGGGTCAGGCCGCCCAGGCGGGCCAGGGCGTTGATCATCGGCTGCTTGCGGCCCATGAGCTGCGTGGCGCCGGCGTCGGCGCGGAACTCGCGCTGGCGGCTGAACCAGGCCACGATGATGGCGGCCAGGAAGCCGAGCACGACGTCCATCACGATGGTGGTGAGCATGTAGCCGATGCCGGGGCCCGAGTTGCTGTCGCTGCCGCGGCGCAGGAAGGCGTCCACCGCGTAGCCGATCACGCGGCTGAGGAACACCACGAAGGTGTTCATCACGCCCTGGATCAGGGTCATGGTGACCATGTCGCCGTTGGCCACGTGCGCGACCTCGTGGCCGATCACGGCCTCGACCTCTTCCTTGGTCATGTTCTGCAGCAGGCCGGTGGACACGGCCACCAGCGCCGAGTTCTTGAACGCGCCGGTGGCGAATGCGTTGGGCGCGCCCTCGAAGATGGCGACCTCGGGCATGCCGATGCCGGACTTGTCGGCGAACTTGCGCACCGTCTCCACGATCCAGGCCTCGTCGGCGGTCTGCGGCTGGTTGATCACGCGCGCCCGGGTGCTGATCTTGGCCATCGGCTTGCTCATCAGCAGCGAGATGATCGCGCCGCCGAAGCCGATCACGAGCGAGAAGCCGGCCAGCGCCGTCATGTCCAGGCCATTGGCCGTGAGGAAACGGTCCACGCCCAGGATGCGGGTGGTGACCAGCAGGACCGCCATCACGGCGAAGTTGGTCAGGACGAACAGCAGGATGCGCTTCATGGTGTTTTCTTCTCCGTTGAGGCTTCAATGGCGTCGGGGCCGCCGGATGGCGCTTGTGACCCTCGCGGGCCGGGCAGGTTCCCGCTTTCGCGGTTGCCGCCCCGCCGCGGAGCGGCGCAGCATGATACCGAGAAACCAGTATGAGGCTGGCGGCGCCGGAATCAAGCGCGCGGTGCCCGAAAAACCGCCCGATCGTCGTAGAAACCGGGCGTCTCGTTGGCCGGCCACCAGCCCGGCACGCCGAGCACCGGCAGCGGCGTGAAGGGCTTGGCCGCCAGCCGGGGGGCGTCCAGGCGGGCGGCGAGCCAGGCGTCCCAGGCCGCCAGGTCCTGGCCGAGCGCAAGCGGCACCGGCTCGCGCAGCACGTGCGCGGTGATCGACTTGTAGGGCGTGACCAGCTTTTCCAGCAGCGCGTGGCCGAACAGCACCAGCCGCGCCTGGACCCAGAGCGGGCGCAGCGCGACGAACAGCCGTGTCCACTCGCGCGCCAGCAAGGCCTGCCACAGCGGCTCGGGCGCCTGCAGCAGGGCGGCGTTCTCGTCGAACAGCGTGAGCGCATCGCGCACCGGCCCGCGCACCGCGCCCACGCCATGCGCGGCGATCTCGGCCGCCTGCAGCCGGTTCAGGCGCTGCTTGGCCAGCGGAAAGCGCAGCCAGCACAGGCCATTGAAGAAATCGTGCAGGTTCTCGCGCGTGGGCACGCGGCCGGCATCGAAGATGAACCGCTCGTAGGCCATGCCGGGCGGCCGTTCGGACTGCGGGATGAAGCGCACACCCGGTCCGTCCACGCCGGCCGAAGCGTTCAGCGCGACGGGCACGCCATCGCCAGCCATCACCCGTTGCGCCGCGCCCTGCCCCACCGCCGCCAGCGGCCACAGCCAGGGCTGTCGCCAGTCGATGGCGGACAGCCCGGCATCGGCCGTGCCAGGCGGCGCGCGGTTCACGCGGCAGGCGACCCGTCGGCCGGCGCCGGGCGGGCGGCCCGCTTGTCGCGCACCGCCACGCGCGACGTGCCTTCGTCGCGGAACTCGAAGGCCTGGGTGGCGGCCAGCAGCTTGGACAGCGTCGCGTAGCCGTAGTTGCGCGGGTCGAACGAGGTCTTGTTGCCGATCTGCGTGCCCACCGCGCCCACGCGCGCCCAGCCGGTTTCGTCTTCCGTCGCGTGCACGGCATCGCGCAGCAGGTTCATCAGCCGCGTGTCCTGGCGCAGCTGCGCCGTCGGCACGCGCAGCGTGGCCGGCCGGCAGGGAACGCCCGGGGCCGGCACCTCTTCCTCGGGTGTCACCACCGCCTCGGCCGCCGGCCGGGACTCCGGCCGGTCCGCTGCCGCGCCGGCGGCCGGCGGCGCGGCGGCTTCCTCGTCATCGCTCACCAGCGACTCCAGGTACAGGAAGCGCGAGCAGGCGTTCACGAACGGTTTGGGGGTCTGCTCGGCGCCGAAGCCGTACACCGCCGCGCCCTTGGCGCGCAGGTGCATCACCAGCGGGGTGAAGTCGGCGTCCGACGAGACGATGCCGAAGGCGTCGGGCCGCTCGCTGTAGAGCAGGTCCATCGCGTCCACCGTCATCGCCATGTCGGTGGCGTTCTTGCGCTTGGAATAGTCGAACTGCTGGATCGGCCGGATCGCGAACTCCAGCAGCCGGTTCTGCCAGCCGTTCAGGCCCGACTTGGTCCAGTTGCCGTAGGCGCGGCGGATGCTGATCTCGCCCAGCGTGGACAGCTCGGTCAGGATCTCGTCGATCTTGTCGGCCGGTGCGTTGTCGGCATCGATGAGCAGGGCGATGCGCAACTGGCGTTCGGAAGGCATGGACAGCTGGCTCCTGGGCAAAGGTTGAAACGGACCGTTCGGTTCAGTCGGCGCCAGCCACCACCCGCCAAGGCAGCGCCTCGCCGGCGCACAGCGGCTTGAGTTCGGCGTCGCCGAAGGCGAAGGACTCGGGCGGGGTCCAATCCTCGCGCTTGAGCGTGAGGGTGCCGGTGTTGCGCGGCAGGCCGTAGAACGCCGGACCGTGGAAGCTCGCGAAGGCCTCGAGCTTGTCGAGCGCGCCAGCCTGGTCGAAGGCTTCGGCATACAGCTCCATGGCGGCGTGCGCGGTGTAGCAGCCGGCGCAGCCGGTGGCGTGCTCCTTCAGGTGGGCCGGGTGCGGCGCGCTGTCGGTGCCGAGGAAGAAGCGGTCGCTGCCGCTGGTGGCGGCGGCCACCAGGGCCTGGCGGTGCGTCTCGCGCTTGAGCACCGGCAGGCAGTAGTAGTGCGGGCGGATGCCGCCGGTGAAGATGGCGTTGCGGTTGAACAGCAGGTGGTGCGCGGTGAGCGTGGCCGCGGTGAAGGGGCCGGCCCCGGCCACGTACTGCGCGGCCTCCTTCGTGGTGATGTGCTCCATCACGATCTTGAGTTCGGGGAAATCGCGCCGCAGCGGGATGAGCTGTTCGTCGATGAACACCGCCTCGCGGTCGAACAGGTCCACGTCGGGCGAGGTCACCTCGCCGTGCACCAGCAGCAGCAGGCCGGCGCGCTGCATGGCCTCGAGCGTGCGGTAGGTTTTGCGGATGTCGGTCACCCCGGCGTCGCTGTTGGTGGTGGCGCCCGCGGGGTAGAGCTTGAGCGCGACCACGCCGGCCTCGCGGGCGCGCGCGATCTCGTCGGGCGGCAGCTTGTCGGTGAGGTAGAGCGTCATCAGCGGCTCGAAGCCGCTGCCGGCGGGCATGGCGGCGCGGATGCGGTCGCGGTACGCCGCCGCCTGGGCCGCCGTGGTCACCGGCGGCTTGAGGTTGGGCATGATGACCGCGCGCGCGAACTGGGCGGCGGTGTGCGGCACCACGGCGCGCAGCGCGTCGCCGTCGCGCACGTGCAGGTGCCAGTCGTCGGGCCGGGTGATCGTGAGGGTGTCTTGGGTGGCGCGGTTCATCGCGCTATTGTCCCATCCGCCCCATTCCGCTGCCCGCGCCTCCGGGTGAGCGCGCGGCGCCTGGGGTCAGTGCGCGAGGATCTTGTTGAGGAAGTCCTTGGTGCGCGGCTGGCGCGCCTCGGGGTTGCCGAAGAACTCGTCCTTCGAGCAGTCTTCCAGGATCTTGCCGCCGACGTCGATGAAGATCACGCGGCTGGCCACCTTGCGCGCGAAACCCATCTCGTGCGTCACGCACATCATGGTCATGCCTTCCTTGGCCAGGCTGACCATCACGTCCAGCACCTCGCCCACCATCTCGGGGTCGAGCGCGGAGGTGGGCTCGTCGAACAGCATCACGATCGGGTCCATCGACAGCGCCCGGGCGATCGCCACGCGCTGCTGCTGGCCGCCGGAGAGCTGCCCGGGAAACTTGTCCTTGTGCGCCATCAGGCCCACGCGGTCGAGCATCTTCAGGCCGCGGGTCTTGGCCTCGTCGGCGCTGCGGCCCAGCACCTTGATCTGGGCGATGGTCAGGTTCTCGGTCACCGTCAGGTGCGGGAACAGCTCGAAGTGCTGGAACACCATGCCGACCTTGGAGCGCAGCTTGGGCAGGTCGGTGGCCGGGTCGTTGACGCGGATGCCGTTGACGACGATCTCGCCCTTCTGGATCGGCTCCAGCGCGTTCACCGTCTTGATCAGGGTGGACTTGCCCGAGCCCGAAGGGCCGCAGACCACCACCACGTCGCCCTTGTCGATGCTGACCGAGCAGTTGTTCAGCACCTGCACCGGGCCGTACCACTTGGACACGTCCTTCATTTCAATCATCTTCTCAGCCATTGGGTTCCTCCAGGCGGGGCTTGTTCAGCGAATGATGGCGATCTTCTTGTGCAGGCGCTTGACCAGGTAGGACAGCGCAAAGCAGATCACGAAGTACAGCGCGGCGGCGGTCAGGTACATCTCGATCGGGCGGCCGTAGTTCTTGCCGGCGGTCTCGAAGCCCTTGAGCAGGTCGTAGGCGCCGATGGCGTAGACCAGCGAGGTGTCCTGGAACAGGATGATGGTCTGCGTCAGCAGCACCGGCAGCATGTTGCGGAAGGCCTGCGGCAGGATCACGATCTTCATGTTCTGGCTGTAGCTCATGCCCAGCGCCTGCCCGGCGAACACCTGGCCGCGCGGGATGGACTGGATGCCGGCGCGCATGATCTCGCTGAAGTACGCGGCCTCGAACGCGATGAAGGTGATGAAGGCCGAATACTCGGCCCCGATCGGCCGCCCGATGATGAAGGGCACCAGCAGGAAGAACCACAGGATCACCATCACCAGCGGAATGCTGCGCATGCCGTTGACGTAGATCGCCGCCGGCACGTCCAGCCACTTCTTGCCCGACAGGCGCATCAGCGCCAGCAGGGTGCCGAAGAAGATGCCGCCCAGCGTGGCGACGACGGTCAGCATCACGCTGAACCACAGCCCCTTGAGGATGAAGCCCTGGATCAGCGACCAGTCGAGGAGGGAGAAATCGAGGTTCATGTCAGGCCTCCCGCCGGGCCGCCCCAAGGCAGGCCTGGGCCCCTTCGGGGGGCAGCGCATACACGGAGTGAAAAGCGTGGGGGCTCATGTCAATGTCCCCCTGCGCCGGTACCGGAAGCCACGAAGCCCGGCACGCGCGAGCGCTTCTCGATGAACGCCATGATGCGGTTGATGACCAGCGCCGAGATGACGTAAAGCACCGTCACCGCGAGGTAGACCTCGATCAGCCGCGCGGTTTCCTCGCCCACCTGCAGGGCGTACTGCGTCAGCTCGGGGATCGACACCGCGAACGCCACCGACGAGTTCTTGAAGATGTTCATCGACTCGCTGGTGAGCGGCGGAATGATGATCCGGTACGCCATGGGCAGGATGACGTAGCGGTAGTACTGCGGCGTGGTGAAGCCCAGCGCCATGCCCGCGTAGCGCTGGCCCTTGGGCAGGGCCTGGATGCCGGCGCGCACCTGCTCGGCGATGCGCGCCGAGGTGAACAGGCCCAGCGCGATCACCACCAGCGCGAACGGCGGCATGTCGCGCATGGGCGGCACCAGCGCCGGCACCACGTGGTACCAGAGGAAGATCTGCACCAGCAGCGGGATGTTGCGGAACAGCTCCACCCAGGCGTTGCCGAAGCGCACCAGCCAGGGGCTGTCCGGCAGCGTGCGCAGCACGCCGATGAAGGAGCCGACGACCAGGGCGATCGCCAGGGCCGAGAGCGAGACCCCGACGGTCCAGCCCCAGGCGCTGAAGATCCAGTCCAGATAGGTGATGTCGCGGCCGCTTCCCAGGCAGCCCGACACCGCGTCGCCCGTGAGGGTGTCCTTGCAGAACACCGCCCAGTCCAAGTTCAGCATCTCATGCCTTTCGCTCCTCCTCCCGACTCGCTGCTGCGCAACCCAAGACGCCCACCCGGGAAGGTCGGGCGGGCGTCGGCCGGGTCACGCAGGCCCGATCGCCTGCAGCAGCAGGCATCGCATCACTTCTTGGCGTAGTCTTCCATCGGCTTGTCGTTCGGATTGGCCCAGGCCGCCTTGTTGCTCTCGGACAGCGGCATGTTCAGCGACACGTTGTTGGGCGGGATCGGCTGCATGAACCACTTGTCGTACAGCTTGGCCAGCGAGCCGTCGCTGATCTGGCGCTTGATGCTGTCGTCCAGCGCCTGCTTCATCTTGGGATCGTCCTTGCGCAACATGCAGGCGATCGGCTCGACCGACAGCACCTCGCCGACGATGGCGAAGTCCTTCGGGTTCTTGGCCTTGGAGATGTTGGCCGCCAGGATGGAGCCGTCCATCACGAACGCGTCGGCACGGCCGGACTCGAGCAGCAGGAAGCTGTCGGCGTGGTCCTTGCCCATCACCTGCTTGAAGTCCAGGTTGGCGTCGCGCGCGTGGCGGCGCACGTGCTGCACCGAAGTGGTGCCGGTGGTCACGGCCAGGGTCTTGCCGTTCAGGTCGTTCACCGACTTGATGCCCGAGCTGGTCTTGACCGCCATGCGCACCTCCTCGACGTAGGTGGTGACGGCGAACGCCACGTCCTTCTGGCGCGCCAGGTTGTTGGTGGTGGAGCCGCATTCGAAGTCGATGGTGCCGTTCTGCAGCAGCGGAATGCGGTTCTGCGAGGTGATGACCTGGTAGTTGATCCTCAGGTTGGGCGCGCTGAGCTGCTTTTTCAGGTCGTCGACGATGCGCTCGGCCATTTCGGTGTGGAAGCCCACGTACTTGCCGCCGCCGATGGTGAAACCCAGACCGGAGGAATCGCGCACGCCCAGGTTCACGACGCCCGAGGCCTTGATCTTGGCCAGGGTGTCGCCGGCCTGCGCAAAGGCGCTCGTGGCGGCCAGCGCCGCCACGGCGCATGCCAGCAGGTGTTTCTTCATAAGGATCTCCTTGCTTGTTGACAAATAAATAATGAACCCGCCGGTTGCCACGCTCGACCGGCACGCGAGGTCAACGTTGACGGCCACATCATGCCTCTTATGCAAACTCCGTTCCACCCGGGCTTTCCCACCCTGCAAAGAACGGGCATCCGGGCACCGGGCGGCACCGCGGGCGGCCTGCCGCACCGATGATCACAGCGGCGATTATGCAAAGCGCCGGCATCCGAGCTTTCCCCAATGGCTGGCCAGGACCCGTTCAAGGGGATTCGAGCCGCTGGCGCAGGTCGCTCCAGAACTTCTCCACCGGCCCCTTGGCCTTGCGGGCGGTGGTCCGTTCCCGGTAGATGCGGATCTCCAGCGAGGTCTCGAGCGAGCCGCCGGCCGACACCAGCTTGCGGGCCCGCACTTCCTTGCGCACCGCGCTGGCCGGCAGGAAGGCCACGCCGTGGCCCTCGAGCGCCATCGCCTTGAGGCCCTCGGCCATGTCGGTTTCGTAGATGCGGTCCAGGTGCACCGGCGTGCCGCTCTGCTTGAGCACCTGGTCGACCGCCCGGCCCAGGTAGGCGCCCGGCGCATAGGCCAGGTAGGGCAGCGGCTGGTGCGCGGTGCCCGGCAGGGCGTGCACCGGGCGGCCATCGGCGTCGGCGCGCGCATAGGGGGCGAGCAGCTCGGAGCCCAGGTGCATCATCTCGTAGCGGCCGGCGTCGAGCTGGATCGGCTGCGAGGCGTGGTGGTAGGCGATCAGCAGGTCGCAGCTGCCTTCCACCAGGCGCAGCACGGCGTCGTGCACGTTCAGGGCGATCAGGCGGGTCTTGATCGGCCCGCAGACGCGGCGCAGGCTGGACAGCCACGAGGGGAAGAAGGTGAACGCCAGCGTGTGCGGCACGGCGAACTCGATCACGTCCTGCGCCGCGGCGGTGTGCGCGCGCAGCGTGGCGCGCGTGCTCTGCAGCGCCTGCAGCATCTCCAGCGCATGGTCGTACAGCGTCTGGCCGGCCGGCGTGAGCCGCGTGGGGTAGGACGAACGGTCCACCAGGTCGGTCCCGGCCCAGGCCTCGAGCGACTGGATGCGCCGCGAGAACGCCGGCTGGGTGACGTGGCGCAGTTGCGCCGAGCGGCTGAAGCTTCGCGTTTCAGCGAGGCTGACGAAATCTTCGAGCCATTTGGTTTCCATGGGGGTGGATTGTTACACCCCGGCCGGGGTGTTCTGCAGGTCCCACATGCCCGCGTACACCCCGCCCCGGGCGAGCAGGCCGGCATGGGTGCCGCGCTCCACGATCTCGCCGTGAACCAGCACCAGGATCTCGTGGGCGTCGACCACGGTGGAGAGGCGGTGCGCGATCACCAGCGTGGTCCGGTCGCGCGCGGCGCTGCGCAGCTCGGCCTGGATGGCGCGCTCGTTGGCCGAGTCGAGCGCCGAGGTCGCCTCGTCGAAGATCAGGATGGGCGGGTTCTTGAGCAGCGTGCGGGCGATCGCCACGCGCTGCTTCTCGCCGCCCGAGAGCTTGAGGCCACGCTCGCCGACCAGGGTGCGGTAGCCCTGCGGCAGGCGCTCGATGAAAGCGTGGATGTGCGCCGCCCGGGCCGCCGCCACCGCCGCCTCGTGCCCGGCCTCGGGCCGGCCGTAGAGGATGTTGTATTCGATGGTGTCGTTGAACAGCACGGTGTCCTGCGGCACGATGCCGATCGCCTGGCGCAGGCTGGCCTGGGTCACCGAGCGGATGTCCTGGCCGTCGATGGTGATCGCACCCGCGCCGGAGCCGGCTTCGGCCCCCTCCTCCGGGCGCCCGATGTCGTAGAAGCGGTACAGCAGGCGCGCCAACGTGGATTTGCCCGAGCCGGACGGCCCGACCACGGCCACCGTCTTGCCGGGCGGGATCTCGAAGCTCACGCCGTGCAGGATCTCGCGCGCCGGCTCGTAGGCAAAGCGCACGTTCTCGAACCGCACCGCGGGCGGCCCGGACAGCACCAGCGCCGGGGCGCCGGGCGCGTCGTCCACCTCGCGCGCCTTCTCGAGCAGCGCGAACATGCGGTCCAGGTCGGTCAGGCTCTGCTTGATCTCGCGGTAGAGCACGCCCAGAAAGCCGAGCGGAATGTAGAGCTGGATCATGAAGGCGTTGATCATCACCAGGTCGCCCAGCGTGAGCTCGCCGGCCTCGACGCCCTGCGTGGCGCGCCAGAGCATGAGCACCAGCGCCGCCGCGATCACCAGCTGCTGGCCGGCGTTGAGCATGGACAGCGTGGTCTGGCTCTTGATGCGCGCGCGGCGCAGCCGCTCGAGCGACTCGCCATAGCGCTGGGCCTCGAAGGCCTCGTTGTTGAAGTACTTGACGGTCTCGTAGTTCAGCAGCGAGTCGATCGCGCGGCTCTGGCTGGCCGATTCGAGCTCGTTCATCTCGCGGCGGAACTGGGTCCGCCACTCGGTCACCAGCACGGTGAAGACCACGTACAGCACCAGCGCGGCCAGCGTGATCCAGACGTAGCCCATGTCGAACTTCGTGCCCAGCAGCGCGAGCACGAAGCCGACCTCGATCAGCGTCGGGAAGATGCTGTAGAGCGAATACGAGATGAGCGACTGCACGCCGCGCGTGCCGCGCTCGATGTCGCGCGTCATGCCGCCGGTCTGGCGCTCCAGGTGGAAGCGCAGCGAGAGCGCGTGCAGGTGGCCGAACACCTGCAGCGCGATGCTGCGCGTGGCGCCCTCGGTGGCCTTGGCGAACACCAGCTCGCGCAGCTCGGTGAACACGCTGGTGGACAGGCGCAGCAGGCCGTACGCCACCAGCAGCCCGAGCGGCACCACCAGCAGCGCCTGCGCGCTGCCGGGCGGCAGCGTCATCGCGTCGACCAGTTCCTTGAGCAGCAGCGGCACGCCCACGTTGGCCGCCTTGGCCGCGACCATGAACGCCAGCGCCAGGATCACCCGGAACTTGTACTGCCAGAGGTACGGCAGCAGGCGCCGCAGCGCCTTCCAGTCCGAACGTGGGACGGTCTGCTGCGGCTTCGCGCCCGGCCCCGCGCCGGCGCTCAAGGCAAGGGGCGGACGGACGGAATGGTCGGGACGCATGCGTGACAATCGAAAGCCATTGCCCGGAGATTGTGCCCATGTCGACCGAATCAAGCCCGAACCCCGCCTGCGACCTGCCCAACGACCGGGAACTGGTGCTCAAGGTCATCCCGATGCCCGCCGACTGCAACGCCAACGGCGACATCTTCGGCGGCTGGGTGATGGCCAACGTCGACCTGGCGGGCGCCGTGCTGCCGGCACGCTACATGCGTGGCCGCATGGCCACGGTGGCCGTCAACCAGTTCGTGTTCAAGCAGCCGGTACGCGTGGGCGACATCCTGAGCTTCTTCTCCCACGTCACCCGCGTGGGCCGCACGTCGCTCACGGTGCAGGTGGAGGTGTTCGCCGAGCGCTTCCTCAGCCAGGGCCAGTACGTCAAGGTCACCGAGGCCAGCCTGACCTACGTGGCGATCGACCTGGACGGCCGGCCGAGGCCGATTCCGCCGGAAAGCCTGGAGCAATTGAGCGTCCCCCCGCGCCACTGACGCGCTTCACCGCCATCGAGAGGACCAAACCCCGTAGATGTGGTCCGCCAGCGCCTCGCTGCCCGCCTGGTGGGCACGGGTCGCGGCGTTCATGGCGGCCGGGTCCTGCACGCTGTCGGGGTGGCGGCGCACGGCGTCCGGGTAGACCTGCCCCGGGTGGGCCAGCCAGTCGGCGATCTTGGCGGGCGTGATCTCGACGTGGAACTGCATCGCCAGGTGCGGGCCGAGCGCGAACGCCTGGTGCGCGCAGGCGGCGGAGGACGCCAGCCCCTCGGCCCCGGGCGGCAGCGCGACGCAGCCGTCGTAGTGCCACTGGTACACCGTGGACGTGGGCGCATCGCCCAGCCAGGTGCGCGCGGCCTGGCCGTCGGCGCGGTGGATCGGCAGCCAGCCGACCTCGGGCCGGGGCAGGCGCTCGACCCGGCCGCCGAAGGCGCGCGCCATGAGCTGGCCCCCCAGGCAATGGCCGATCACCGGCAGGCCCAGGGCGTCGGCCTCGCGGATGAGCGCCTCGGCCTGGCGCAGGCTGGGGCGATCGTCGTTCGCGCTCCACTCGCCGCCCAGCAGCGCCAGCGCCCGGTAGCCACGCACCGTCGCCGGGTAGGCCTCGCCCGCCTCGGCGCAATACACCTGCCAGCGCACGCTCCGCGCGTCGAGCCACTGCCCGAGGTAGCCGGGCGGGTCTTCCAGGGTGTGCTGCAGCACGAGGACATCGGCCACGGGAGAGGGGAAAAAGGTGGCGGCGGTCATCGGCCGATCATAAAAGCGGCTTCGCGGCCGACCCGGCGGCGCGGGGAAGCTGTGATCTATCGCATGGCCGTGTCCGCAAAGCCCGGGACAACCCCTAGCGCCAGTTTCCTGCAGGACGGCTATAAATTGCCGACACCGCCGGGAGGGGCCGCGCCAGCAAGACAAGGGCCAGCACCGGACCGCGGCAGGTGGTTCCCCTCCCGGGCCATGGGTGAGTGACACGGCGCAACTAGGAGACTCGCGTGCAATTGCTGCAGTTGCTGATCAGCGGCGTGGCGCAGGGCTGCATCTATGGCCTCATCGCCCTGGGCTTCGTGCTGATCTACAAGGCCACCGAAACGGTGAGCTTCGCCCAGGGCGACCTGATGATGGTCGGCGCCTTCTTCGGCCTGGCCGCCATGACCATGCTGGGGTTCCCGTTCTGGCTCGCGGTGCCGGCCGCGATCGTGGCCATGGGGCTGTTCGGCGTGCTGCTCGAGCGCGCCGTGATCCGGCCGATCCTGGGCCAGCCCACGTTCTCCATCGTCATGCTCACGATCGGCGTGGGCTACGTGCTGCGCGGCCTGATCACCATGCTGCCGGACATCGGCACCGACACGCACACCCTGCCGGTGCCCTATGCGAACGAGGTGCTGCGCATGGGCGGCCTGGTGGTCTCGGCCGAGCAGGTGGTGGTGATCGGCGTCACCGCCGTGCTCTGCGCGGCGCTGTTCGCCATGTTCCGCTACAGCAAGCTGGGCATCGCGATGCAGGCGTCCTCGCAGAACCAGCTCGCGGCCTATTACATGGGCATCCCGGTCAAGCGGCTCAACGGCCTGGTGTGGGGCCTGGCCGCGGCGGTGGCCGCCATCGCCGGCCTGCTGCTCGCGCCGATCACCTTCGTGCACGCCAACATGGGCTTCATCGGCCTCAAGGCCTTTCCCGCCGCGGTGGTGGGCGGCTTCACCAGCCTGCCGGGCGCGATCGTCGGCGGCCTGATCATCGGCATCGTCGAGGCACTCTCGGGTTTCTACCTGCCCGAGGGCTTCAAGGACGTGGCGCCCTACGTGGTGGTGCTGATCATGCTGGTGCTCAAGCCCAACGGCCTGTTCGGCGAAACGCTCCGGAAGAAAGTCTGACCCATGCGTTTCCTGTTCAAGACCGACTACGACCAGGACATCCGGCTCGCCAAGCACGGCGGCCACACCTTCTGGTACGGCCTGCTGGTGCTGTTCCTGCTGGCCGCGCCCTGGCTGATCCCCGAGTACTGGCTGGCGCAGCTCACCTTCGTGCTGATCTATTCCATCGTCGGCCTGGGCCTGATGCTGCTCTCGGGCTTCACCGGGCTGTTCTCGCTCGGGCACGCGGCCTTCCTCGGCGTGGGCGCCTACACCCAGGCCGTGATGGTCAACGCGGGCCTGCCCTTCCCGCTGGCGCTGGCCTGCGCGGGCCTGCTCTCGGCCGCGGTGGGCATGGTGGTGGGCCTGCCGGCGCTGCGCGTGAAGGGCATCTACCTGGGCATGGCCACGCTCGCCTTCGGCTTCATCGTGGAAGAGATCATGGCGCGCTGGGAGCACGTCACGGGCGGCAACGCCGGGCTGATGGTGAGCTACCCCCGCCTGTTCGGCTGGGAACTGGCCTCCACCGAGGCGTTCTACGGCCTGTGCCTGGTGATCACGGTGGCGGCCACGCTGGCGATCGTCAACCTGATGCGCTCGCCCACGGGGCGCGCGTTCGTCGCGATCCGCGACTCGGAGATCTCCGCGCAGAGCATGGGCATCCAGCTCGCGCGCTACAAGACGCTGAGCTTCGCGCTCTCGGCCGCGCTGGCCGGCATCGGCGGCGCGCTGTATGCGCACAAGATCCAGTTCCTCTCGCCCGAGCAGTTCAGCATCATCCAGTCGATCGACCTGCTGCTGATGGTGGTGATCGGCGGGCTGGGCTCGATCCACGGCGCGTTCCTGGGCGCGATCTTCCTGATCGTGATGCCCCAGCTCATCGCGCTCGGCAAGGACTACCTGCCCGAGGCCATCGGCCAGGCCGCCGGCCTGCAGGGCACGGTGTACGGCATGGTGCTGATCGCCTTCGTGCTGTTCGAACCCATGGGCCTGTACGGCCGCTGGCTCAAGGTGCGCACCTACTTCCAGCTCTTCCCCTTCTACCGCAAGGGCATGTTCAAGCGCCAGAAGACGTTTCAGAAATCGGACCGGTTGAAATGAGACACCCCCCTGCGCGCCTTCGGCGCTTCCCCCCTCTCTGGCGCGCCGCTGCGCGGCGCTTGGAGAGGGGACGACATCTCGGGCCGGCGGAGCCGGACCCTCGCTGTCCCTCGGCTTTACGCTTCTTCGCTCCGGAGACCGTGCCTTCACACCCTCTCCCTCTGGGAGAGGGTTGGGGTGAGGGCAGGCTGCGGCTGGCTTTTTCTGGCATTCGCTCCTATCTCGGGTAAGAACTGCATGAGCGATTTTCTTCTCTCGGCCAGAAATCTCAGCGTGCGCTTCGGCGGCGTGCTGGCGGTCAACGACGTGAGCTTCGACGTCCGGCGCGGCGAGGTGTTCACGCTGATCGGGCCGAACGGCGCGGGCAAGACCACGGTGTTCAACCTGATCAGCCGCATCTACACGCCCACCGCCGGCACGATCGACTACGCCGGCCCGGACGGCGGCATGCTGCGGCTGACCGAGCAGCCGCCGCACCGCATCGCCTCGCTGGGCATCGCGCGCACGTTCCAGAACATCGAGCTGTTCGAGCACGCCACGGTGCTGCAGAACCTGCTGATCGGCCGCCACACGCACCGCCGCACCGGCCTGTGGAGCGAGATCTTCTTCACCCGCAAGACGCGCGCGGCCGAGATCGAGGCGCGCGAGAAGGTCGAGCGCGTGATCGACCTGCTGGACCTGCAGCACCACCGCGAGTCGATGGTGGCCGGCCTGCCCTACGGCGTGCGCAAGGTGGTGGAGCTGGCCCGCGCGCTGTGCACCGAGCCCCGGCTGCTGCTGCTCGACGAGCCCTCGTCGGGCCTGAACGTGGAGGAGACCGAGGACATGGCGTTCTGGATCAGCGACATCAAGAACGAGCTCGGCATCACGGTGCTGATGGTCGAGCACGACATGAGCCTGGTCTCCAAGGTGTCCGACCGCGTGCTGGCGATGAGCATGGGCAGCGAGCTGGCCACCGGCACGCCGGCCGAGGTGCAGAGCGATCCCGGCGTGATCGAGGCCTACCTGGGCAGCGTGGACGACGTCTCCAGCCTGCGCCGCGAGGTCGCACCATGAGCGTGGCCACCACCGACGCCCCGGTGCTGCGGCTGCTCAACGTGGAGAGCGCCTACGGCCCGATCAAGGCCATCCGGGGCGTGAGCCTGCAGGTGCGCCGCGGCGAGATCGCCACCGTGCTGGGCTCCAACGGCGCGGGCAAGACCACCATCCTCAAGACCATCAGCGGCATCATCGATCCGCGCAAGGGCAGCATCGAGTTCAAGGGCGAGAACATCACCGCGCAGGACCCGGCCTTCATCGTCGAGCAGGGCCTGCTGCACGTGCCCGAGGGCCGCGAGGTGTTCCCGCTGCTGTCCGTGCGCGACAACCTGCTGATGGGCGCCTACACCCGCAGCGACCGGGACGGCGTGGCGCGCGACATGGAGACCGTGTTCGGCTACTTCCCGATCCTGCGCGAGCGCGCCGCGCAGGACGCCGGCCTGCTCTCCGGCGGCCAGCAGCAGATGCTGGCGATCAGCCGCGCGCTCATGGCCAGCCCCGACCTGATCCTGCTCGACGAGCCGAGCCTGGGCCTGTCGCCCAAGCTGACCAAGGAGATCTTCGAGATCGTGGTGCGCATCAACCGCGAGCGCGGCACCACCATCCTGCTGGTGGAGCAGAACGCCAACATGGCGCTCAACGCGGCCGACTACGGCTACGTGCTGGAGAACGGCCGCATCGTGATGGAAGACACCTGCGCCCACCTGCGCGAGAAGGACGACATCAAGGAGTTCTACCTCGGCATGAAGGAAGCCGGCGTGCGCGCCGACCGCCGCTGGAAGAAGAAAAAGAACTGGCGCTGAAACAAGCGGAGACACGTCATGAGCACCCTTTGGGACCTCTCCCACATCCAGCCCGAGACACGGATCGTCATGGAAGGCGGCACCATTCCCGCGCTGTTCTGGAACGCCGTGAAGGCGCGCGGCCCGAAGGTGTGGATGCGCCAGAAGGACATGGGCCTGTGGCGCAGCTGGACCTGGGACCAGACCGGTCAGGCCGTGCGCGAGATCGCCCACGGCCTCATGGCCCTGGGCTTCGCACCGAAGGACACCGCCTCCATCCTGTCCAACACCACCATCGAATGGGTGCTGGCCGACCTGGCCGTGCTCAGCGCTGGCGGCGTGGCCAACGGCATCTACCCCACCGACGCACCCGAGCAGGTGCACTACCTGTGCGAAGACTCGCGCACCACCGTGCTGTTCGCGGAGGACGAGGAGCAGCTCGACAAGGCCCTGGCCGTGCGCGATCAGCTGCCGCTGCTCAAAAAGATCGTGGTGGTCGACATGGAGGGCCTGCGCGACTTCCATGACGAGCAGGTGATCAGCCTGGACGCCCTGCGCACCTTGGGCCGCGAGCACCTGGCGCAACACCCGCACATGCTGGAACAGCGCGTGGCCGGCGTGAACCCCGACGACCTGGCCATCCTGGTCTACACCTCGGGCACCACCGGCAAACCCAAGGGCGCCATGCACTCGCACAAGGGCCTGGTCTACACCGTGCGCGGCTACAACACGCTGATCGCGCGCGACGAGAACGACGAGTGCATGTGCTTCCTGCCGCTGTGCCACATCGCCGAGCGCATGGGCGGCGAGTACTTCTCGCTCTACACCGGCGCGCGGCTGAACTTCGTGGAGAACCCCGAGACCGTGCCCGAGAACGTGCGCGAGATCGCGCCCACCGTGTTCACCGCCGTGCCGCGCGTGTGGGAGAAGTTCTACTCCGGCGTGATGATCGCGTTGAAGGAGGCGAGCCGCCTGCAACAAGCCGCCTACGCCTGGGCCATTGGCGTGGGCCAGCAGGTGGCCGACCACGTGCTCAAGGGCGAGGCCGTGCCCGGTGGCCTGCGACTGCGCTTCAAGCTCGCGCGCCTGCTGGTGCTGGACAACGTGCGCAAGCTCATCGGCATCCACCGCTCGCGCTTCCTCGTCACGGGCGCGGCGCCCATCTCGCCCGAGCTGGTGCGCTGGTACCTCGCACTGGGCGTGCCCATGCTCGAGGTCTGGGGCATGACCGAAACCTGCGGCGCCTCCACCGGCGTGCCGGCGCAGCGCATCAAGCCCGGCAGCATCGGCCCGGCCGCGCAGTACAACGAGGTGAAGCTCGACCCGCAGACCGGCGAGATCCTGGTGCGCGGGCCCAACGTGTTCATGGGCTACCTGAACCTGCCCGAGAAGACCGCCGAGGCGATCGACGCCGACGGCTGGCTGCACACCGGCGACGTGGGCACGGTCGACGAGGAAGGGTTTTTCCGCATCACCGACCGGATGAAAGACATCATCATCACCGCAGGGGGCAAGAACATCACCCCCAGCGAACTGGAGAACGAACTCAAGTTCTCGCCCTACGTGACCGATGCCGTGGTGATCGGCGACCAGCGGCCCTACCTCACCGTGATCATCATGATCGACCAGGAGAACGTGGAAAAGTATGCGCAGGACAACGACGTGCCGTTCTCCAACTACGCCAGCCTCACCCGCGCGCCCGAGGTGCAGGCGCTGATCCAGGCCGAGATCGACCGCGTGAACAAGAAGTTCGCCCGCGTGGAACAGATCAAGCGGTTCTTCCTGCTCGACACCCAGCTCAGCGCCGAGGACGAGGAGCTCACGCCCACCATGAAGCTCAAGCGCAAGCTGGTGCAGGCGAAATACGCCGATCAGATCGAGGCCATGTACCGCTGACGCCCCCGCCTTTCACCTTTTCCGATCCACCACCCAAGGAGACCCAGACCATGAAAACCGGATTGACACTGACCGTTGCCGCCGCAGCCGCCCTGGCGCTCACGGCCGGCGCGGCGCTCGCCCAGACGCAGGGCGTGACCAAGAACGAGATCGTGATCGGCTCGATTCAGGACCTCTCCGGCCCCATCGCCGGCTTCGGCAAGCAGGTGCGCATGGGCATGATGCTGCGCGTGGAAGAGCTCAACGAACAGGGCGGCGTCAACGGCCGCAAGATCCGGCTGCTGGTGGAAGACTCCAAGTACGACCCGCGCAATGCCGTGCTGGCGGCCCAGAAGCTCGTGAACCAGGACAAGATCTTCGCCATGGTGGGACACATCGGCACCGCCCACAACATGGCCGCCATGCCGGTGCAGTTCCAGAAGAACGTGCTGAACTTCTACCCGGTCACGGCCGCGCGCGAGATGTACGAGCCCTTCCACCGGCTCAAGTACTCCTTCGCCGCCACCTACTACGACATGATGAAGATCTGGGTGCCCACCCTGGCCAAGGAAAAGGGATCCAAGAAGGTCTGCACCATGTACCAGGACGACGAGTTCGGCCTGGAAGTCAAGCGCGGCGCGGAAGACGGCCTGAAGGCCGCCGGCATGTCGCTGGCGGTGGAAACCACCTTCAAGCGCAACGCCACCGACTTCTCGTCCCAGATGCAGAAACTGGCGTCCGAGCAGTGCGACATGGTGGTGATGGGCACCCTGATCCGGGAAACCATCGGCGGCATCGCCACCGCCAAGCGCCTGGGCTTCAACCCCACCTTCATCGGCTCGGCCGGCGCCTACACCGACCTCATCCACAAGCTGGGCGGGCCCGCCATGAACGGTTTCTACGCCGCCATGACCGTGCAGCACCCCTACCTGGACGAGGCCTCGCAGCCGCTGCGCTTCTGGGCCAACAAGTACAAGACCAAGTTCAACGAAGACCCCACCGTGTTCTCGGTCTACGGCTACGGCTCCATCGACGCCTTCATCCGCGCCGCCAACAAGGCCGGCCCCAACCTCACCACCGACAGCTTCATCAGGGCGATGGACAGCATGACGATCCCGCCGGACATCTTCGGCTCCGCCGAGATGACCTTCACCGCCACCAAGCGCCTGGGCAATACCGCGTCGCGCCTGTCCCAGATCCAGGACGGCCGCTGGAAGGTGATTTCCGACTACGTGTCGGCATCGAAGTGATGCGATGAAGGAGGGCCGGCAGGGCGATTGGCCGCCCCTGCCGCGCCCCGGGCGGCGCCACCCGCCTACCATGGCGGCATGACGCCGCTGTCCCCCGCCTCCGCCGCGCTGCTGGCCGATGCCCTGCTCGCCCTGCACGCCGGCATCGTGCTCTTCGTCGTCGGCCTGCTGCCGCTCGTGCTCGTCGGCGGCGCGCTCGGCTGGCGCTGGGTGCGCCGCTTCTGGCTGCGCGCGGCGCACCTGGGCCTGATGGTCTTCATCGCGGCGCAGGCCTGGCTCGGCCAGCTCTGCCCGCTCACCACCTGGGAGCAGCACCTGCGCCGCGCCGCCGGCCAGGTGCAGCGCGCCTACAGCGAGAGCTTCATCGAGCACTGGCTCTCGCGCCTGCTCTACTGGGAAGCGCCGTGGTGGGTGTTCGTCGCCGGGTACACCGCGTTCGCGGCCCTGGTGGGGTGGGCCTGGTGGCGGGTCAGGCCCGACGCCCGCGGCCCGTCGCAGTAGCAGACCCCAGCCCCGAGCGCACCCGTTCGACGAAGGCGTGCTCGATCGCCGAAGCGGGAAAGTTCGGGTTGCGCACGTGGAACACCTTGTAGACCGGTGCCTTGCGGATCGGGCGGAACGACAACCTGTCGCCCGGCCATGCGCGCGCGGTCAGGCTGTCGGCGATCGCGATGCCGCAGCCGGCGGCAACCAGCGCGCAGGCCACCTGCCCGGCGCGCACGACGATGCGCGGCTGGATCTTCTGCATCGCGCCCGGATACGTGTCGGTGACCATCCTGCCCTGCGGCGTGTCGGGGCTGAACGCGATCAGGCGCTCCTTCAGCACCTCGGCCAGGGACACCACGGTCTCCTGCTCGAAACGGTGCCCCTTGGGAAACACGCAGCTCAGGGTCCAGTTGCCCACCACGTCGCAGACCAGGGGCGGGTGGTCGACCGGCAGGTTGCTGATGCCGACGTCGGCCTCGCCGCTGGACAGCAGCCGGGTCATCTCGCGCACGAGCTGGGTTTCGACGTAGAGCTGGCTGTCGGGGTAGTCGGCGGTGATCGAGGCGATCGCCTCGGGCACGACCTGCAGCAGCAGGCTGGGGCTGGCCAGGACCTTCAAGACCTGTCCGCCGCCGGTGCGCAGGGCCTGCGCGCGCGCATCGATGCGCCGGACCCCCTGGTAGACCTGCTCCACCTCGGCGTACAGCGCGTGCGCCTCCGGCGTCGGGCGCAAGCGCCCCTTGCCGCGCTCGAACAGGCGCACCCCGAGCTGGAGCTCGATGTGGCCGATCATGCGGCTGATGCCGGGCTGCGAGACGTGCAGCAGCCGGGCCGCGTCGGTGATGGAGCCGGCCTGCATCGTGGCGCGGAACACTTCGATCTGGCGCAGGTTCATGGGGACGGGCCTCCATCTTGGATAACACGATGTTATGTCATACCGAGACATTGGTATTGGATGGTTAGCCCCGGACTCTCTAGGATGACCCCTGAGCGACCGGCGAAACACCGGACACACCGGGCCGCTCGGTCGAATTCCACTACCAGATTCCAGGAGACCTCATGAAGACCGCTTCCGCACGCCTCGCCATCCCCGCCCTGCGCCGCCGCACCGTCCTCTCGGGCCTCGGCGCCATGGCCGGCGCCCTCGCCGCCGCGTCGCCGCTGTCCGCGCTCGCGAACACCGCCTGGCCCAGCCGCACCGTGCGCATCATCGTGCCCTTCGCGCCGGGCGGCGCCTTCGACAGCTCCGCGCGCATGCTGGCCGAGCTGCTGAGCGCCTCGCTGGGGCAGACCGTGATCGTCGACAACAAGCCGGGCGCGGGCAGCGCCATCGGCGTGAACACCGCCGCCCAGAGCAAGGACGGCCACACGCTGCTGATGGCCAGCAACAGCATGGTGATCAACCCGCTGCTGATGGCCAACATCGGCTACGACGTGGCCCGCGACTTCGACGCCGTCGGCATGGTCTCGGCCCAGCCACAGGTGCTGGTAGTGCCCGCGTCCTCCTCGATCCGGTCGCTGGGCGACCTGATCAGCCAGGCCAAGGCCCAGCCCGGCCACCTGACCGCGGGCAACAGCGGCAACGGCACGCTCGCGCACATCATCTCGGAGATCTTTGCCAGCCAGACCCAGGTCACGCTCACCCCCGTGCCCTACAAGGGCGAGAGCGCGCTGATGCCCGACCTGCTGGGCGGCCTGGTGTCGCTGGGTTTCCTGACCCTGCCGAACGTGCTGCCGCACGTCAAGTCGGGCCGGCTGCGCGCGATCGCGGTGTCCTCGCCCCAGGAGGCGCCCGAGCTGCCCGGCGTACCGACGTTCCGCTCGCTCAACTACCCGAGCCTGGAGATACAGGGCTGGGGAGCGATGTTCGCACCCAAGGGTTCGATTCCGGCCGAGGGCCTGGCGCGCCTGGAGTCGCAGTTGGCTGCGGCGCTGCGGTCGGAGGCCGTGAAGAACAAATTCGCCGGCCTCGCCGTGGCCCCGGTGATCCAGAACCGCGCAGACACCGCGGCGTTCATACGCAACGAGATCGAGCGCTACTCGGCGATCATCAAGGCACGTGGCATCAAGGCCAATTGAGTCTGCCGCGGAACCCGCAGCCTAGCCCGCGCACACACCCGACCACCAACCAGCCGCGACGACATCCATGAACGACTCGCTTCACGATGCCCCCAGGCCCACCGCGCCCGCGCTGCGCCCCGACGTGCTGGTCTGCGGCGGCGGGCTGGCCGGCGCCATGGCCGCCGTCGCGGCCGCCCGGCAGGGTGCCCAGGTGCTGCTGGTGGAGCGCTACGGCTTCCTCGGCGGCAACGCCACCGGGGGCGCGGTGGCCCAGTTCAACTCCTGGCAGACCGCCGGCGGACGGCGCGTGGTCGCCGGCCTCGCGCAAGAGGTGGTCGAGCGCCTGCAGGGCTACGAGGCGGCGCGCCCCCACGAGGTGTTCGTGATGTCGACCGGCCACAAGATGGACCGCATCGAATACTCGCCGGAAATCCTCAAGCTGGTGCTCGACGACATGGTCACCGACGCTGGCGTGCAGCCGCTGCTGCACGCCAGCGTGCTGGACGTGGATGCCGAGCAGGGCCGGATCCGCACCGTGCGGCTGCTGACCAAGAGCGGCCCGCTCGACGTGCATCCCCAGGTGGTGATCGACACCTCGGGCGACATCGACGTGCTGCACCGCGCCGGCGCCCGCTTCCTCGAGCTCGACGCGGGCGACCAGCTCCAGCCGGCGACCATGATGTTCCGCTTCGGCCCGGTGGACTTCGAACGCTTCGACCGGCTGTCGACCGAGGAGGTCAACGCGCTGGCCCGCCGGGGCTACGAGGAAGGCACGCTGGCGCGGGCCGCGCTGCACGCAGCGCGCGACCCCTTTTCGTCGGACGCCTGGTTCAACATCAGCCGCCTGGGCATCGATGCCAGCGACGCCGGCGCCCTGAGCCGCGCGGAAATCGAAGGCCGCCGCCAGGCCTGGAAGGCCGCGGAATACCTGCGGCGGGCCGTGCCGGGCTGCGAGGCCGGCCGGCTCCAGGCCTTCGCCACCCAGGTGGGCGTGCGCGAGACCCGCCGCATGCACGGTGACCACGTGCTGACCGCCGAGGAGCTCAACCAGCCGGTGCAATTCGACGACGCCATCGCCGCCGGCGCCTACCCGATCGACATCCACCCGGCCAGCGGCGGGGAACTGATCTACAACGAGCTCGGTGAACACCACGCCTACCAGATCCCCTACCGCAGCCTAGTGCCCCGGGACCTGCGCAACGCCCTGGTGGCCGGGCGCGGCATCTCGGCCACCCACGCCGCGCTGGCCGCGATCCGGGTCATGACGATCTCGATGGCGGTGGGCCAGGCGGCCGGCACCGCCGCCGCGCTGGCCTGCGAGGCCGGCGGCGAGGTGCGCGCGGTCGACACGCAGCGGCTGCGCGGCCTGCTGCTGGCGAACGGCGCGGTGTTGGCCTAGGGCCTGTTCACCCTAGGGCACAATCCCGTCCAACCCGGCGCCAATATGCCCTACGGGGGCATTGCAGGCGCCACCCCGACCCAACGAGGAGACCTGGCATGAGCGATTTTCTGACCCTGGGCACCGGCGCGCGCGAACCGCTGCAGGACTCGTTCAGCGACGCGCGCAACCCGATCGGGCTGGACGGCCTGGAGTTCATCGAGTACGCCACCCGCAAGCCCCAGGCGCTCGGCCAGGTGCTGGAGATGATGGGGTTCCGCCCGATCGCGCGGCACCGCTCGCGCGAGGTGCTGCTGTACCGCCAGGGCGGGCTCAACGTGGTGGTCAACGCCCACCCGGCCGATGCGCACGCGGCCAGCCACGGCAGCGACGCGCCGGTGATCTCGGCCATCGCGCTGCGCGTGCGCGACGCCCGGGCGGCGTTCCACTACGCGCTCGAGCGCGGCGCCTGGGAAGTGCCGGCCCACGCCGAGGTGATGGAGCTCAACATCCCGGCCATCCACGGCGCCGGCGGCAGCCGCATCTACTTCGTCGACCGCTACCGCGAGTTCAGCATCTACGACGTGGACTTCGTCCCGATCCCGACCGTGGACCAGCACCCGCCGCCGACCGCGGGCATCCACTTCTTCGGCATCGTGCAGTACATCGGGCCCGATCGCAGCTACGACTGGATCGAGTACTACGGCGAGCTCTTCGGCACCGAGCTGATCCCCGACGAGCAGCGCTTCGGCATCATGCCCAAGGGCAAGCTGTTGCGCACCCCGGCGCTGGAGCCCGGGCAGCGCTTCATGCTGCAGCTCATCGAGCCCGACCCCAACGTGCTGGACGTGCAGGAGCGCCTGCAGCGCATCGGTCTGGGCGTGCCCGACGTGATGGCCGCCGTGAAGGCCCTGCGCGCGCGCGGCGTGGAGTTCGTGGAGACCGATACCGTGCACACCGAGCGGCGCGGCGCCATCACCAAGACCTACCTGGGCTCGGTGGTGTTCGAGCTGGTGCACAGCGAACCGCCGCAGGAGTAAGGCCATGACCACCACCGCCCTGCGCCGCGAACGCGCCGACCTGGCCATCCGCGCCTTCGGCATGGACACCATCACCCTGGCCGGGCCGCTGGAGGCCAAGCTCGAGGCCATGGCCGAGGCCGGCTTCAGCCAGGTGATGCTCAAGGCCAACGACCTGGTCGGCCACCCCGACGGCTGGCGCGCCGCCGTCCAGGCCGTGCGGAACAGCGGGCTGCGCGGCACCGGCTTCCAGGTGCTGCGCGACTTCGAGGGCCTCTCGGGCCAGCTACACGCCTACAAGGTCGACATCGCCAAGAGCATGCTGGAGATGTGCGCCGCGCTCGGCTGCAACGTGCTGCTGGCGTGCTCGTCCACCTCCAAGCACGCCAGCGACGACCTCGACCACATCGCGCGCGACCTGCGCAAGCTGGCGATGCTGGCGATTCCCTACGGCATCCGCATCGCCTACGAGGCGCTGTCGTGGGGCCGGGCCGTCAACGAATTCACCACCGCGTGGGACGTGATCCAGCGTGCCGACTGCCCGAACCTGGGCATCGGCATCGACGCCTTCCACATCGTCGCCGCGCAGACGCCGCTGGACGCGCTCGAAGACCTGCAGCCCGACAAGATCTTCCTGGTGCAACTGGCCGACTTCATGTGGCAGGAGACCCGCACCTTCGAAGAGCGCATGACCACCGCGCGCACCTTCCGCGTCTTCCCCGGCGAAGGCGCGCACAGCGAGCAACTGGTGCAGCTCGTGCTCAAGCTCGACGCGCTGGGCTACTGCGGCGACTACAGCTTCGAGGTCTTCAACGACGACTACCTCCAGTTGCCGCTGCCCACGGTGGCGCAGCGCGCGCGCCGCTCGGCCCTGTGGCTGGCCGACGACGTCCTGCGGCTCTCGGTGCCTTTGCCTGGGGAGATGCGGCTCTCCCCCCTGCGCCGCTGACGCGGCTTCCCCCCTCTCTGGCGCGCCGCTGCGCGGCGCTTGGAGGGGGGACGACAGCTTGGGCCGGCGAAGCCGTCCCGCGCTGTCTCTGGGCTTTGGGCTTCCTCGCTCCGGAGGCTGTGTCTTTGCCCGCGTGGCCAATTCATTCTTACAGTAGCCGCGGCAGGACCGACACCAGCATCACCATTCCGGACACCCCGAGCAGCACCAGCACCACGCGCCGGAACGCCACTTCGCTCAGGCCGATGTAGACCCGCGTACCGAGCAGCGAGGGCACCAGCAGCGCCACCGCCACCACCGGCATCAGCGGCCACAGGTCGGGCGTCACGGCGCCGGCGATCACGTAGCCGAGCATCGTGAAGGCCAGGGCCGCGAGGTTGAAGTTCTGGATCACGGCGCGCTGGGCATCCTTTTCCATGCCGCGCAGCGTGCACCACAGCGTGGGCACCACGCCGGTGAAACCGCCGATGCCGCCCATGGCGCCGCCGATCGCCCCCGCCACGCCATCAGCCAGCCGCCCGCCGCGCGAGATGCGGGGCAGGTTCGAGGCGAACAGCATGAGCGGGCACACCACGATCAGCACGCTGCCCAGCACGAGCTTGAACAGGTCCGCGTTCAGGTGCGGCAGCGCCGCGATGCCGACCGGAATGCCGACCACGCCGCCCGCCAGGAACGGCGCGAGCGCGCGCAGGTGCAAACCGCGGCGGCCCCGGGACGACAGCGCCGCCACGATCTGCCCGGTCATCGCGCCGAACACGGCCATGATGGCCGCCACGCGCGGCTCGACGCCCCAGACCCAGAACGACATGGCCACCATGCTGAAGCCGAAGCCCGAAAGCCCCTGCACGAAACCCGCCAGGACCGCGCCCACGACGAGCCACGCCAGCTCGGCGCTCATGCCACACCCATCCGATTCCAGGCCAGCGACATCCGGACTCCTTCACGCACCATGGTGCGGCGACTATACAAGTCCCGCGCAGACCGCCCGGCCGCGCATGAAGCGCGTGTGAATCCTGCAACCATTGATCTCAAAGCCCCACCGGCGCTTTACCGGGCAGGCGGCGCGGCCCGGGACAGGATACGTTTGGACACAAGCCACCCGCGCCGGCCGGCTAGATTGGCCCCACAACAACCGAAAAGGAGTGAATCCATGGACAGGTCGATGATGAAGGGCATAGCGGCCGGCGGTCTGGCGATGGTGGTGCTCGGGGCCGGCGGCGTGACCGGCTACCGGACGCTGACCGAGCCCAAGGTCGCCGAGGTGGTCGCGGTGAAGGAGGTCATGGAAACCGTGTCGACCCCGCGCCAGCAGTGCGAGAACGTGCAGGTGCGCCGGCAGGCGCCGGTGCAGGACCGCAACCGCATCGCCGGCACGGCGATCGGCGGCATCGCGGGCGGCCTGCTCGGCAGCGCGGTGGGCAACGGCAGCGGCCGCACCGTGGCCACCATCGCCGGCGCGGTCGCCGGGGGCTACGCCGGCAACCAGGTGCAGAAGAACATGCAGCAAAAGGACGTGGTCGCCTCGACCGAGCAGCGCTGCCGCACCGTCAGCGAGAAGTCGCAGCGCGTCAAGGGCTACGACGTGACCTACCGCCTGAACGGCCAGGACGGCACGGTGCGAACATCGTTCAGGCCCGGCGCCACGCTGCCGGTGCAGGACGGCCAGGTGGTGACCACGCCGCCGCCGGCCGGGGCCTAACGCTCCGCGATGTAGTGCGACATCCGCGCGCTCTCCCCGGGCGCGAGGTAGGCCCGCACCTCGGCCTCGAGCGCATGGTCGGCCACGGTGGCGCGGGCGCGCTGGTGCAGGTAGTCGGCCCAGGATTCGACGATGAAGCGCTCGACGTAGCGCGAGGGCTCGCCCAGGTCCTTGTAGACGCGCCAGAAGGTGGCGCCGTCGCGCCGCCGGTGCGCCTTCAAACGGCTGACGGCGTCGAGAAAGGCACGGTCTTCGTTCGGGCGGATGCGGTAGCTGATCTCCACCGCGATCGGGCCGGCCTCGGGCGTCGGTTCGGCCTCCACGAACAGCTCGTCCCAGGGCGTGCCCTGGGTCACTTCCTGGGTCACGCCCATGCGCAGCGGGAACGGCCGCGCCAGCAGCAGGCCGGCGGCCATGAGCGCGCCGGCCGTCACGAGCGCGGACGTCAGGCCGACGATGTCGGAAATGGCGCCCCAGAAGGCCGACCCCATGGCGAAGGCCCCGAGCGCGGCCACGATGTGCATCGCCACGGCGCGCGAGCGCACCCACTGCGGTGCGCTGGCCTGGGTGGTGGTATTGAAGGTGGACATGGCCGACATCCACGCGCCGCCCCCCACCGCCATGGCGAGGTAGATCAGCACCGGCACGCGCACCCAGGCCGCCAGCAGCATCACCAGCGCGAACACGATGCAGGCGGCGTTGACGATCGCATCGAGCCCGAAGCGCGCGCGCAGGCGGCCGATCACCAGGCCCGAGGCCACCGCCCCCATGCCCAGGCAGCCCATCAGCAGGCCAAAGCCAGTGGCGCCGGTGCCGAGCTGGCGCTGCGCGATCACCGGCAGCAGCGCCCACAGGGCGGAGCCCGCCGCGTTGTAGGCCATCACGCGCACCAGCTGCGCCAGGATGATGCGCGAATGCCAGGCGAAGCGCAGGCCGCTCAAGGTGCCGCCCCACAGACGCTCGGCCGGCAGGCTGGACGGCGGATGCGGGCGCGGCGGCCAGCGCCGGATGGACTCCCACATCACCAGCGTGGTGAACACCGTGACCGCGAACACCGAGCCTGCGCCGAGCCAGGCGAACAGCACGCCGGCCATGGTGGGGCCCACCGCGCGCGCGGCGTTGTAGGCGATGCTGATGGCGGTGATCGCCTGCGGCCATTCCTCGCGCGGCACCGGGTCGACCACCGACGAGTTCCAGGCCGGCGTGAGCATGGCGGTGCAGCAGCCGCAGACGAACACCAGGAACAGCACCGAGGCCGGGCCGCCCCAGCCCGCCAGCCCGAGCAATGCCAGCATCGCGCAGGCCGCCACCTGGGCCAACAGCGCGCCGGAGATCAGGCGCCGGCGGTCGGTGGTGTCGGCCAGCACCCCGGCCGGCAGCGCCAGCAGGAACATGGGCATGAACACCGCCGTCTGCACCAGCGCGGCCAGGAAAGCCGAGCCGGTGAGCTCGATCATGAGCCACGACGCGCCCATGGACTGCATGCCGTTGCCGATGAAAAACACGCACCCACAAAGCCACAGCCCGCGGAACGCGGGCTGTCGCAGGGGAGACCAGATGGACGAGGGCGCCATGCGCGCATTATTCCGCAGGGCCGAAAACCCCGTGCACCCGGGCCGGCGGGTCACACGATGCCGTTGCGGATCGCATAGACGGTGAGTTCGGCGTTGTTGGCCAGGCGGAGCTTCTCCAGCACGCGGGCGCGGTACACGCTCACGGTCTTGGGGCTGAGCATGAGCTCCTCGGCGATGTCCGAGAGCTTCTTGCCCGAGGCGATCTTCTGCAGCGTCTGCAGCTCGCGCTCGGACAGGCTGGCGTGCAGCCCTTCGCTCTCGGGCGCGTTGAGCGAGTCGACCAGCATCTGGGCCACTTCGGGCGTGACGTAGTTGCGCCCCTGCTGCACGGTGCGGATGGCGCCGACCAGTTCGGCCGGCTCGCCGGCCTTGTTCAGGTAGCCGCGCGCGCCGGCGCGCAGGCAGCGGATCGCGTACTGGTCCTCCGGGTACATCGAGACCACCAGCGTCTTGACGGCCGAGCCTTCGTCCTTGAGCGTGCCCAGCACCTCCAGGCCGCCGCGACCGGGCATGTTCAGGTCGAGCACCAGCACGTCGCACTCGACCTTGCGCAGCAGCTCGCGCAGCTCGGGGTAGCTGCCGGCCTCGCCCACCACCTGGATGTCGGTGGCTTCGGAGATGGTGTCGCGGATGCCGCGCCGCACCACCGCGTGGTCGTCACACAAAATCACTCTGATCATCGTCAGGTTCCCCCTCATCGGCTCGCGCCGCGTGGTCCGGGTTCGGAAAGGCGCGCAGCGGCACCGACAGGATCACCGAGGTGCCCCGGGGCGAAGAGCTCACGTCGAGCCAGCCGCCGACCTTGGCGGCGCGCTCGCGCAGGCCCAGCAGGCCGAAAGAGTTGGCCTTGCGCAGCGCCTGCGCGTCCAGTCCCTTGCCGTTGTCGCTCACCTCCAGCGTCAGCACGCCTTCGCGGTCGCTCAGGTCGATCTCCACCGCGCTGGCCTGCGCGTGCTTGGTCACGTTGGTGAGCGCTTCCTGCGCGGTGCGGTAGGCCACCAGTTGTACGTCGTGCGGCACGTCGATGTAGGCGGACGAACGCCGCACCGCCACCCGCAGCCCGGTGCGGCGCTCCAGGCCGGACGCCAGCCAGGCCACCGCCGCCACCAGGCCCTGGTCCAGGATCGGCGGGCGCAGGTTGGTCATGATGCGCCGGCTCGCGTCCAGCGCGTGCTGCAGCATCTCCAGCGCGGAGTTCACGTGGCGCTGCATGTCGTCTTCGGTGGCGCGCCGGCCGACCCAGGCCAGGTCGAGCTTGACCGCGGCCAGCGCGCCGCCGATGTCGTCGTGGATCTCGCGCGCGATGTCGGCGCGCTCCTGCTCAATGCTGGTCTGCAGGTGCTCGGCCAGCTCGGCCAGGCGCTGGCGCGACTCGGCCAGCTCGGCGTCGGCCTGGGCCTTGGCCAGGCGCGTCTCGCGCACCTCGATCGCGCGCTTCACCACGTGCGAGAGCCGGTGCATGCTGTCCTTGAGCAGGTAGTCGCTCACGCCGCGGTGCATCGCCTCCACCGCCGCCGCCTCGCCGATGGCGCCCGAGAGGATGACGAACGGCACGTCCAGGCCGAGCTCGCGCAGCACCTCCAGCGCGTCCAGTCCGGTGAAGCCGGGCAGGTGGTAGTCGGCCAGCACGATGTCGCAGCGGCCCGCCTGGAGCTCGCGGCGGAAATCGTCGATCGTTTCCACCAGCACCAGCTCGTTGGCGAGCTGGCTGCGCTGCAGGGCGAACTTCACCAGCGTGTGGTCCACGCGGGAGTCCTCCAGGTGCAGGATGCGAACCGGGCGTTGGTCCGTGGTCTCGGGCGTAGCGCTCATGGTCTGGGCCCGGGTGCCGCGCGGGGCGCGGGCCCGGAGGGGCGGGTGGGGTGCGGGTTTCGGGCTGTTGTCGGCCGATGCGGCACCGGAGAACAGGCGCCGGCATTGTAATACCCACCCCCCTATCAGCCCACTCGCCCCTCCTCGATTCAAGCCGGCGTGGCCAGTGGCCGATATCCGGGTATCCACACCGAGCCACCCGCCATGCCATCCCTGCTTGCTGCCAACGACCCAGCACTCCTGCGGGAGAGGGAGGCGTTCGCCCCCGCGGACCCAGGCCCGTGCGACCAGCTCTTCTTCGAGGAAGCCGACGAGCACCTGGACCGGATGGAGCAGCAACTGCTCGCGCTGGACCTGGCGCGGACCGACGGCGAGGCGCTCAACGCCCTCTTCCGCTGCGCCCACTCCATCAAGGGCGGCGCCGCCGCGTTCGGCTTCGGCGACGTGGCCGGGCTCGCACACGCCCTGGAGTCGCTGC
The DNA here is from genome assembly GCA_964487025.1 of uncultured Hydrogenophaga sp. Taxonomy (GTDB): domain Bacteria; phylum Pseudomonadota; class Gammaproteobacteria; order Burkholderiales; family Burkholderiaceae_C; genus Hydrogenophaga. The sequence continues at coordinate 37,423 of CAZAPJ010000008.1, forward strand.
TGGACCGCCTGCGCCGACATGGACGGCGGCCCACCGGCGCCATGGTCGACACGCTGCTCGAGTCGGTCGACGCCCTGCGCGGCCTCCTGGCGGCCCGCCAGGGCCACGGCGCCGCGCCGCCGGCCACGGCCGATCTCCTGCTGCGCATCGGGGCACTGGCCCGCGGCGGTGCCGCGCCCGCGGCCGGCGCGCAGGGCGAGCCGGACGAACGGGTGCTGGACATCCATGTCGGCCCCCTGGCCAACCCGGCCCAGGCGGACGGCATTGCCGAGCTGTTCCGCGACATCCCGGAACTCGGCCGGATCGAGGCCCTGCCCTGCGACCGCGCGACCCACCGCGCCTGGCGCGCCCACACCCGCACCGCCGAGGCCGAGCTGATGGAGCTGTTCACCTTCCACGTGAGCAAGGAAGACGTGCGCATCGCCGACGCCGCGCCCGCCCCTGCCATGCACCATCGCCCCGCCGCCACCCTGCGCGTGGCGGTCGGCAAGGTGGACCGGCTGATCGACCTGCTGGACGAACTCGCCATCGCCCAGACCCGGCTGGCCCGCCAGGGCCGCGGGCTGAGGCCCCCCGCGGGCCAGGCCCTTCAGGCCGGGCTGGCCGAGCTGGAGCGCCGCACCCGCGAGCTGCAGGACGCGGTGCGGTCGATCCGCACGGTCCCGATCTCGACCGTGTTCGACCGCTTCCCGCGCTTGCTGCGCGAGCTGGGCGGCCAGTTGGGCAAGCGGATCGAACTCGTCACCCGGGGCGGGGCGATCGAGCTCGACAAGGGCCTGGTCGAGCAGGTCGCGGCCCCGCTCACCCACCTGGTCCGCAACAGTTGCGACCACGGCATCGAGACGCCGCCGGAACGCTGTGCGCAGGGCAAGCCCGCGCACGGCACGGTCACCCTCTCGGCCGCGCGCGAAGGCGGCGCGGTCCGGATCGAGGTGCGCGACGACGGCCGCGGCCTCTCGCGCGACAAGCTGCTGGCAAAAGCCCGTGCGCAGGGCCTCGACGCCCCCGGCACCCTGACCGACGCCGAGGTCTGGCGGCTCATCTTCGTCCCCGGCTTCTCCACCGCCGAGGCCGTGACCGACGTCTCCGGGCGCGGCGTGGGCATGGACGTGGTCCGCCAGCACATCGCCGCGCTGGGCGGCTCGGTGGCGATCGATTCGGCCGAGAACCGGGGCCTGTGCGTCACGGTGCGCCTGCCCCTGGCACCGATGGCCCTGCGCGGACAAGAAACGCTGCCAGGGCCCCAAGCCCAGCCGCCCGGCCCGGCGTTCAGACGCGCCAGTTGACCAGGCCGCCGGTCTCGAGCGGCATCAGGCTGCTGTTGCCGCGCTCGTCGTACGCCACCACCTCGTCCATGGCGGGGTCCAGCGGCGGCGGCGACCGGCGCGCCACCAAGGCAGCCGCGACCTGGGACAGGTCGGGCGCGGTGCCGCCCTGGCTGCCCGGCGCCTCGGCGGCCTCGAGGCCCAGCGCGCGGTCGATCACCGCGGCGCTGGCGGCCCAGACACTGGCCAGCACCTGCTTGAGATGCTCCATGGCCTGCCGGTCGCGCTCGCGCGCGCGCTCCCCGTTCCGCTCCGCCTGCCGCCGGGTCTGGGCGGTCTCTGCGTCGCGGCCGGCCGGCCGCGGCAGCAAAGGGGCCGCCGGGTCCGCATCCGGGCGCTCGCCCGACGCGGCCGCGGAGGACGGCGAGGGCAGCGGCGCCGCGGGTTGCGGCGACCGCTGCGCGAAGCCATGCCGGCCGGTCTGGGCCTGGTCGGCGCCACCGCCCGCCGCCGCGGGCACGGCGGGCACCGGCGCCACGGGCGCGACGGTGGCGGCCACCGGAGTGGGCCATGAAACGGCGCTGGTGCTGGTCAGGTGGATCACGGCATTCCTTTCGCGCAGGCCCGGGCGCGGACAGGCCCGGGGTTCATGCCGGTGTTCGGCCGTGCGGGCGAAAACTTGAGGGCTTTTTTCCGCGGGCGCTGCAGCGAAGGCCCGCGGGACGCCCCGCGCGCGCGGTTCGGCCGCCGCGGCCGCAGCCTGCGCATGCGCCTCCATCCGCTGCTGCACTCTGGGGTAGCGGCCGCCGTACCGGTTGTCCTGCGCCATCTCCATCGGGGTGGGCAGCGAGGTGTTGCGAGGCGCCGGGCGGCTCCGTACCGCCGCTCTCGCGCCACGAAGTGGACCCGGGCACACCATGGGTGCTCGTCGCACCCCGGCCCCTGAATGCCACCCGCCGCCCGGCTGGGAAGGCTACTCGTCGCTCGCGCCGATCACCCGCGGTGCGGCGTCCAGGAACCCTTCCACCAGCTGAAGGATGGTGCCGCTCATCGACGCCGGCACCGGCAGGTGGTAGACCCACTTGCGCACGCCGATATAAAAAACGCCGGAATGAAGGCTCCACATGAGCTCGCTCTCCTTGGCGGTCATGGGCTGCGCTTCCAAAGGCGGCTTCCCGAGATCGTGCCGGAGCTCATCGACGACATACGTCATGATCCGCCCCCGGACCAGGCCCCAGTAGCGGGCATTGATCTTGGTTCCGTTGAGCCCTGCATAAAGGTAGATGCGGACCCATTCGTAGCGGTTGACGCGCTCGGCATAGCTTGAGTAGACCCGGATCAGCCGGTCCTTCAGCGGCTGCGTCCGATCGCGCAGCGTGACCTCCCACTGCGGATCCCATCGGCCTTCGAACAGCTCCTTGTACACCCGCTCGATGAGGTCTTCCTTCGTCGGGAAGTACTTGAAAACCAACCCGTGGGCGATGCCGAGGCGCTGCGCGAGCTCGCGCGTATTGCCCTGGAAGCCGTTCTCCGCGAAGAAGCCGATCGCCGCCTGAACGATCTGGCGCTCGCGCTCACCGCTGTTCATGTGAACACGCGGCGCCTTCGCCGGGCCAGCCTCGCGCGATGCGACCGGCGCTGAAAGATTCTTCTTTGTAGCCATCGATGGTGGCCGTGCTTCGACATCCATCAGGCACAGCGAAGTTCAGCCGAAAGATGATGGCGCGCGCAGCGCGCGCCGTCGGGTTGAGTGCGCGCCCATTCTAAAGCTGGTGTAAGCGCGGTTGACAAAGTGGTCATGGCGCACGTATATTGCACGAAAGAATTGAGCAAAAGCTCAATATATAGATAAGATATCTGATTCTCTACCAACAAAATGGTGAAATGTTATGAGCACTTGCTCATTGATATTCACCAAAGGTTGGCGCGTACCCGTGTGCGCCGACAGATTTGGGAGTGCCTCGAGAGAGGTGCGGTGTTGTTGTTGTCCACGATTCAGGAGACGAAAAATGGCGAACTTTGAAATGAAAACCATCCAGCCGAGCATGAGCGAGATGCTCAAGCGGGTCGCTCGGCGCGATGAGCTGGTGCCGTCGAAGGTGGCGTTCATCGACCAGGTGCTGCCCGGCTACGAGCGCGAGGCGTTCAACGTGATCGGGCTGGGCGTGACGGAAAACCCCGAGGCGATGAGCACGGCGATCCAGGGAGATGGCGGGTTCAACGTGACCTACATCCGGAGCAAGCCCGGCGCCCGGGGCGCGCTGCACGCGCACCCCACCGTGGAAGTGTTCATTCCGATGACGGGTGCCTGGGAGGTGATCTGGGGCGACGACGCGGACTTCGGAAAAACCGAAAACACGCTGACCCTCGGCCCGGGCGACGTGATCTCGGTTCCGCCCGGGGTGATGCGCTGCTTCAAGAACGTGTCCAACGAGGAAGCCTGGCTCCTGGTCATCTTCGGCCTCGACCGCGAACGCAACGATGGCGGCCGGGTCATGTGGCCCAAGAAGGTCCTCGAAGAGGTCGAGAAGCACGGCGTCATCCGCGATGAAGAAGGCCAGATGCAGCGCGTGTGAGCGCCGGCTGCGTTGAAAGGAGCGAAACCGCATGTCCACAGCCACCGTTCAAGCCCGTCTTGACCTGTTGAAGACGATGTACCGGATCCGGTGCTTCGAAGAAAAAGCCACCGAGATCCGCAAGCAGCAGGTCCACATCGTGGGGTCGATCCACATGTGCATCGGCCAGGAGGCCATCTATGCCGGCACGCGCAGCGCGCTCGAAGACCGCGACCGGGTCTTCGGGACCTACCGGGGGCGTGGCTGGGCCCTGGCCTGCGGCGTGCCGCCCGCGGCGATCTTTGCCGAACTCATGGGCCGGGAGACCGCGCCATGCAAAGGACGCGCCGGAGCGCCTCTGTTGAGCGCGCCGGACTGGGGCTTCTACGGAGAGAACTCGATCATCGGCGCCGGAGCACCGATTGCGTGCGGAACCGCGCTGGCGGCCAAGTTCGAGGGACAAGGCCGGGTCGTCACGACCGCGCTTGGGGATGGGGCCATGAACCAGGGCGCCGTCCATGAGGCGATGAACTTCGCCGCCTACCTCGACCTCCCGCTGATCTTCATCTGCGAAAACAACATCTACGCCGAACTGACGCCGACGCGCGACATGGTGCGATCGGACGAACTCTTCCGCCGCGCCCATGCGTACGGCATGCCCGGGGTCCGGGTCGACGGCAACGATCCGGAGGCGGTGCGCGATGCGGTGGCCGAATTCGTCAAGGAAGCCCGTGCGGGACGCGGCCCCGCGCTGGTGGAAGCGATGACCCAGCGCCTGGTGGGCCACTACTACGGAGACATGCAGTCCTACCGGCCCAAGGGCGAGATCACCGAAGCCAAGCGCCACGAGCCCCTCGTGCGCCTGCGCGCCAAGCTGGAGGCCGATGGTGTTTCCGCCAGCGAAATGGACGCACTGCTCGCCGCGATCCAGCAGGAAATCGAGGCGGCGGCCCAGGAAGCGATAGACGCTCCGCTGTCATCGCCGGAAAAGGCCAAGGAGCACAACTATGCTTAAGGAGCTGGAAACCACGCAAAAGTCGCTGACCTACGCCAAGGCCGTCAATGAGGCCCTGAGACGCGCCCTGGCAGAAGACGACCGTTGTCTCATCTACGGGGAAGACGTGGGGAAACCCGGCGGTGTGTTTGGCGTGACGCGCGGCCTGAAGGACGACTTCGGCGACCGCGTGTTCGATACGCCGATCAGCGAAACCGCGATCCTGGGTTCGGCGCTGGGCGCCGCGATGGTGGGCATGCGCCCGATCGTCGAAATCATGTGGATCGACTTCAGCCTGGTCGCGATGGACCAGATCTTCAACCAGATCGCGAAGATGCGCTACATCTCCGCCGGCCGGCTGACCGCGCCCCTGGTCATTCGCACGCAGCAGGGCGTGCTGCCGGCCGCGTGCGCCCAGCACGCGCAGAACCTGGAAGCGCTGTACGTGCACGCCCCGGGCCTGCGGGTGGGCCTGGCGACCACCGCGCAAGACGCCTACTCCATGCTGCTGGCTGGCTTTGACAGCGAAGACCCGGTCCTGATCATCGAAAACCGGGGGCTGTACCACGGCGCCGAGCAGGAAGTGGTCCTCAACGGCCCCATCGAGCCGGTAGGCGGAGCGCGCACCCGCCGCGAAGGCAGCGACATCACGCTGCTGACGTGGGGCGCGATCCAAGCCAGCGTTCTCGAAGCCGCGACGGCCCTCGCGAGCAAGGGCATATCCGCCGAAGTGATCGACGCTCGCTGGCTGAATCCTTTCGACTGGGACACGCTGGAATCGAGCGTGCGCAAAACCCGGCGGTTGATGGTCGTCCACGAGGCCAACGTCAACGGGGGTGTCGGCGCCGAGATCGCCGCCCAGGTCGGCGAGCGCCTGTTCGGTGCGCTGGAGGCGCCGATCGCGCGGATCGGCCTGCCCAACACCAGCATTCCCGCCGCGCCGCACCTGCAGAAAGCGCTTTATCCGACCGTGCAGCAGATGGTCGACAAGGCATGCCAGGTGGTTGCACACGGGAAGTGATTTCGTAGGCAGCACGTCGACGCTCACGGCGGGCGCGGCGTGCACATGGCCCGCCACCGGCGGGTAAAACACGTTCAACAGGAGACACGATGAAACTCACGAAAAGACGCCTGATCGCGGCGGGGGTGCTGCTCGGCGCAGGCCTCTCATTCCAAGCCCATGCTCAGCAGCCCCCGATCCGGATCGGCGCCTCCATGGCGCAAACAGGTCCTCTGGCCGGCGGCGGCAAGTCGGTGCAGCTGTCGCTCGAAATGTGGCGGGACGACGTCAATGCCAAAGGCGGATTGCTGGGAAGAAAGGTCGAACTGGTCATGTACGACGACCAGGGCAACCCCGCCAACGTGCCTGGCATCTACAGCAAGCTGCTGGATGTGGACAAGGTCGATCTCCTGATCAGCCCCTATGGCACCAACCTGACCGCCGCCATCATGCCCATGATCAAGCAGCGGGACCGGCTCATGATCGGCAACTTCTCGTTCGACGTGAATGCGAAGATCCAGCACGACAAGTACTTCCACAACGGCCCCTGGGGCTCGGGCGCGGAAGCATGGGCCAAGGCCTTTCTCGAGCCCGGGAAGAAGGTGGACGCCAAGACGATCGCATTCCTGGCCGCCGATGCGGAGTTTTCCCAGAGCCTCGTCTCCGGCGCACGCGATGTGGCCAAGAAAGAAGGCCTGAAGATCGTCTATGACCAGAAATACCCGCCAAGCACGGTTGACTTTTCCTCCATGATCCGGGCCATCCGGTCAGCCAAGCCCGACCTGGTCTTCATCGCCTCGTACCCCGCGGACTCGGTCGCCATCGTGCGCTCCGTGAACGAGATCGGCGTGGGCGATTCCGTGAAGCTCATCGGCGGGGCCATGGTGGGCCTGCAGTACGCGGCGTCCCTGGAATCGCTGGGCTCGGCGCTCAACGGCTTCCTCAACTACAACCACTACGTTCCCGAGCCGACGATCAACTTCCCCGGCACGAGCGAGTTCCTGAAACGCTACGCGGAGCGCGCCCCGGCGCTCAAGATCGACACCTTGGGCTACTACCTCGCGCCCTTCGCCTATGCGGCGGGCCAGATCCTGGAGCAGGGGGTCGTCGGGGCCAAGAGCTTCGACGAGAAGGCGGTGGCCGCGTACCTGCGAAACAACGCGGTCCAGACGATCGCGGGCAACATCCGCTTCGGCCCCACGGGCGAATGGCAGACGCCGCAGGTGCTGTCCACCCAGTTCCAGGGCGTCGTGAACCGCAATGTCGAGCAGTTCCGCGGGCCTGGCAAACAAGTGATCATCTACCCTGAGAACTTCAAGTCCGGCGATCTGCGCTACCCGTTCGAAAAAGCGCGGCGATAAAGACCATGGCGCCTCCCTTGCAGCGGCTCAGGCCGCAGCAAGGGTCTTGCCACGCAACTCGTCTTTAAAGGTGCTCCTTTGTCGTTTCAACTAGTTGTTGAAGCAGTGCTCTCCGGAGTCCTGCTCGGGTGCTTCTATGCGGCGGTCAGCCTCGGCCTTTCCGTCGCGTTCGGCCTGGTGGACGTGCCGCACATCGCCCACCCCACCTTTCTGGTGCTGGGCGCCTATGGCACCTACATGCTCGGCGGACTCGGCTGGGACCCGATCCTGGCGGGGTTCGCGCTGATGCCGGTCTTCTTCGTTCTCGGGCTGGTGGTTTACCAGTTCTACTACGCCACGTTCGAGAAAAGAGGCACGGATGTCGGTTTGCGCGGCCTGGCGTTCTTCTTTGGGCTGGCCTTCGTGCTGGAATCGGGCCTGATTCTGATCTTCGGCGTCGACCAGCACATGGCCGAAGCCGCCTACATCGGTGAAAGCCTGTCGCTTGGAGAATTCCGGGTTCCGTACCGGATGCTGGTCGCCTTTGGCCTGGGCCTGGCGTTGACGATTGCGCTGGCCGTCTATCTCTCCAAGACGTTCACCGGCCGCGCCCTCAAGGCCGTGGCGCAGGACGAGGCGGCGCTGATGCTCATGGGCGCGAATGCCGTGCGCGTGAGGCGCTGGGGTTTCGGCATCGCCACCGCGGTCGCGGCGATCGCCGGGGCGCTTCTGATCGTCATCGGACCGGTGGAGCCGGGAACCGGACGGCTCTACATTGGCCGCACCTTCTGCATCGTGGTGCTGGCTGGGCTTGGCAGCGTTCCCGGCACGCTCGTCGCCGCACTGCTCGTGGGCATCGCAGAAATGCTGGTTCTCAGTTCATTCGGCGCTTCCTGGGCCGGTGCGGTGTCGTTCGTCATTCTTCTTCTCGTGCTGGGACTGCGGCCCGCCGGGCTGTTCGGGCGCTGATGCATGAAAAAGTCGGATCAAACACTCGGAGGATATGGGTTCGCCGCCCTGGCGGTCGCGTTCCTCGCAGCCATTCTGTTCATGATCTTCGGATTGAAGAGCACCTACCTGCTGTTCGCGGGCTACGTCGTGCTCCAGTTCATCGTCCTGGCCACGGGCTGGAACATCCTCGGCGGTTACGCGGGCTACGTGAATTTCGGGTCCGCCGGCTATTTCGCGATCGGCGCGTACACCGGTGTCGCCATCTTCAAGGCGCTGGGACTGCCGCTCCCGCTGCTGATTCTCGCGGGGTCGGCCATGGGAGCGCTGCTCGGCCTTGCCACCGGAGCCCTGACGCTGCGCCTGCGCGGCATCTACTTCTCGATTGCGACCCTGGCCGTGGCCGTCATCCTCGAGACTGTTGTGATGAACTGGTCGTATGTGGGCGGCTCGCGCGGCATGGCCATCCTGACGCCCAAACCGCCACCCCCTTTCGAAAGCTACCAGCAATGGCTGTTCTTCGTGATGGCGGTTCTGGTCGTCATCGCGGTGGGCATCGCGCGCTACATCGAGAACTCATGGATAGGACGCGGGCTCAAGGCGATCCGGGATGAAGAAAGCGCCGCCGAGTGCTCAGGGGTGCCCACCTTGAAGCTGAAGCTGTCGGCGGCCACGATTTCCGGCGCCGTCATGGGCGCCGCGGGCGCGCCGTTTGCCATGTACATGTCGTTCATCGAACCGCTGTCCGCCTTCAGTCTCAACTACGCGCTCAGCGCCATCGCCATGCCCATCATCGGCGGCACGGGGCACTGGATCGGGCCCGTGATCGGCGCCGCGCTGCTGGCTTCCGCGCAGCAGGCGATCGCGGTCACGTTCTCGGGCGCCGTCAACGTCTTCGTCACCGGTTTGCTCCTGATGGTTTTCGTGGTGCTCGCTCCGCAGGGCATCGTCGGCCTGTTCTCCCAGCTCAAGAACCGGAACAAGCGCACGGGAGAGGATCTGTGAGCAAGTTTCTTCTGGAAGCAGAACAAGTCGGCAAGCGGTTCGGTGGTTTTTCCGCCTTGAGCGGTGTGCACTTTGGCGTGCAGGCTGGAGAACGGATTGGCCTGATCGGCCCCAACGGATCGGGCAAGACCACCTTGATGAACTGCATCTCCGGCGCGCTGCCGGTCACGGAGGGCAAGATCCTTTTCGACGGCCAGGACGTGTCCAAACGCCCGGCCTATCAACGGGCCCGGCTGGGCATTTCCCGGAGCTTCCAGATTCCCCGGCCTTTCCGCAGCATGACGGTGCTGGAGAACCTCCTGGTGCCCCTCGAGTACCTGCACCACCGCCGCCCGACCGGTTCGGGGAGCATGCAGGAGGAGGCCATGCAGATCCTGCAAGGCGTGGGGCTGGCCGCGAAAAGCCGCACGCCCTCGGGCCTGCTCACCCAGGTGGAGCTCCGGAAGATGGAACTGGCGCGGGCCATGGCGGCCAATCCCCGCCTGCTCATTTGCGACGAGTCCATGGCCGGATTGTCGAACTCCGAAGTGGACGAAGTTCTCGAAATCCTGTTCGCTCTCAACGCGCAAGGGATCACGACCATCATGATCGAACACATCATGGCCGCGGTGATGCGCTTCTCCCAACGCGTTCTGTGCCTGGATGCCGGCAAGCTCGTCTGCGAGGGAACGCCGGCGGAGGTCGTCGCGGATCCGCATGTTCAGAAAGCGTACCTTGGCACTTAACCTCACCATCCAGCGGCTCGAGGCAAGCTACGGAGCCGTGCGCGCCCTGCAGGGCGTTTCGATGCACATCGATGAAAGGGAAACCGTCGCGCTCCTGGGAACGAACGGCAACGGCAAGACCACCCTCATCCGATGCATCATCGGCATGATGCGCCCCAGCCGGGGGGAGATTGCGCTGACGATCGATGGTCGGACCCACGACCTGGCCAAGATGGCCACGGAAAAGATCGTGGACCTTGGCGTTGCGGTCGTGCCGGAAGGGCGCAGGCTGTTCCCCAAGCTGACCGTGGAAGAGAACCTCATACTGGGCGCCTTCCGCCCATCGGCCCGGCGCGAACTCGACCGCAGCCTGGCCTTCGCCTACGAGGCGTTCCCGGTGCTGCGCGAACGCCGGAAACAATTGGCGGGCAGCATGAGCGGCGGCCAGCAGCAGATGGTCGCCATTGCGCGCGCGCTGATGTCCATGCCGCGCCTGCTGCTGGTGGACGAGCCGTCGGTGGGGCTGTCCCCGCTGCTCGTGCAACAGACGATCTCCAGTCTTCAGGAACTGAAGCAGCGCTTGGGCCTGACCGTGCTGATGGCGGAGCAGAATTTTGAACAGGCCAGCCGCATTGCCGACCGAGGCTACGTCATCGTGCACGGAGAAATCGCCTTCGAGGGGAAAAGCGTCGAAGAGCTGCGGCAGAACGAGATGATCAAGAGCTTCTATCTGGGCGTCTGACCGGATCCTCGCGGCGCTCCATGCCGCGAAGGCGCCGGGTCAGTCCTCCTCCGGCGCCTTGACCAGCGTGACCGGCATGGGCGAGCGCTGCACGACATCCTGCGACACCGAGCCCAGCACCGCCGCGCGCAGGCCGGCGCCATGGGTGCTCATGACGATGGCGTCGCAGGCATGGCTCTCCAGGATTTCGACCAGCGTCTGGGCCGGGTCGCCGCCGCTGGCCACCACGCCCTCGGCCTGTTGGCCGGCCGCGTTCAGCAGCGCCAGCGCCGGGCGCATCAGGTCGCGCCCGGCGGCCTCGCTGACCTTCTGCAGCACCACCGGGTCGTGCGCCACCACCACCTCGTACAGGTTGGGCGCGGCCTGCACGTTGGCGACCACGAAGCGCGCCTTCAGTCCCGCGCCCACCAGGCGCAGCGCGTGGCGCACCGCCTGCAGGGAGGGTTCGGAACCGTCGACGGGGATGAGAATTTTCAGCATGGCAACTCCGGGTGATTCAAGCCAGGCGCAAGGCCTCGTGCACCCGATGATGCCACCCCCGCGACCCGGCCAGAAACCTGTCACACTGCGCCCCATGACGACCACCACACCGGCCCCCCTGGACCCCTTGTTCCTGGCCGCGCCCCGCGTCTCCACTTTCGTGGGCGACAGAGCCCTCACCAACGCCAGCGGCTTCTTCTTCGAGCGCGATCACCGGCTGTACCTCGCCACCAGCCGCCACGTGGTGATCGACGCCGGCAGCGGCCATCTGCCCGACCGCATCGACATCACGCTGCACCTGGACGCGGCCGACCTCACGCAGACCACCACCTGGTCGGTCCCGCTGTACGACCAGGGACAGGCCACCTGGCGGCAGGGCCGCGACAGCGGCGGCGAGATCGACGTGGCGGTGCTCCCGCTCGAGCGCGAGGCGCTGCCGCCGGAAGCCCTGATCCGCGCCTTCACCCCGGCCCACCTGCAGACCGCCTACACGGCCGTGCCGGCCGACACCACCTTGCTGGTGGTCGGGTTCCCGCTCGGCTTCCACGACACGCGGCACCAGTTGCCGGTGCTGCGCCTGGCGGCGATCGCCTCGCCGTTCGGGGTGCGCTTCCAGGGCGAGGGCTATTTCCTCACCGACGCGCGCACCCACCGCGGCATCAGCGGCGCGCCGGTGGTGATGCGCGACGCGGCGCCCAGCCTGGCCACCGCGGCGCTGCCGTGGAAGCTGATGGGCGTGCATTCGGCGCGCATGGACATGGGCAACCGCGACCTGGCGCTCGACGAGACGCTGGGCCTGAACTGCGCCTGGTACGCCGACATCCTGCTCACCCTGACCGACGACAACGCGCCCGTCGCGCCCTGACCCGATCGAGAAATCCGCTCCTGCGCCCCTTCGAGGGGCTCCAGCGACCGCCATGCCACCCCCGCTGCCCATCCGCCCGGCCGTCGCGGCCAGCCCCGACTACCCGTTCCACGCCATCGACGCGCCGGTCAAGCTCGACCAGAACGAGTCCTTCGCCGATTTTCCCGACGAGCTCAAGGCGATCGCGCTGCAGCGCCTGCGCGAGCTGCCCTGGCACCGCTACACCGACCTGCACGCCGAGGCCCTGTGCGAGGCGGTGGCGCGCCATGAAGGCTGGGACCCGGCCGGCACCCTCGTGACCACCGGCAGCAACGTGCTGATCGCACTGCTGGTCCAGCTCGCCGGCATCGGCGCGCGGGTGCTCACGGTCAAGCCCAACTTCTCCCTCTACGGGCTGGATGCCGGCCTGCTCGGCGCGGCGCTGACCGAGGTGCCCCTGCGGCCGGCGGACTTCTCGCTCGACGTGGACGCGATGATCGACGCGCTGGGCAGCGCAACGCCGGCGCGCGGCGTGGTCTTCGTGCCCCGCCCGCACGCGCCCACCGGCTCGCTGTGCGGGCTCGACGAACTCGACCGCCTGGCCATCGCCTGCCGCGACCACTGGCTGCTGGTGATCGACGAGGCCTACCACCACTTCATCGGCGGCGGCGAGGGGGATGCCCGCGCGCTCGCGCGCCGGCACCCGCACGTCGTGCTGCTGCGCACCTTATCCAAGGCCTGGGGCCTGGCGGGGCTGCGGCTCGGCCATGCGCTCGCGGGCCCCGAGGTCGCGCGCCAGTTGCGCAAGCTCGTGCCGCCATTCGGCGTCTCGGTGCTGCAGACCGTGTGCGCGCTGGTGGCGCTCGAGCACCCGGACTACGTGCGCGAGCGCGTGGCGCTCACGCGGCGCGAGCGCGAACGCATGGCGCGGGCGCTGCAAGCCCACCCGAGCTGGCGGGTGTTTCCGTCCCACGCGAACTTCCTGCTGATCCGCACCCCCGACGCCGAGCAGGCCCACGCCGCGCTGCTCGCGCAAGGCGTGCTGGTGCGCCGGCAGGACCGGCTGCACGGCCTCGAAGGCTGCCTTCGGGTGACCGTGGGCACGCCGGCGGAGAACGATGCGTTTCTCAGCGCGGCGGCCCGGATCCGGTGATGGCTCGGGCCGCGCCAACCTGATTTTTTAATGCCTGTGCCTGCAGACTGACGCCCTACTCATCGGGCTGGCTCCATTTGGCCCAGTAGGCGTGCAGCGCGCGCCACTTGGGAAAGTCGCTGGGTAGTGCCCACCATTGAGCGCCTATACCAGCAGGTACAGCAACGCGCACCACACCTCGATGTGGAACTTTCCGGACGCGCAGAGGCGGCACCTCACCGGATTTTCCTGGCGGGAGGAAGTGCTGGCGGGCGTCGCCCGCAAGATACCCCACAACGTCGAGGAAGAGATACGACGGTGCGGCCTCGGCATTCACCGATCACATGGCGAGGATGCAGAGAATGCATCACACTGGTACTTGCGGTTCGTAGAGTACGCCCCACAAAGGAGTCATCGTTTATGCAACCCAGTACCACCCTCACGATCCGATCCATCCCGCGAGAGGACATGTTCAAACGCATCGCCTTCTTCCGCGACATGGTCGGCTTCAACACCGGTTTCTCAACAGGCAATGTCCCGAACACCGATCGCACGCTCTACAACGTCATGGGCAACGAGCCGCCCGCGAATGGCAAGGTGTCCGCCGTCGGCGACGACGCCACCAAGCATCCGGCGATCGATGCCGTGGAGCCGTTCAACCTGACATACGCGTGCTGCAAGCCAGGCAATGGCCCGCTCATGCACAACCACGACACGAGCGAAACCTTCATCCCAGTGAGCGGGCGCTGGCGCTTGTCGTGGAACGAAGATGACACGCAGCATGTGGAGGTCGGTCCGTACGACATCGTATCCTTTCCCCCGAACGTGCCGCGCCGTTTCGAGAACATCACCCACGGTGAGCCCGACACCGAACACATGCTCATCGTGATCGTCGCTGGCAAGGCGCCAATCGCGGAGAACACACCAAAGTCCTGGGAAATCATCCGCCGTCACGAGTCTCAAACGGCGTAGGCCGCAAAGACCACGGCCTGAAGAGCCGGATCCAGAGGGCGCACCACCAGAAGGCGCCCGCCAGACCAACAAACGACAGGAGACCTCCATGAATCCGTTATCCCGTGCGGCGCTGCTATGCGCAGGCCTGCTTTACGGCGCGCTGGCGCCTCTCGCGTCTTCCGCGCAAAACTTCCCTAGCAAGCCGATCACGCTTGTTGTGCCTGTGCAGGGAGGCTCCAGCCCGGACGTGACGGCGCGGCTGTATGCGCAGAGGCTGTCCGAATCGCTGCGCCAGCCCGTCGTGGTGGAAAACGTGCCGGGGGCCAGTGGCACCCTTGGCGCACAGAAGGTTGCACGTTCGACACCAGATGGCTACACCCTTATGTTCGCGTCAAACAACATGGTGACGATAAACCCGCACATGATCGCCAACCTCGGCTATCAGGTAGAGAGGGACTTTGCACCAATCATCAAACTGACGACGGTCCACTATGTCTGGATCAGCAACCCCAAGTTTCCAGGCAACACGGTACAGGAATGGGTCGAGTACGCGAAGGCCAACCCCGGGAAGCTGACATTCGGCACGACAGGGCCGGGCAGTGCGGCGAACTTAGCCGGAGAACTGTTCATGCGGGATACCAACACCAGGATGTTGGCAGTCGCCTACAAGGGCAGTTCACTGCCTGACCTAATGACTGACGTTATCCAGCTCAAGCAGGAGCCGACGGCGACCGCGGTGCCGCTGATCCAGGCTGGCAAGGTGAAAGCGCTCGCCGTCACGGGAGCCACCCGAGTGGCGCTACTGCCCAACGTGCCGCGAATGGCCGAATCGTTCCCCTCCCACGTGATCGAAGGCTCACACTCGGTCTGGGCGCCCGCCGGCACACCTGCGGCCGTGATTAGCCTGTTGAACGCCGAGTTCGAGAAAGTCGGCCGCCTGACGGACGTCATTGAAAAGCTGGCCGATCTGGGGATCCAGACGACTGGTTCGACACCCGCCGAACTGCTCGAGTCGACCCGAAAGGAAAGCCAGATGTGGGCAGACCTGATCAAGACGCGCAACATCAAGGTTGAGTGACGTGGCAGCAGTTTTCAAGTCTGCCGGCGATGGCACCATCGCAGCCAAGCGTGCTGGCTACGTGATCCCGGTCAACAGCTTTCATGACAAGGGTAAGCAGAAGCCCCACAGCTTCGAGGCACAGCGGCAGCTCATCCTCGGCGACATCGGGCACACGGAGATCATCCCTCTGGATCTCTCGGCCACGATGGGACTCACCTACATGGCGACCACCCATACCATGCTGGCGAGCTACCTCACGATCCAGCCCTCCGATGCGCTCAGGGTGCATTCGGGTGCCATATCCGTGGTGCTGTATGTGCTGCGAGGTCACGGCACAAGTACGGTCGGAGGGGAAACAGTCGCTTGGGGTCCCAACGACGCGCTCGTGATGCCCGGCAACGTCATGGCCGAGCACCGGGCGGGCGATGAGCCTTGCGTCCTGTTCAGCGTTACCGACTCACCGTTCCTGAACTACGCGGGCATTCAGTCCCTCGCCATCGATCAACAGCAGCACCAGTTGATCCACTACCGCTTTGATGAAATTCGCAAGTATCTGGACGTCCTCGATGCGAGCGGCAAGCCGGCGGGGTCCGTTGGCCGCGCCGTGATCCTGACCGACGGACAGAACCCGACGGACCGCAGTACGACCCCCATTATCAAAAGCAACGTCAATACACTGGAGCCGGGCTGCGACCAGCGCCCGCACCGCCACAACGGCGCGGCGCTCACACTGTGTATCGAGGGCGAGGGCTGCCATTCGATGATCGATGGCGTCACAGTGCCTTGGGCGCCATTCGGCGTGATGCTGACACCCGCATGCGCCCTGCACTCGCACCATAACCGCGGTAGCAAGACGATGTTTAGCTTCGTCGTTCAGGACTCCAGTCTGTATAAGTACACGCGAGCGCAGGGATTCGCCTTCGGTGATTGAGTCCATGAACATGGGCATACAACAAATGGTCAGCGCTGCCGAGTGGTCGACCCGGGTCGACTTGGCCGCCTTTTACCGCTTGATGCCCCTTTTCGGTATGAGCGACCTCGTCTACAACCACATTACGGCACGCGTTCCAGACGATGACGATCGGCTATTGATCAACCCGTACGGCTGTATGTACGAGGAAATTACGGCATCGAACCTGATCACCATCGACCTCGCGGGCAACGAACTGCTAAATCCGGAAGAATCTTATGGTGTCAACCTCGCTGGCTACGTGATCCATAGTGCGGTACACGGAGCCCGGCATGACGTCGCGTGCGTCGTCCATACGCACACGCGGGCCGGCATGGCCGTGTCGGCCCTCAAGTGTGGTCTGTTGCCGCTCACCCAGACCGCGATGCGGTTCACCAACGTCGCCTACCACGACTACGAGGGCGTCGCGATTGACCCAGATGAGCGCACCCGTCTGGTAAGTGACCTCGGGCGGTCTGAAGTGATGGTCCTTCGCAATCATGGCCTGCTCGCGGTAGGTTCTAGCATTGCTCAAACCTTCAACACTATCTACTGGCTTGAAATGGCCTGCCGTGCTCAGGTCGATGCGATGGCCTGCAACACCGAATTGCAGCTCCCGTCGCAGGAGGTGGTCGAGAAGACCGCGAATCTCTACCGGCCGGAAGTGCGTCGACCGTACGGGATCATGGAATGGCCGGCGATGCTGCGATACCTAGACAGGCGCGATGCTTCTTACCGCACTTAAGGAGAGCGGGCCGCGCAGGCTAAAGCGGGCTCGCGCGCAAGGTCTCTGCCGCCGCCATGATCAGCCCTCGCACCCATGCGCGGCCCGCGTCGCCATCGGTGCGCGGGTGCCAGACCAGCCGCAGCTCGACCTGCGGATGCTCGATCGGCAACTCCAGGATGCGCAGCGGCATCTGGCTGGCCAGCCGCTGCGCGACACAGAACGGGATGGTCATGATCAGGTCTGTGCGTGCCACCATGCTGGCGGCAGCCAAGAAGTGCGGCGTGGCGAAGCCTACCGTCCGCATCAAACCGCGTGCAGCCAGCGCCTTGTCGGGAGCGCCTTCGAGCACACCTCGCAGCGAGACCTGCACGTGCCGGCCCGCGAGATAGCTCTCGAGCGTGAGCTCGCGTGGTGCTGCCGGTCGGTCGGCAGCCATCAGACATACCAATCGATCTGTCACCAGCGTGGCCTGATGCAGGTCCGCGATCGGCGCGTCGCTGAACACGATCGCCATGTCGACCTTACCGGCGGACAGATACTGACTCACGCTGGGGACGCTGCGCGTGATCAGGCACAATCGCGGCGCAAGGGTTTGCGCCTGTTCCACCACCGCGGGCATCAGCAAGAACTCTGCGTAGTCGGAAGCACCGACATACAAGACATCGGTCAGCGTCGCCGAGTCGAAAACATCAAGCCCCGTCAGCATCGACTCGAGTTGCTCGAGCTGCTTGCGCAATGGCTCCTGCAGCCGAAGGGCCTTCGGGGAAGGGACCATGATCCCTTGCTGACGCGTAACGATCGGGTCGTTCAGCGCGATACGCAGCCGGGCAAGTGCGTGACTGAGGGCCGGCTGGCTAAGGTGCAGCCGATCTGCCGCGCGCGTGATGTTGCGCTCTGCCAGGATGGCATCCAGCACGATGAGCAGGTTGAGGTCGATACGGCGCAGGTTCATGGACAGCGCCGACGTGCAGGGACATCTAGCCTGCGCTATTCCACTCGGCGCGCGCAAATTCTATAGGGAATCCAACAGGAGATCAGCGATGAAACGAACCGCATCTGTGCGCGAGCGCGTCAGTGAAGAGGAGTGGAAGATCCGAACAGACCTTGCGGCCTGCTACCGCTTGGTCGCACGCTTCGGCATGAGCGATCTGATCTACAACCACATTACAGCCAAGGTGCCTGGATCGAAGAACCGATTTCTCATTAACCCCTTCGGTTTGCTATATCGCGAGATGACGGCTTCTTGCTTCTACACGCTGGATATGGACGGCAACGTGGTCGACAAGCCAGAAACGAACTTCGCGGTCAACCGGGCAGGCTTCATGATCCACAGTGCCATCCATCGCGCTCGCTCGGACCTGAACTGCGTGATACACACCCACACGCGCGCGGGCATGGCAGTGTCGACGATGGAAGAAGGTCTGCTGCCGCTTACACAGACCGCGATGCGGTTCTACAACGCGATTGGCTACCACGACTACGAAGTGCCGACGATCGACGAGTCGGAGCGCGGCCGCATCGCGCGCGACCTGGGTGGCCACCACGCGCTGATCCTGCGCAACCACGGTTTGGTCGCCTGCGGACCCACCATTCGCCATGCATGGAATCTGATGTATTGGCTGGAAAGTGCGTGCAAAGTGCAGGTAGATGCCATGGCGGCAGGCGCTCGCCTGCGCATGCCGTCGCGCGAGTTGGCAACGAGGATGGCGCAACGCTACGCACCGGACAGTGGAGTGAACTTCGCCGACCTGGAATGGGAAGCAATGTTGCGCCTGCTGGATGTCGAGGAGCCGGACTACGCGACCTGACGGAGCAACGCACGCGCTAGCCCCGGCCCCCTCCATTCCGACCTGGCACACTTCATACCCGGGCGTCAGCCGTCAGGCACCGCCTCCCTACTCCACCGTCACGCTCTTGGCCAGATTGCGCGGCTTGTCCACGTCCGTGCCCTTGGCCAGCGCGGTGTGGTACGCCAGCATCTGCAGCGGCACCACGTGCAGCAGCGGGCTGAGCGCGCCGTAGTGCTCGGGCATGCGGATGACGTGGACGCCTTCGCTGCTGGCGATGCGGGTGTCGGCGTCGGCCAGCACGTAGAGCACGCCGCCGCGCGCGCGCACCTCCTGCATGTTGCTCTTGAGTTTTTCCAGAAGCGCGTCGTTGGGCGCCACGGTGACCACCGGCATGGCCGCGGTCACGAGCGCCAGCGGGCCGTGCTTGAGTTCGCCGGCCGGGTAGGCCTCGGCGTGGATGTAGCTGATTTCCTTGAGCTTGAGCGCACCTTCGAGCGCGATCGGGTAGTGCAGGCCGCGACCCAGGAACAGCGCGTTGTCCATGCAGGCGAAGTCTTCCGCCCAACTGATCAACTGGGGTTCGAGCGCCAGCACCGCCTGCAGCGCCACCGGCAGGTGGCGCATGGCCTTGAGGTGGACCGCTTCGTCGTCCCCGCTCAGGTGGCCGCGCACCTGGGCCAGCGCCAGCGTGAGCAGGAACAGGCCGGCAAGCTGGGTGGTGAAGGCCTTGGTGGAGGCAACGCCGATCTCCACCCCGGCGCGGGTGATGTAGGCCAGGCCGCACTCGCGCACCATCGCCGAGGTCGCGACGTTGCAGATGGTCAGGGTGTGCTTCATGCCCTGGCTTTGCGCGTGGCGCAGCGCGGCCAGGGTGTCGGCGGTCTCGCCGCTCTGGCTGATCGTGACCACCAGCGTGCGCGGGTTGGGCACGCTGGTGCGGTAGCGGTATTCGCTCGCCACCTCCACCTGGGTCGGGATGCGGGCGATCGACTCCAGCCAGTACTTGGCGGTGCAGCCGCTGTAGTAGCTGGTGCCGCAAGCCAGGATGAGCACGCTGTCGACGTCCTTGAAGACGCCATAGGCGCCGTCGCCGAACAGCTCGGGCGTGACGCCCTCGAGCCCTTCGAGGGTGTCGCCGATCGCGCGCGGCTGCTCGAAGATTTCCTTCTGCATGTAGTGGCGATACGGGCCGAGCTCGGCCGCGCCGCTGTGCGCCTGCACGGTCTTCACCGGGCGCTGCGCGGCGTCGAGCGAACGGCCCGAGGCGTCGAGCACCCAGTAGCGCCCGGGCTGCAGGTCGACCAGGTCGCCTTCTTCGAGGTAGACGATCTGGTCGGTCACGCCGGCCAGGGCCATGGCGTCGCTGGCGAGGAAGTGCTCGCCATCCGCGCCCACGCCCAGCACCAGCGGCGATCCGGCGCGGGCGCCCACCACGCGGTGCGGCTCATCCTTGTGGAACACCGCCAGCGCGTACGCGCCGTGCAACTGGCGCACCGCCGCCTGCAGCGCGGCGAACACGTCGCCCTCGTAGAGCGAATCGACCAGGTGGGCGATCACCTCGGTGTCGGTCTGGCTCTCGAACACGTAGCCCTTGGCCTGCAAGGCGGCGCGCAGCTCGTCGTGGTTCTCGATGATGCCGTTGTGCACCAGGGCCACACGCCCGGCCTGCCCGCTGCTGCCCGCGCCCGGCCCGTGGCTGAAATGCGGGTGCGCGTTGTGCACCGCCGGCGCGCCATGGGTCGCCCAGCGGGTGTGGGCGATGCCGGTGCCGCTGGCAATGCCTTCGGCCTGCACCTGCTGCGCCAGCTCGGCGACGCGCGCGGTGCTGCGCGCGCGCCGCAGGCCGGCGCCGCCACCGCTGCCGCCGTGCACCGCCACGCCGCAGGAGTCGTAGCCCCGGTACTCCAGCCGCTGCAAACCCTGAACCAGCACAGGGACGATGTCACGCCCCGAAACCCCTGCCACGATGCCGCACATGCGATGCTCCCCAAAAAGATCCAATGGATGGAGCGGCGATGCTAAACAGCCCGACAGGAAATTAATGCTCACAATTTCACGATATCGGGAAGATAATTTCTTGTTGACAATCTCATTGTCGAATATTTCATTGAGTATAGAAAAATGGAATCTATAGACATCGACGATGCCGACCTGAGGCTGCTCGATCTGCTGCAGGACGATGCGTCCCGCAGCAACCAGGCGCTGGCCGAGCTGGCCCACCTCTCGCCGCCGACCAGCCTGCGGCGCGTGAAGCGGCTGCGGCAGCTCGGGCTGATCGAGCGCGAGGTGGCCCTGCTGAGCCCCGACCGCCTGGCGCCGGTGCTCGGGCACGGGCTGACCGCGCTGGTCGAGATCACGCTGGAGCGCCAGGGCGCCGAGCACCTGGAGGCCTTCGAGGCGCGGGTGGTGCCGGAGCCCGAGGTGCAGCAGTGCTACCGGGTCAGCCCGGGGCCGGACTTCGTGCTCGTGGTGCACTGCGCGGACATGCCGGGCTACCTCGCGCTGGCCCAGCGCCTGTTCACCAGCGACGCCAACGTGCGCAACATCAAGGCCTTCTTCAGCCTCAAGCGCGCCAAGTTCCAGCCCCGCCTGCCCCTGGGGCCGGCCCTTGCCACCGCCGATCGCTGATGTTTTCCTGCATACCTTCGACCACAGTTTTCCGGTGTTTTGGTGCAAAACGCACAGTTTGGTCAGCCTGCCTGGGCATTCCGTGTTGACGGAAGACCGCATATGTAACAACCTGTGGGCTTCGTAACGGGCGGGACGATGAGTGGCCCGGGTCAAGGAGGTTGTATGGATTTCACGTGGATCGCCATCGCCGCAGGCGTCATCGTGGTCATGGGGCTGGGCGCCTGGGCGCTGAGCCGGAGGAAGACGCGCCGCTCGTCGGGCCTCGACGACCGCTACACGCCCGAGCGCGTGCTCACGCCCGAGCAGGTGCACATGCTCGACTACCTGCAGGACACGTTCCCGGGCCAGGTGGTGCTGCCCAACGTGGCGCTCAAGCACATCCTCTCGGTGCGCCGGGCCAAGGACCGCAAGCGCGCCGAGCAGCGGCTCGAACCCCACAAGGTGGACTTCGTGGTCTGCGGCGAAGACGGCCGGCCCAGCTTCGCGTTCGACATCGAGCAGTACCACCTGAGCAACGCCAAGGCCAAGGCGCACCAGGTCAAGGTCAAGAACCGCATCCTCAGGACCGCCGGCGTGCGCTTCGTGTTCCTCAAGAACGGCCTGCACCGCATGCCGTCCCCGGCGGACTTCCGCGCCCAGCTCAACCTGGCGGTGCTGCCCAAGCCCCGGTCCCGGGAGGACAGCCAGGGCCGCGAGAGCGTGATGCAGCAACTGGAGAGCCAGTTCTCCGAGTTCGGCCATACCCAGGGGCCCGGCAACAGCGGTTTCCGCGAGTCCGAAGTCATGGGCCTGAGCCGCCTGATGGACCTCGAAGGCGGCAGCCGGCGCCAGCGCGCCAGCGGGAGTGGCGAGAACAGTGGTTTCGGCCGCGGCCAGAGCCGCTTCGACGGCAGTTCGATGGACGTGCGCGGCGGCTAGCGCTTCTTCTTGACCGGGCGCTTCCAGTTCTCCAGCGCCGCCTGCCGGCCGCGCGCCACCGACAGCACGCCAGGCGCGGTGCTGCGCGTGATGGTGGAGCCGGCGCCGACGGTGCCGCCGGCGCCGATGGTGACCGGGGCCACCAGCACGCAGTTGCTGCCCACGTGCACGTCGGCCTCGATCACGGTGCGGTGCTTGTTGGCGCCGTCGTAGTTGGCGGTGATGCTGCCCGCGCCGTAGTTCACCCGTTCGCCCACGTCGGCGTCGCCCAGGTAGGCCAGGTGGTTGGCCTTGGCGCCGGCCGCCAGGGTGCTGTTCTTGACCTCGACGAAGTTGCCGATGTGCACGTCGGCCCCGAGGCGCGCGCCCGGCCGCAGCCGGGCGAACGGCCCGACCTGCGCGCCCGCGCCGACCGAGACGCCCAGCACCTCGCCCTGCACGTGGGTGAACGGCTGGATCTCGGCCCCGGCCCCGATCTCGGCGTTGGCGATCACGCAGTTCGCGCCGACGCGCACCCCGTCGCCCAGCACCACGCGGCCCTCGAACACGCAGTTGACGTCGATCTCGACGTCCTGGCCGCAGACCAGCTCGCCGCGCACGTCCAGCCGCGCCGGGTCGGCCAGCCGCACGCCCTGCACCATCAAGGCCTCGGCCAGGCGCCGCTGGTGGGCGCGCTCGAGCTGCGCCAGCTGCACCGGGCTGTTGACGCCGGCCACCTGCACCTCGTCGTCCGTGGTCAGCGCCTTCACCGCATGGCCCTGCGCGACCGCGTGCTTCACCACGTCGGTCAGGTAGTACTCGCCTTGCCGGTTGTCGTTCGTGAGGCGCGCGAGCAGGCCCTTGAGCAGGCCGGCCGGCACCGCCATCACGCCGCTGTACCACTCGGTGATGCGGCGCTGCTCGTCGCTGGCGTCCTTCTCCTCCACGATCGCCAGCACCGAGCGATCGCCATCGGGCGCGCGCACGACGCGCCCGTAGCCGCTGGCGTCGGCGCCGGTGTCCACGCTGAGCAGCGCCAGGTGCTGCCCGGCACAGACCTGCAGCAGCGCTTCCAGCGTGGCCTGCCCGATCAGCGGCACGTCGCCGTTGAGGACCAGCACCACGCCGTCGTCCGGCAGCACCGGCACCGCCTGCTGCACCGCGTGCCCGGTGCCCAACTGGGGCTCCTGGCGCACGAAGCGCAGGGCGGTGGACGCTGCCGGCGCGGCCAGCCCGGCCTCGACCTGCTCCGCTCCGTGGCCGGTGATCACCACGACCGAGCGCGCCGACAACCGCGCCGCGCAGTCGATCACGTGCTGGGCCAGTGCACGCCCGCCGAGACGGTGCAACACTTTGGGCCGTTGACTCTTCATGCGCGTGCCTTTGCCGGCCGCCATCACCACCACATCCACAGGGAACGACATGAACACCTCTTTCGGGGAACGGCGGCTGCCCGGCATCCACGCCGGCCATCGCCAGCGGCGGATTATCGCGCGCCGGCTGGGCCGGCTGGGTGGGCTGCTGGTACTGGCGGTGGCCTTGTCGGCCTGTACGGCGGCGCGGCTGGTCTACAACCAGGCCCCCACCCTGGGCTACTGGTGGCTGGACCGGCACGTCGATCTGGACGACCCGCAGTCCGTCCAGGCGCGCGAGGCGCTGGACCGCTTCTTCCAGTGGCACCGCCAGAACGAGTTGCCGGTCTACGCCGACCTGCTGCGCCGCTGGCAGGCGATGGCCCCGGGCGACCTCACGGCCGAGCAGGCCTGCGGCCAGTTCGACGAGGTGCGCCGGCGGCTCGAGCACGCGGCCGAACAGACCGTCATGCCCTTCGCGCAACTGGCGCAGCGGCTCACGCCGGCGCAGATCGAGCACCTGCAGCGCCACCTGGCGCGCGGCAACCAGGCCTTCGAAAAAGACTTCCTGCGCGGCAGCCCCGAGCAGCGGCTGGACAAGCGCCTGGACAACGCGGTCGGCCGCTACGAGCGCTTCTACGGCACGCTCGATGCCGCGCAGCGCCAGCGCCTGCGCGATGGCCTGCAGGCCTCGCCCTTCGACGCCCCACGCACCCAGGCCGAACGGCTGCGCCGCCAGGCCGACCTGCTGCAGACGGTGCGCGAAGCCCAGGCCTGGCCGGACCAGGCAGCCGAACGGGTGCGGGCGCACTTCGCGCGCATCGCCCGGTCGCCCGCGCCGGGCTACGACGCCTACAGCCGCGAACTGGTGCGCCACGGCTGCGCCCTGCTGGCCACCCTGCACAACAGCGCCACGCCCGAGCAGCGCGCCCATGCGGCGCGCGTGCTCGGCGGCTACGAGGACGATTTCCGTGTCCTGAGCGCGCAGCGCTGAGGCGCGCCCGGCGGCATCCGGCCGCTCACCGGTAGGTCACCAGCGGCTCCCCGCCCGGCTCCAGCTCGAGGTGGGAGACGCTGTTGAACACGCTCAGCCCCAGCGCCGGCCCGCGCGTGAGCACGGACGTGATCGACGCGTTGAACACCGCGTTGTGCAATTGCGGCACGGCGGCGTCCGGCACGCCGAGCAAGGCCTGGCAGATGGCGGCGATCGTGCCGCCGGAGGTCACGGCCACCACGCACTCGCCCGAACCGCAGGCCGCCGCAGCGCGGCGCACCGCGTCCATGCTGCGCTCGCGGAAGCGCGCCCACGTGAGCCCGCCCGCGAGTTCGATGTCGCCGCGCAGCCAGCTCGCCAGCCCGTGCTCGAACAGCGCCTGGAACTCGCGCCGCGGATGGGCGCTCGCGCGCAGCCTGGCCTGCAGCGCCGCCGGCTCCGCCAAAGCCGGAAACGTGCGGGCCAGCATGTCGTCGTGGTGGTACTCGTCGAGGTCCGGGTCGAGCCGCCGCTCCAGGCCGCGCCAGGCGGCCGCTTCGCCTCCCGCCGCCTCGGCCAGCAGGCGCAGCGTGTCGGCCTGGCGCCTGAGCGTGCCCGATACCAGCGCGGCCGGGCGCGGGGCCCGGCCGGCCAGCCACCGGCCCAGCGCGCGCGACTGCCGCTCGCCCAGGGGCGAGAGGCGGTCGTAGTCGCCCTCCAGGAGCGAGGCCTGGCCGTGGCGCAGCAGGTACAGGCGCCCCATCAGCCCCGACCTCCCACGACCTGGCTCAAATCACGCCCTCGGCTTCGAGCGCCGCCAGCGCCTGCGCGTCCAGCCCCAGCCACTGGCCGTACACCTGGGCGTTGTCGCGGCCGAGCGACCCGCTCGGCTCGATCGGCGGCGGCGCCAGGTGCGTGAACCGCAGCGGCGAGCGGGGAAGGCAGACCCGCCCGTACATCGGATGGTCGACCCAGGCCAGCGACTGGCGCGCGTGCATGTGGGCGTCGTTCACCACCTCGTCGAGCTCGCGCACCGGCGCGCAGGGCACCCGGTGCTCGTTCAGCAGGGCCACGAGCGCCTGCTTGTCGAAGCTGCGCGTGAACGTGGAGACGAGCTCGTCGATCTCCTCCATGTGCGCGACGCGCTGGCCGAGCGACGCGAAGCGCGGCGCCTGGGCCAGGTCCTCGCGCCCCATGGCGCGCAGCAGGGCCTGCCACTGCGGCTCGCCGACGCAGATGATCGCGACCCAGCCGTCGCGCACCGGATAGACGTTGTAGGGCGACTCCGCCAGCCCCGGGTGCTGGTTGCCGGTCCGCGGCGGCAGGTCGCTGCGGCCGGCGTAGTGCAGGCCCAGGCTCGAGCTCAGCGTCGCGTAGACCGACTCCTGCATCGAGACCTCCACCAGCGCGCCCTGGCCGGTGCGCTCGCGCCGGAACAGCGCGGTCACGATCGCGCCGTACAGGTGCGTACCGGCGCTGAAGTCGCAGATCGCCGGCCCCGCCTTCACGGGCGGCCGGTCCGGGTAGCCGGTGACGGTCATGATGCCGGCCATGGCCTGCACCGTCAGGTCCATCGCCGGCAGGTCGCGGTTGGGGCCGGAGCGCCCGTAGCCGGAACCCGAGCCGTAGACCAGCCGCGGGTTGCGCTCGCGCAGGGTGTCGTAGCCGAGGCCGAGCCGCTCCATCACCCCCGGCGCGAAGTTCTCCACCAGCACGTCGGCGCGCTCGACCATCGCCAGCAGCAGCTCGCGGCCGCGCGGCGACTTGAGGTTGAGCGTCACGCACGCCTTGTTGGAGTTGAGCATCGCGAACGGCAGCGCCGCGCCGCCCACCACGGTGCGCTTGCGCAGGTGCTCGCCGTCGCGTCCCTCGACCTTGATCACGCGCGCGCCCGCCATGGCGAGCATGAAGGTGCAGTACGGCCCGCTGTAGATCTGGCCGAGGTCGATCACGGTCACGCCGGCCAGCGGCGCGTCCTGCGCGTCCACGCCGCCGCTCATTCCTGGATCATCTTCGCGAACGTGCCCACGCGCGTGGCCTCGGCGATCTCCTTCTCGATCGCCGCGCGCATCACCTGCCGGGAACCGAGGCGCCGCTCCAGTCCCTGCTTGGCCAGGGCCTGGCGGGCCTCGTCGCCGTCGAGCGCCTTCATCATGTCCGCGTTGAGCCGCTCGAGCAGCGGCTCGGGCACGCCGGCCGGCGCCAGCAGGCCGAACCAGGTGTCCCAGGCCGCCGCGATGCCCTGCTCGCGCAGCGTGGGCAGGTCGGGGTAGCTCTCGATGCGCTGCTCCGACGCCGCGCCGATCGCGCGGGCCCGCCCGGACTGCAGCATCGGCAGCACGGTGAAGACGCCCGCGATGTACCCGTGCACGTGGCCGCCGCCCAGCGCCGCCAGCGCCGGGCCCGCGCCGTTGAAGGGCACCTGGATGATGTCCGCCCCGGTCGCCTGCTTGAGCATCTCGAACGCGAACGCCGACGCGCTGCCAACCGAGGTGCTGGCGTAGCTGTACTTGCCCGGGTTCCTGAGGGCCAGCTCGACGAACTCCTTGGCGGTGCGCGCCGGCACCTCGGCGTTGACGACCATCAGGCTAGGCGACACGCCGATGAAGCCCACCATGGAGAAGTCGCGCAGCGTGCGGTACGGGACCGTCTTCGGGTTGAGCACCTCGGCCGAACCGCTGCTCGCGCCCGCGGCCAGCAGCAGCGTATGGCCATCGGGCGGCGACTTGGCGACGTGCTGCGTGCCGACCACGCCGCCGGCGCCGGCCCGGTTCTCCACGATGACCGGCGTGCTCCAGAGCTCGCCCAGCCGCTGGGCGGCGTAGCGGCCGATCGCATCGGTGGGCCCGCCCGGGGGGTACGGCACCACGATCCTGACCGTGCCCTGCGGGAACGGCGGCGTCTGCGCCCTCAGGCCAAGGGGCAGGCCGCTCGCGGCAGCGACGGCGGCGGCGTTGAACGCGCGGCGGGACATCGTCATGCTTGTCTCCTTATTGTCTCCTGATATTGACTGACAATCCTAACAGGAAAAATCGGCGGGTCAAGCCATGGCCTGGATAGAATCCCCCACTCGCACCACCCCCCACCATTCCCACCCCCGTCCGACTTCCGCGATGGACACCAGCCCCGTCCCCCAGATCCATGTCCGCGTTTCCGAGACCCTGCAGTACAGCGCCTCGGAAACGCTGTGCCAGAGCATCGTGCGCGGGCTCGAGCTGCGCCACTTCGTGCCGGGGCAGCGGCTGGTCGAGGCCGACCTGTGCGCACACTTCGGCGTCGCCCGCACGACGGTGCGCGAAGCGTTCCAGCGCCTGGCCGCCAACGGCATCGTCGAGATCAACCGCCACCGCGGCGCGTCGATCCGCATGCTGTCGTTCCAGGAGTCGATGGACGTGCTCGACGTCGCGGAAGCCGTGATCGCCCTGCTCGTGCGCACCGCCGCGCGCCACATCCAGCGCCAGGGCGCCGCCGAGGTGCTGCGCGAGGCGCTGGCGGCGCTGCAGAAGGCCGCGAAAACCCAGGACTGGACCGCCGCCGGCGCGGCGCGGCGCGGCTTCTACCACGCGCTGCACGACATCAGCGGCAACCGCGAGCTGCGCCGCCTGTTCAACCAGATCCACCTCAACGTCTTCCAGGCCCAGTTCCCGCCCGGCGCGCTGGATGCGCTGCGGCTCGTCGACTACCAGAAAATCGGCAAGGCGGTGCTGGCCGGCAACGAAGCGGCGGCGGACGCGGCCTGGCGCGAGCACGTCGCGCGGGTCAAGGAGGAAACGGTCCGCAACTTCGGCGCGGGGAGCGCCTCACGGCATCCATAGCCAGGTCGCGGCCAAGGTCAGCAAGGTGACCGGGATGCCGGTGACCGCGTGGCTTTTCCAGTCGATGGTGATGCCCTGCTGGCGCGCCAGGTCGGCCACGATCAGGTTGGCGATCGAACCGACCAGCAGCAGGTTGCCCGCGAAGGTGCTCAGCAGAGCCAGCAGGGCGCCCGCCTGCGGACCGCTGCCGCCCAGGTGCGGCAGCAGCAGCATCACCGCGGGCACGTTGGAGACCAGGTTGGACAGCAGCGCGCCGGCCACCAGCAGCGGGCCCGGGTCGGCCAGGTGCACGCCCTGCGCGGCGAGCCAGTGCACCGCCTCGGCCGCCAGCCCGGTGGTCTCGAACGCGTGGTTCACCACGAACAGGCCCATGAACAGGATCAGCAGCGGCCAGTCCACCAGGCGCAGCACGTGCGACGAATGCAGGCGCCGGCTCAGCAGCAGCAGGCCCGCGCCCACCAGCGCCGCCACGTCGCGCGGCCAGTCGGTGAACAGGAAGATGCCCATCAGCGCCGTGGCCACCAGCAGGCCCTTGGCGGTCTGCCAGGGGTCGAAGTCGGGCTCGTCGGGCGGCGCCTCGGCCACCGCGGCGAAGGGCGCGGCCGCGCGGGCCGCTTCGGCATGCGCGGCGGCCCGCGCGCCGGGGCCGAAGGCCAGCCAGAGCCACAGCAGCGCCAGGCCGGCCAGCACCGGCGGCAGGGCCAGCCGGGCGTAGCCGCCGAACGGCAGTTGCAGCACCGAGCCGATCAGCATGTTCTGCGGGTTGCCGATCAGCGTGGCGGCCGAGCCGATGTTGGCCGCGCAGGCCAGGCCGATGAGGAACGGCAACGGGTCGAGCCCGCGCCGCAGGCACAGCCGCACCACCACCGGCGTCATGGCCAGGCAGACGATGTCGTTGGAGAACACGGCCGAGAGCGCGCCCGCGACGGCGATCAGCGCGGCCAGCAGCCCGCGGCGCGAGAGCGGCAGGGCGCCCACGCGGCGCGTGACCGCGCCGTAGAAGCCGCCCAGGCGCATCTGCGCGGAGAGCACCATGAAGGCGAACAGCAGCACGAGCGTCGGCAGGTCGATCGCGCGCGCGGCGTCTTCCACCGGCAGGCCGCTCAAGCCGATCACCGCGATCGCGCCCAGCAGCGCCACGCCCGAGCGGTCCAGCTTCAGGCGCGGCAGTCCGCCGAGGAACATGCCCAGGTAGACGATCGCGAAGATGGCGACGATGCCCCAGTCGGTGGCGGAATGCGGCAGGGCGGAGGGGGGCGGCATGGTCGTGGCGGAAAGCGCCGTGGATCGTAGCGCGGAATCCGCAGAGGGTGCCCTCGGCTTTTTCGTTTATATAGTGGGGGACGCGAGGACCCTCCCATGGCCAGACCACCCGACCCCTTCGTGCTGCACGCCTGCGAACTGCTCTCGGGCGTGGGGCCGTGCATCGCGCGGCCCATGTTCGGCGGCTGGGGCATTTCGGTCGACGGCATGAACATCGCGCTGATCGCCTGGGAAACCCTGTACCTCAAGACCAACGCCGACACCGAGCCGCACTGGCTCGCCGCCGGCGCACAGCCTTTCGTCTACGAGGCCAAGGGCAAGTCCGCCAAGCTGAACTACCACACGCCTCCAGCCGAGGCGATGGAGTCGCCCGCGCTCATGCTGCCCTGGGCCCGGCTGGCGCTGCAAGCGGCCCTGCAGGCGCGAAAACCCAAGAAGAAGCCACGCACCGCATGAAGCGAGCCGACCCAGACCTGGAAACAGCCAGGGCCCGGCCTTGGCGCGGTCAGAAATTCGACTCGAAGCGCGTGAGGACCCGGCCGCGCCCGGCCACCAGGAACTCGCTGTAGCCCAGCACGCCCCGGACCAGCCGGCCGAACGCCCCCGCCGCCTGGCCCAGCGCCACGACCAGTTCGCGCGTCGGCCGGGCCACCTCGCGGCCGAACCGGCCGGGCTCCGCGGACAGGGCGCACCACTCGAAATGCACCGGCTCGTCCTGGCCCGGCTGCCAGGGCTCCATCACCAGGCGGGCGCCGGCCGGCACGCGCAGGCGCTGCCCGGCTTCGAGCATGTGGTCGCCCAGCGCGTTGCCCGCCCCTCTCGCCGGCACGCCCAGCGTGACCCAGGCGCGGCCCTGGGTGATGTGCAGGCAGCGGGGCACCGGCGAGCGAAGGCTGATGGCCTGGCGCGCCTCCAGCCGCCCGCCGTGCGGCGCGGCGCGGCGGCCAGCGCGCGCCGAAGCGGCAGGAGAGAAGGCAGCGGAACGGGAAGGCATGGAACACTCCTGAAGCGGGACAAGAACCCATCGTCCCAGACATCAATCTTCACGCGCAGTCCCCTCTTCGTCCAATGAAAAGGGGGTAATCTATTGATTCGCCATCGGCATCAATACCCATGCCCCCATCATCATGCAGCTCACGCGCCACCACCCCCGCTCGCGCCCGATCGGCGTGGGCCATTTGCGGGCCTTCGACGCCGTGGCCCGGCACCTCAACTTCCGCGCCGCGGCCGAGGAGCTGTCGCTGACCCAGAGCGCGGTCAGCCGCCAGATCCAGGCGCTGGAAGATGAAGTGGGCGCCGCGCTGTTCCTGCGCCACACGCGCGCGGTCGAGCTCACCAGCGCGGGCTCGCTGCTGCTGCGCGCCTGCGGCGCGGCACTGGAGCGCCTGGACGCCACGGTGCGGCAGATCCGCCAGAGCGCCGGGCGCCGCAGCGTGTCGATCACGACCTGGGCGTCGTTCGCGTCGATGTGGCTGATCCCGCGCCTTGAGGCGTTCCAGCGCGACCACCCGGACATCGACATCCGCATCGACGCGACCGACAACGCGGTCGACCTGGCCACCGCCGACGTCGACCTGGCGCTGCGCTACGCGGTCCCGCAGGCGGTTCCGGCGAGCGCGCAGCGGCTGTTCGGCGAGCAGCTCACGCCGGTGGCCAGCCCGTGGCTGCTCAAGTCGCACCCGATCCGCCGCATCGAAGACCTCGCGCACTGCGCCTGGATCGAGGCCGGCGACGCGCACCGCACGCGCCACCTGGAGTGGCTGACCTGGCAGCGCTGGCTCGAGACCTTCGGCCACCCCGCCCACGCCGACCCGCGCGCCGGCCAGCGGGCGCCGCGCCGCGGCGCCCAGCCGCTGCCGCCCAAGCTCTCGCCGCAGCGCTGGCTGTACTTCAACTACGCCAACCAGATCGTGCAGGCCGCGCTCACCGGCCAGGGCGTGGCGCTGGCGCGCCTGCCGCTGGTGGCCGAGAGCCTGGCCAGCGGCGACCTGGTCGAGCCGCTGCCGCACGCCCGGCTGGATTCGCCCCTGGTCTACTGGCTGCTGGTGGCCCCGCGCAGCGCGCAGCGCCCCGAGGTCCAGGCGTTCTGCCACTGGCTGCTCGCGCAGGCGGCGCAGACCCGCCAGGCGATCGGCGACGTGCCCGACCCGGACACGCTGGACCAGATGGATTGAGGCCGCCGCCCCATGCCCCCACACCCGGAAGGAAAACGGTTCAGCGGCAACCTGCGCAGCATCGTCTTCATGCTGCTGGCGGTGGCCTGCTTCGCGTTCATGGACGCGGTGCTCAAGGCGCTGTCCACGCGCTACCCGGTGGTGCAGATCGCGGCGCTGCGCGGGCTGACCGCGCTGCCGCTGGTGTTCCTGTTCATCAGTTGGCGCCGTGCCTGGGGCACGGTGTGGCGCATCCGCTGGCCGCTGCACCTGCTGCGCGGCGTGCTCGGCATCGCCATGCTCTCGCTGTTCACCCTGGGCGTGCGCGAGCTGCCGCTGTCGGCCGCCTACACGCTGTTCTTCGTCGCCCCGCTGCTGATCACCGCGCTGTCGGTACCGATCCTGGGCGAACGCGTGCCGGCGACGCACTGGTGGGCGATCGCCTTCGGCTTCCTGGGCGTGCTGATCGCGCTGCGGCCCAGCGGCCAGGCGCTGCAGGCCGGCATCGTTTCGCTGGGCGGCCTCGCGGTGCTGGCCGCGGCCCTGGGCTATGCGGTCAACGCGATCGCCGGGCGGCTGGCCAGCCGCACCGACAGCGTGGACAGCCTGGTGCTGTGGATGATGGTCTCGATGGCAGCCGGCGCCGGTGCCCTGGCGCTGCCGGGCTGGGTGCCGATCCAGCGCGCCGACGCGCCGCTGCTGCTGGCACTGGCCGTCACCGGCTTTGCCGGCCAGCTCGCGATCACCGAGGCGTTCCGCCACGGCCAGGCCTCGGCGGTGGCGCCGTTCGAGTACAGCGCGCTGGCCTGGGCGCTGGGGCTGGACTGGCTGATCTGGCAGACGCTGCCGGCCGCCCACACCTGGCTCGGCGCGGCCATCGTGATCGGCAGCGGGCTGTACCTGGTGCGGCGCGAGCGGCGCATCACCGAGGCCCACGCCACGGCGGAGCACCCGTAATGGCGCATCGGATCCATCCTGAACCGCTCGGGCTCGGAGGATTGTGTTCGTGGGTGACTGCCGTGCCTACAGCTTCACCAGCTGCTTGCCCAGGTTACGTCCCTTGAGCAGCCCGATGAACGCCTGTGGCGCCGCCGACAGGCCTACGGCTACCGTCTCGCGGAAGCACAGCTTGCCAGCCTGCAGCAGGCCCGAGAGCAGCTCCCGCCCTTCCCCCCACAGGCCCAGGTGGTCAGAAATGATGAAGCCCTGCACCGTGAGGCGCGAACTCAGCATGAGCCATGGGTTGTGGATAGGCACCGGCTCTCCGTTGTAGCCTGCGATCATGCCGCACAGGGCGATGCGGCCGTCCTTGTTCATCAGCGACAGCGCGGCATTGAGCACATCGCCGCCCACGCTGTCGAAGTAGCTGTCGATGCCCTGCGGTGCGGCCTCGGCCAATGCCTTCGCGAGCTCCTTGCCCGCGGCCTTGTAGTCGACGCAGGCATCGAAGCCCAGCTCGTCCTTCACGTAGGCGCACTTCTCGCTGCCACCGGCCACACCCACCACGCGGGCACCCGCCAGCTTGGCGAGTTGCCCCGCCACGCTGCCCACCGCACCCGAGGCCGCGCTCACCATGAAGGTGGTACCAGCCGCAGGACGGCAGATGCGCGTAACGCCATACCAAGCCGTGATACCCGGCATGCCTGCCGCACCGAGGTAGGTCTGCAGCGGCAGCGCGGAGTCCACGCGCGTCAGGCCGACGCCGTTGGAAATGCCCCACTCCTGCCAGCCAAGCGAGCCCACCACGGCGTCGCCCGCGCGGAAGTCCGGGTGCGTGGAGGCCTCGACGATACCGGCCGTGCCACCCACCATCACATCGTCCAACTGCGCCGGTGGCGCGTACGACTTGGCGTCGTTCATGCGCCCGCGCATGTACGGGTCCAGCGACAGCCAGTGGTTGCGCACAAGCACCTCGCCGTCCTGCAACGCGCGTATCTTCTTCCGCACCAGGCGGAAATCCTCCGGCACCACTTCCCCCCGAGGGCGGCGGGCCAATTCGACGGCGGCGTAGTCTGCGGGTTGCGGCATGGTCATTCAACCTTGATGTTGAAGTCCTTGATCACCTTGGACCACTTGCCGTGGTCGGCGCGGATCACGTCGGCGAACTCGGCCGGCGTGGTCGTGGCCGGCTCGATCGCCATGGCCTCGAACTTGCCAGCCACGTCGGGCAGTTTCATGATGCGCGCGAACTCGGCGGCCAGGCGGTCGACGATGGGCCGTGGCGTGTTGGCTGGCGCCAGCAAGCCAACCCAGCCCGCGCCTGAGAGATCGGGATAGCCCGCCTCCGCGAAGGTGGGCACATCGGGCAGGCCGGAGAAACGTTTGCCGTTGCTGATGGCGAGGATGCGGATCTTGTTGGCGCGGTGCTGCGGCAGCGCCACGGTGAGCGACATCAGGCCCGACGACACCTGCCCGCCCAACAGGTCGGTCATCATCGGACCGCCGCCCTTGTAGGGCACATGGGTGAACTTGGCCTTGCTCTGGTCGGCCAGCAACTCGTAGTAGATGTGGGCCGTGGTGCCCATGCCGTACGAGCCGTACGACAGCGACCCCGGCTTCGCCCTGGCCGCATCGATGAAGTCGGCCACCGTGCGGTACGGCGCATTCGCGTTGACCATGTAAGCAAGCGGCGTGTGCGTCACGCGCGTGATGGGCGCGAAGTCCTCGAACACGTTGTAGGGCACCTTCGGGTACAGGATGGCGTTCTGCACCAGCGACGAGATGGTGAGCAGCAGCGTGTAGCCGTCGGGCGCGGCCTTGGCCACGGTGTCGGCAGCCACCATGCCGCCGGCACCCAGCTTGTTCTCCACGATCACCGGCTGGCCCCAGGCAGCGGTGAGTTTCTCGCCGATGGTGCGGGCCATGGAGTCGGTGGTGTCACCCGCTGGATGCGGTACGACGATGCGGATGGGGCGAGTGGGGTATTGGGCCTGCGCTTGGGCCAGCGTGGCGGCGCCGGACGCACCCAGAAGCGCGGCAGCAGTGACCACCTGGACCAGGCGGCGACGGTTCGTAGGGGTGTTCATCGTCATCTCCTCAGTTTTTCGGTTCAGCGTTCAGGTTCCGGTCTTGGGCCAAGTGCGCGACTGCACCAGTGCCCTCGCCCGCTCGGCAATCTGCTGGACATTGGGCAACACGGCAGCCTGTAGGTGCTTGGCCGCCGGCATGCGCATGTCGGGCAGGCCCAGGCGCGCCACCGGCGCGGCAAGTTGACCGAACAACTGCTCGTTCACACGCGCCGCTACCTCGGCGCCGAAGCCGGCGGTGACGTTGGCCTCGTGGGCGACCACCAGGCGGCGCGTCTTGCCCACACTCGCATAGAGCGTGTCCCAATCGAAGGGGTTGATCCAGCGCGCGTCCACCACCTCGGCCGAGATGCCCTCGGCCTGCAGGGCCTGCGCGGCGGCCAGCGTGGTGTGCAGCATGGCGCTCCACGACAGCAGCGTCACGTCGCTGCCCGCGCATACCACCCGCGCGCCGCGGGCCGGTTCGACGGGAGCGCCCAGAGCCACCTCCTGCGCTTCACCGAAATAGAGGGCCCGGTGCTCGATCACGAGTGTGGGATCGTCGCTGGCGATGGCGGCCAGCAGCATGGCATAGGCGTCCTGCTGCGTAGCCGGTATGCCCACGCGCAGGCCGGGCACGTGGGCGAAGAAGGCCTCCAGGTTTTGCGCGTGCTGGGCACAGGAGCCGGGCAGCGCGCCCTGCTGCGTGCGGATGGTGAGCGGTGCGCTCATTTGGCCGGCCGACACGTAACGCACATTGGCCGCCTGGTTCACGATCTGGTCCATCGCCACCAGCGTGAAGTCAACGAACATGATCTCCACGATGGGACGCAGGCCCGTCATGGCGGCGCCGACCGCGGCGCCCAGCATCGCCGTCTCGCTGATCGGCGTGTCGAACACGCGGTTTCCAAACTTCGCATGCAGGTTGCGCGTGACGCCGAACACTCCACCAGGCTTGGCGATGTCCTCGCCGTAAAGGATGCACTCGGGCCGCTCTTCCAGGGCCCGCGCCATGGCAGCGTTGGCGGCCTGCGCATAGGTGAGCACGTTGGCGGGGGTGGTCGCATCAGGCATACAGGTGCTCCTTCACAGTGCCGGCATCGGCCAGCGGCGCCTTGCGCGCGCGGTCGGCGGCCTGTTCGATCTCGGCGTGGATGGCGGCACGCACCTGCTCCAGTGCGGCCTCGGTCTCGCCGGCCTGCAACATCTCGCGACGCAGGCGGGCGATGGGTTCCACCTCGGCCAGGCGGGTGAGTTCGCCCTTGGGTCGGTAGGCCTGCATTTCGCCCCAGTAATGGCCCACGATGCGCTGCGTGATGGCCTCGATCAGCACCGGGCCGCGGCCGGCGCGGGCCTGCTCCACATAGCGCGCCACGGTGGCCTTCACCAGCGCCGGGCCATTGCCGTCGATGCGTTCGCTCGGCATACCGTAGGCGGCGGCGCGCTTGTACAGCTCGGCGTCGCGCACCATGTCGGCGATGGGGGTCATCTCCGAATACGTGTTGTTCTCGCAGACGAAGATCACCGGCAAGTGCATGAAGGCAGCGAAGTTCATCGACTCGTGGATCGCGCCCTGGTTCATGGCGCCATCGCCGAACACCGTGACGGCCACTGCGCCGGACTTCTTGAAGTGGGCCGTCATCGCCGCGCCCACGGCCATCGGCGCGCCGGCACCGACGATGGAGTTCTCCCCCAGGAACCGGTAGGCGGGCGCGCTCAGCAGCGCCGAGCCGCCGCGGCCCTTGCACAGGCCCGTCTCGCGGCCCATGATCTCGGCAAACACGGACTCGGGCGGCGCGCCGCAGGCGATCGCCCAGCCGTGGCCACGGTAGGTGGCGAACACGCTGTCGTTCGGGCCGAGCGCGGCCAGCGTGCCAATGGCCACGGCTTCCTGACCGTTGCACAGGTGGATGGAACCGTGGATGTCCACGTTCTCCTTGCGGATCTCGATCAGCTTTTCCTCAAAGAACC
This sequence comes from uncultured Hydrogenophaga sp., assembly GCA_964487025.1. Taxonomy (GTDB): domain Bacteria; phylum Pseudomonadota; class Gammaproteobacteria; order Burkholderiales; family Burkholderiaceae_C; genus Hydrogenophaga. The sequence continues at coordinate 73,972 of CAZAPJ010000008.1, forward strand.
GGATGCGGTACATCGCCGCCAAGTGCTGCTTGGCTTCCGTAAGATTCATCGCTTCTCCTTCTTCAAAAGAGTCATCGGAGGGCCGCGGCGCGCCAGCGCGTATTGCGCGGCCAGCGCGTCGGCGGCTTTCACCAGCAGGGTCACCTCCGAACCGATGCAGATCAGCTCGGCGCCGCGGTCACGGAACATGTCCCACTGCGCCGGCGCGGCGAGCAAGCCGGCGTACTTGCCGCAGCGGCGCACGGCGGCCACGCCATCGGCCACCTTGGCGAGAATGTCGGGATGGCCAGGCTGGGCCAGGTGGCCAGCATCGGCGGCGAGGTCGTAAGGGCCGAAGAACACCAGGTCCACGCCGTCCACCGCGCAGATATCGTCAAGCGCGGCAAGGCCCGCCACGCTCTCCACCTGCAAGATCAGGCAGCACTCGTCGCCGCTGCGGGCGTAGTAGCCGGCATCGCGGCCGAAGTCGGTGGCACGGATGCTGCCGCCCATGCCGCGCACGCCGTGCGGTGGATACCGCATGGCGCGCACTGCGCGGCACGCCTCCTCGGCGCTGCGCACGTCTGGCACCATCACGGCCTGGATGCCGAGGTCCAGCACCCGCTTGATCATCACCGTGTCGTTGGACGGCACTCTCACGACGGGCACCGTGCTGCCGCGCAGCAGCGCGGCCGCCTGCGTGTGCACCGTGCCGAGGTTGCCGGCGGAATGCTCCAGGTCGATGATGACGAAATCGAAACCGCTGCCGGCAATGGCCTCGGTGGGCTGGAACGCTGGAAAGCCCAAGAAGATGCCGGCCAGCGCCGCATTCTCCGCGCGCGCTCGGGCCAATTGCACCTTCAGCGTCATGCGGTCTCCTGATCGGCGGGTCGCGGCACGCGCCAAGCCGGGTCGGCGTAGTTCGCCACCATGGCCTGCTCCAGCGGCGTGCCCTGGTCGGCCAGCAACGCACCCGAACGCACGCGGTAGGCCTCGGGATGCACGGCCGCCGATGGCGGCGTGCCGGCCGCCAACGCGTCGGCTGAACGCAGCATCAGGCGGCGGAACTGCACGATGGCGAGGTCGGTGGGGCCCAGGTGTTCCTGGGTACGGTCGGCGATGAAGCCCTGGCTGTCCTGGATACAGGCATCCTGTTCCGCCAGGCCCTTGATGCCGGTGTAGCTGCGCAGGCGCTGTTCCTCGCGGTCGATGAGGTAGTCGTTGCCGCGGTTGCGGATGGGGACGTAGTGCTCGTCGACCTCAGCATGCACGCCCTTGCCTTGCGCGAAGCCAGCGCACTCCTGCGCCGTCAGCGGGCGCTGCGGATTCCAGGTGTAGGTGAAGATCCAGCAGCTGTAGTCGTCGATCGGCACGAAAGTCTGACCGTGGTGGTTTTCGCCCGGAAACGCACCAGGGGCCAAGCCGTGGTTCGGCATGAGGAACTGGCTGATGCGCCAGTAGAGCTCCTGGCCGTCGGCATGCCGCGCCGCGCCGACCAGAAAGCCCGCCTTGTGGTGATGGACCGAGAAGCGCGGCACGCCATCCTGCTTGATCCAGCGGATGCGGCGCTTCATGGCATCGTTCCCGCCCAGGTCGGAATGCGGCATCGCGGCCTGCACGTCGTCCACGTCGTCGCCGATGCCCATGTGCAAGAAAGAGAAGTGCGCAGTGTCCAGGGCGCCTTCGATCGCCTGCGCCCAGTTGCATTGCTGCAGCTTCTTGGAGACATAGCGATGCACTTCCGGCAACTCGGCAAACTCGAGCTGTGGCAGCGCAGCGACGGCATCGGGCGGCCCCATCCAGACCCACACCATGCCACCGTACTCGCGCGTGGGGTAGCTCCTGAGCTTGACCCTTTCCTTGTAGTTCGAGGTATGGGGCACCGATGGCATATCGGTGCAGTTGCCGTGGCGATCGAATTTCCAGCCATGGTAGACACAGCGGATGCCGCCCTCCTCGTTACGGCCGAAAAAGAGGTTGGCTCCGCGGTGGGGGCATGCCGGGTCGACCAGGGCCACGTGGCCTTCGCTGTCGCGAAAGGCAATCATGTCTTCGCCGAGCAGCTTCACACGCAGCGGGGCGCCGTCGGGCTGGGGCAGCTCGCGCGACAGCAGCACCGGCTGCCAGAAGCGGCGGAACAGGTCTCCCATGGGAGTGCCAGGATTGGTGCGGCACAGCTTGTCGTTGTCGTCTTTGCTCAACATGGCTCCGGACGATACGGGGGATGCCCCTGCGCCAACAAGCGACTGTTTCGATATTCCACCGGTCGGTTCGATATGCGCGTTTTCCCGGTCGCTGTTCCATGCGACGGCGCAGCAGAATGCGGGCATGCCAGCAGTCGCCAGCACACCCTCCACCACACCGCGCCGCGTGCCGGCCGCGTATACCGACTATGCCGGCGACAAGCAGTTCGCCACCACGCTGGCGCGCGGCCTGAGCCTGCTGGCTTGCTTCACGCCGCAGGAGCCGATACTCGCCAACCGCGACCTCGCCGAACGCACCGGCCTGCCCAGGGCCACGGTGTCGCGGCTCACGTACACGCTCACGCAGGCGGGCTTCCTGCGGCTGCACCGCCGCACGCAGACCTACCAGGTGGCCGCAGGCGTGCTGTCGCTGGCCTATCCGCTGATCGGCTCTATGGTGTGGCGCCAGCTGTCGCGCCCGTGGATGGACGAACTGGCCGACCACTCGCGCGGCACGGTGTCGCTGTGCGTGCGCGACCGCCTGCGCATGGTCTATGTGGAGACCAGCCGCAACAGCGCCACCTTCTTCTCGCAGCTGTCCGACGTGGGTTTCTCGCTGCCCATCATCGCGTCGGTCACGGGTCGGGCCTACCTGGTAGGCTGCGAAGAGCACGAGCGCACACAGCTGCTCGCCGAGATCCGGCTGAAGCAGCCGGACCTGTGGGAGCAGTACCACCACAAGCTGGAGCCGGCCTTCGCCGATTACCGGCGCCGCGGCTTCTGCCTCTCGCGCGGCGACCTGCGCAAGGACCTTTCGGCCGTGAGCACGGCGCTATCGCGGCCGTGGCACGACGAGACCATCGTGGTCAGCTGCGCGGTGCAGTCGCGGCTGGTGAAGCAAAACCAGTTGGAGAACGACCTGGGGCCACGCGTGGTGGCGCTGGCCCAGAGCATCGAGCGGGTTCTTGGCGCTGCACCCTAAGTCGCTGCGCCGTCAGAGGCTGCCGGGAAACGCGCCGCCATCCAGCGCCCAGTTCTGCCCAGTGATGTAGCCCGCATGCATGCTGCACAGAAAGGCGCAGACCGCGCCGAATTCGTCGGGTGTGCCGAAGCGCCCGGCGGGCACAGCGGCTCGGCGCAGCGCGGCCACCGCTTCTTCGTCCTGGCCCGTGGCCTTGGCTTGGCCGCGGATGCCACCGCGCAGCCGGTCGGTGTCGAAGGTGCCGGGCAGCAGATTATTGATGGTGACGTTGGCGCGAGCGAGCGCGGGTGAGCGCGCCAGGCCCGCGACGAAGCCTGTAAGCCCGCTGCGCGCGCCGTTGGACAGGCCCAGGCTCATGATGGGCGCCTTCACCGAGGTGGACGTGATGTTGACGACGCGGCCGAAGCCGCGCGCCGCCATGCCGTCCACCGTGGCGCGCATCAGCGCGATCGGCGCCAGCATATTGGCGTCGATCGCGGCCACCCACTGCTCCCGCGACCAATCACGGAAGTCGCCAGGCGGCGGGCCACCGGCGTTGGTGACGACGATGTCGTAGTCGGCGCGGTGGGCCAGCACCGCGGCGCGGCCAGCCTCGGTGGTGATGTCGGCGGCCACTGCGTCCACGCGCGGCGCGCTGCCCTGGCCGGTCTGCACGCCACGCAGTGATTGCGCCGCAGCGCCCAGGGCCTCGTCGCCGCGCGCCACCATCACCACGTTCACGCCTTCGGCGACAAGCGCACGGGCACAGCCCAGGCCCAGTCCCTTGCTGCTGCCACACACCAGGGCCCAGCGGCCCGCAATTCCAAGATCCATCGATCCCTCCGGCCAGTGTCGGACACCCCTAGCGGCGGTGCCACTGCACGCCGGTGTCCGACAGGATCGCGTCCAGCGGCACGTCGTGCGGCTCGGGCCGCAGCTCGGGCAGGTAGCCGAAGTCGTAGCCCAGGCCCACTGTGTAGGGCTTGGGCGCGAGGCCGGCCAGGGTGCGGTCGTAGAAGCCGCCGCCGTAGCCCAGCCGGTAGCCGCCGGGCCCATAGCCCACGCAGGGCACGAAGATCAGCGTGGGCTGCACGATCTCGGTGTCCTTGGGCTTGGGAATGCCGTAGGCGTCCTCCTCCATCGGGCAGCCCGGGTACCAGGTGTAGAAGGTCAGGGTCTTGTCGACCTTGTTCACCACCGGCAGGCTGATGCGGCGGTGCCGCTGCGCGCCCTGCGCGTCGGCCTCCAGGCCGGCCTCCTGCCATCGGAACAGCGCCGGCAGCGGATCGAACTCGCCCTTGATCGGCCAGTAGGCGCCGATGATGGTGTCGGCGCGGTCGATCAGCCACACGCGCATGACGCGCTGCAGCAAATCGTTGCGCAGCAGGCGGTCGCCCAGCATCTGTCGCTTGTCGATCAGCGATTTGCGCCATTCGGCCTTCAGAACCGCCGCCGATCCGTCGATGGAACCCGCAGGGGATGCGGAGGAACTCTGGCCTTCTTTGTTGTCCATAATCAGCAGCACATGAATCGGGTGGGTGTATGAAGCAAGGGTTCTTCAACCGGATCGAAATCGTCGCCGTGCGGCGCGTCGCACGGTTCATTATGGCCGCGACCCTGCTGCAGGCCGCGAGCGCCTGGGCCCAGCAGCCGCCCTCCGGCGCGGACGCCGCCCTGCTCCAGTTGCGCGACGCGTTCCGGCGCGGCAACACGGCGCAGATGGACGCGCTGCTGCCCGCCCTGCGCGGCCATGCGCTGGAGCCGCTGGCGCTGTACTGGCAGACCCGGCCCCGGCTGGAGACCGCGAGCCCGGCCGAGATCCGCGCCGCGCTGGAGCGCATGCGCGGCACCTACTGGGAAGACCGGCTGCGCAACGACTGGCTGCTGGTGCTCGGCAAGGCGCGCGACTGGCGCAACTTCGAAGCCGAGCTGCCGCGCTTTCGCATGCAGGACGACCGCCAGGTGCGCTGCTACGCGCTGATGCTCGACGCCGCGGGCGGACGGCTGGCGCCCGCGGCCGCCGCGGCCCAGGTGCAGGCCGCCTGGCTGGCCCAGCGCGACGTCGACGACGGCTGCGCGACCGCGGCGCAGTCGCTGCTGGCCAGCGGCCATCTCGAACCCGAAGCCGCCTGGCGCCGGGCCCGCCTGGCCATGGAAGCCAACCGCCCGCGCGTGGCCAGCCAGGCGGTCGCCCTGCTGCTCGACGCCGAGGCCGCCGCCACGGTGGAGCAGATCGCGAGCGCCCCGGCCAAGTACCTCGACGAAAAAATCACCGCCATCCGCCCGCGCACCAAGGAGCTGGTGACGCTGGCCCTGATCCGGCTGGCCGCCACCGACCCCGCGGCCGCCGCCCGCGAGATGGAGCAGATGCGCTGGCGGGCGCAGCTCACCAAGGAGGAGCGCGGCTGGATCTGGGGCGTGATCGGCAGGCGCGCCGCGCTGCGGCTGCAAAACGACGCGCTCGACTTCTTCGCCAAGGGGGACGCCCGCTACATGCACGGCGAGCACCTGGCCTGGAAGGCGCGCGCCGCGCTGCGGGCCGGCCAATGGGACCAGGTGCTCGACGCCGTGGCCGCGATGGACGAAGCCCAGCGCGGCGAAGCGACCTGGGTGTACTGGAGCGCGCGCGCCCTGCAGGCCCTGGCCCCGGGGCAGCCCGACCCGGCCGTTACCCGGGCACAGGCCCGCGCGCTGTTCGAATCGATCGCCTCGCCGCGCGGCTTTTACGAGATGCTCGCCTCGGAAGCGATCGGCCTGCCGCTCACGCCGCCGGCGCCGCCCGAGCCCCTGAGCGCGCAGGAGATCGCCGCGGCGCAGGCCAACCCCGGCCTGCGCCGCGCGCTGCTCGCGATGCAACTGGGCCTGCGCAGCGAAGGCGTGCGCGAATGGCACTACACCATCGCGCTACACACGCCGGGCGGCCTGGGCGAGCGCGAGCTGCTCGCGGCGGCCGACCTGGCCTGCCGGCACCAGATCTGGGACCGCTGCATCAACACCAGCGAGCGCACGCCCGAGGTGCTGGACCACGCGCAGCGCTTTCCCATGCCGCACCGCGAGGCGGTGGTCGGCCGGGCCAAGGAGATCGGGCTCGACCCGGCCTACGTGTACGGCCTGATCCGCCAGGAAAGCCGCTTCGTCACCGACGCGCGCTCCAGCGTGGGCGCGTCCGGGCTGATGCAGATCATGCCGGCCACCGCGCGCTGGACCGCGCGCAAGATCGGCCTGACCGACTTCAAGCCGGGCCAGATCACCGAGCGCGACACCAACATCCAGATCGGCACCGCCTACCTGAAGTTCGCGCTCGACGACTTCGAAGGCTCGCTGCCCATGGCCGCGGCGGCCTACAACGCCGGCCCGAACCGGCCGCGCGCCTGGCGCAACGGCCCGACCCTGCCCGGCGAGATCTGGGCCGAGAACATCCCGTTCGACGAGACGCGCGACTACGTCAAGCGCGTGCTCGCCAACACGGTCCACTACGCCGCCCTGCTGAGCGGGCAGCCGCAGTCGCTGCACGAACGGCTGGGCATGGTCGGCCCGCGCGAGCAGACCGCGCGGGCCATCAACCCCGATCTCCCGTAAAGGCGGCGGCGATGGGCAGCGTCCTCGTTCTTGGCGGCACCGGCTTCGTCGGCCGCCACGTCTGCGAGAAGCTGCACCGCCAGGGCTGGCGCATCACCGTGCCGACGCGGCGCCTCGCCCACGCCGCGCGCACCGTGCAGTCGCTGCCGCGCGTGACCGTGCTCGAGGCCGACGCGCACGACCCCGCGCGGCTGCTGGCCCTGCTCGACGGGCACGACGCGGTGGTCAACCTGGTCGCGATCCTGCACGGCAGCGAAGACGATTTCGAGCGCGTGCACGTGGAGCTGCCGCTGTCGCTGGCCGAGGCCTGCATGGCCGACGGCCTGCGCCGCGTGGTGCACGTCAGCGCGCTGGGCGTGAGCCTGGACGGGCCCTCGCGCTACCAGCGCAGCAAGGCGCGCGGCGAAGAGGTGCTGCGCGGCGCCGGGCTCGACCTGACCCTGCTGCGCCCCAGCGTGATCTTCGGCGCCGGCGACCGTTTCCTCAACCGCTTCGCGCGCCTGCAGGCCGTGCTGCCCTTCGTGCTGCTGCCCGGCGCCGGCGCGCGCTTCCAGCCGGTGTGGGTGGAAGACGTGGCGAGCGCGGTGGCGGCCTGCCTCGGGCCCGCCGGCCGCCCGGACCAGCGGGCCCTGGACACCGTGGGCCAGACGTTCGAGTGCGCCGGCCCGGAGGTGTTCACGCTGGCCGAGCTGGTGCGCCTGGCCGGCCGCCATGGCGGCCACCCGCGCCCGGTGCTGCCCCTGCCCGGCGCGCTGGCGCGGCCGCTGGCCGCCACGCTGGAATGGCTGCCGGGCGAACCGGCGATGAGCCGCGACAACCTGGACGCGATGGCGGTCGACAACGTGGCCAGCCCCAACGGCGAATGGCCCGGCCTGGAGCGCCTCGGCATCGCACCCGCGAGCGTGCGAACCATCGCGCCGACCTACCTGGGCGACCGGGGCGCTCGCAGCCGGTTGCTCGAATTCCGTCGTTCGGCGCGCCACCAGGGCGGTTCGGGATCAAGCCATCCAGGGTGAGGTATTTGTTTGGCACACTTCGCCGCCATGGCGAACCGCAACCGCCGACCCATACCTCCTTCCATCGACCGGAGATAGCTCCCATGACCACCCCCAGCTTCGTGTCCTCCGTTCCGCTCCACGCCACCGCTGCCGTCGCCAGAGCCTCGGCGGGAAAACCCACGGTCCGCTCCGAGCACCAGCGCGAGGTCATCAACCGCCTCAAGCGCATCGAAGGCCAGGTCCGCGGCCTGGTCGAGATGGTCGACAGCGGCCGTTCCTGCGAAGACGTGGCGCAACAGATGTCGGCCGCCCGCAAGGCGATGGACAAGGCCTTCTACCGCATGATGGCCTGTTCGGTCATGGAAGCGGTGTCGGACGCCACCTCCGAGATCGACACCTTCCGCGAGGTCGAGCGCTCGACGCGCATTCTCGAAAAGTACGCCTGACACGCATCAATCCCGGCCCGCTTGCGCATCAGCGCCGGCCGCGGCAGGCACTACCATGCGGGGATCTTCCAGGAGGTCCTCCATGGCACTGCAGCTCTACATCGGCAACAAGAACTACTCCTCCTGGTCCATGCGGCCCTGGGTGCTGCTCCGGCAGGCCGGCATTGCTTTCGAGGAGGTGATGGTGCGCTTCGATTCGTTCGCGGCCGACTCCGCGTTCAAGCAGCGGCTGCGCGGTGTCACGCCCGTGGGCAAGGTACCGGTGCTGGTGGACGACGGGTTCGCGGTGTGGGACACGCTGGCCATCGCCGAGTACCTGGCGGAACGTTTCCCCGAGCACCGGCTCTGGCCGGCCGATGCCCGCGCACGGGCCCGCGCGCGCAGCGTGTGCGCCGAGATGCACAGCGGCTTCACCGCCCTGCGCAGCCACTGCCCCATGAACATCGAAGCCTCGCTGCCCGACGTCGGGCGCCTGGTCTGGCGCGACCAGCCGGCGGTGCGCGCCGACATGGCCAGGCTGTGCGGCCTGTGGTCCGACCTGCTCTCGGCGCCGCCGGCGGCGGGAAGCGGCAGCGAAGCCGGCCTGCTGTTCGGCCACTTCACCATCGCCGACGCCTACTTCGCCCCGGTCTGCATGCGCCTCAAGACCTACGCACTGCCCCTGCCCGCCGACCTGGCGGCCTACGTGGACCGGGTCCGCGCACTGCCAGGCGTACAAGCCTGGATCGAAGACGCACTCGCCGAACACGACTTCCTGGACTTCGAGGAACCGTACCGCCTGGGCCGGTAGCACCCACCGGAGCGACCTCCGCTGGGCCCTCACCCCAGCCCTCTCCCAGAGGGAGAGGGGGCAAGGCACGGTCTCCGGAACGAAGTAGCCCAAAACCCAGGGACAGCGAGGGTCCGGCTCCGCCGGCCCGAGATGTCGTCCCCCCTCCAAGCGCCGAAGGCGCGCCAGAGAGGGGGGAAGCCGCGCAGCGGCGCAGGGGGGAGTTCAAAGCCCCCACTGCCGCGCCGCCAGCTCCTTCATGATCTCCTCCGTGCCGCCGCCGATCATCATGACCTTGACCTCGCGGTACACGCGTTCGCTCACGGTGCCGCGCATGTAGCCCATGCCGCCGAGGATCTGCACCGCGGCGTCGGCGCAGAACTGCAGGGTCTGGGTGGCGTGGTTCTTCAGCAGGCAGACGTTCGCCACCCAGTCGGCGCTGTCGTTTTCCTCGCCCGCGTCGGCGCGCGCGCCCAGCGCGTCGAGCCAGGCCTGGGTGGAGGCGATGCGCATGCGCATGTCCATCAGCCGGTGGCGGATCACCTGACGCTCGATCAGCGGCGCGCCGAAGGTCTGGTGCTGGCGCGCCCAGGCCAGGGCCTCGTCGCAGCAGGCCTCGGCAAAGCCCAGCGCCATGGCGGACAGGGCCATGCGCTCGCCATTGAAGTTGCTCATGACCATGCGGAAGCCCGCGCCCTCGTCTCCGAGCAGGTAGCGCGCCGGCACGCGCACCGCGTCGAAGCGCAGGTGCGCGGTGTCGGAGCAGTGCCAGCCCATCTTCTGCAGCCGGGTGCGCGAGAGGCCCGGCGCGTCGCGGCAAGGCACCACGATCATCGAAATGCCGCCGGCGCCTTTGCTGTGCGGATCGGTCCGGACGGCCAGCGTGATCCAGTCGCAGCGCATGCCGGAGGTGATGAAGACTTTCTCGCCGTCGATCACGTAGTCGCCGCCGTCGCGCCGCGCCGTGGTGCGCAGCGCGGCCACGTCGGAGCCGCCGCCGGGCTCGGTGATGCCGAGCGCGGCGATCTGCTCGCCGCGCAGCACCGGCGGGACGGTCTCGGCCTGCAGTTCGGGCGAGCCGTGCGCCAGCACCGGCGGCAGGCCGATGTTGTGGGTGAACAGGCTGGCCATCACGCCGCCGCTGCCGCCGAAGCGCGCCAGCGTCTGCGACAGGGCGTTGCGCGCGGCCCAGGGCGCCGGCGTGCCCCCCAGCGCCTCCGGGTAGCCCAGGCCCAGCAGCCCGAGCTCGGCGGCCTGCCGGTACAACTCAAGCGGGAACTCGCCGGCCTCGTCCCAGGCAGCGACGTGCGGGGCGATCGCCTGGGTGGCGAAGCGGCGCACGGCCTCGACGAGCGCGGCGCGGTCCTCGGGGCCGAAGCCGAACTCGAGTCCAATGGTTGTGGCGTTCATCAAAGCGGCGCAGGGGGGTGTCTCATTCACTCTCTGAAAACCAGGAGCAGCTGGCCAGGCCCGACCTGCTGGCCCGCCGCCACCGCCACGCGCTCCACCACGGCATCGCGCGGCGCGGCCAGGGTGTGCTCGAGCTTCATGGACTCGATCACCAGCAGGGCCTCGCCCTTGGCGACGGCCGCTCCGGGCCGCGCGTGCACCGCGACCAGCCGGCCGTTGAACGGAGCCCGCAGTTCGCGCGCGGCGCCACCGTCGCCCGCCCGCTCGCGCGGTGCGTGGCTGAGGTCGGCCAGTTCCAGCGTATGCGTGCCGACCTGCACCTGCCAGCGCCCCGGCGCCAGCGGCACCGCGTCGACGCGCCAGCGGATGCCGTCGAGGCGCACCTGGCCGGCGTGGAGCTGCGCCTCGACCAGGCGTGCCTCGCCGCCCACCGCCACGCGCAGCGCACCCCGGCCGAGTTCCTGCACGGCGAGCTCGAGCACCGGGCCCTCGCCCTGCCGCCAGCGCAGCGGGCGGGCGAACGGACAAGGCAGCGCGCCCTCCACACCCGAGGTGCCGGAGAAAGCGGCCGCGAGCACGCCGGCCAGCACCGCGTCGAGCGGCGGCGCCAGCATCACCCGCAGGGCCTCGCCCTGCTCGGCCAGGAAGGGAACCCGCGCGCCGCCCTCGTGGAACACCGGGTGGCGCAGGCAGGCGGCCAGGAAGGCGCGGTTGGTCGGCAGGCCGAGCAGCAGGGTCTGGTCCAGCGCGCGGGCCAGGCGGTCGATCGCCTCGGCGCGCGTGGGCGCGTGGGCGATCAGCTTGCCGAGCAGGGCGTCGTAGTGCGGCGTGACCTCGCCGCCGACCTCGATCGCGTGGTCGAAGCGCAGGCCGGGCGCACCCGCGGGCACATCCGGGGGCTCGGCGAACGCCACCACCCGGCCGGTGTGCGGCGTGTGGCGCTCGTCCTCGGCGCACAGGCGCACCTCGATCGCATGGCCCTGGCAGCGGATCCGGTCCTGCGGCAGCGGCAGCGGCTCGCCGCGCGCGACGCGCAACTGCCATTCGACCAGGTCGAGCCCGGCGAGCATTTCCGTGACCGGGTGCTCGACCTGGAGCCGGGTGTTCATCTCCATCAGGTAGAACGCCGGCGCGTGGGTGGGCCCTTCGTCCAGCAGGAACTCGACCGTGCCCGCGCCCACGTAGCCGGCCGCGCACGCGAGCACCACCGCGCAGCGGCCCAGTTCCTCGCGCAGCGCGGGCGAGACGGCCGGGCTCGGCGCTTCCTCGATGAGCTTCTGGTGGCGGCGCTGCACCGAGCAGTCGCGCTCGCCCAGGTGCACGCAGTGGCCGTGCGCGTCGGCGAACACCTGCACCTCCACGTGGCGCGGGCGCAGCAGGGCGCGCTCGATCAGCAGGTCGCCGTTGGCGAAGCCGGCCAGTGCCTCCGAGCGCGCGCCGTGCAGCGCGGCCCGCAACTGCGAGGCCTCGTGCACCAGCCGCATGCCGCGCCCGCCGCCGCCGGCCACCGCCTTGACCATGAGCGGAAAGCCGACGCGCTGCGCCTCGGCGGCGAAGGTCTCGTCGCGCTGGTCGGCGCCGAAGTAGCCCGGCAGGCAGGGCACGCCATGGGCCTCGGCCAGCGCCTTGGCCGCGGACTTGCTGCCCAGCGCGCGGATGGCCGCGGGCGGCGGCCCCACCCAGGCGAGGCCGGCGTCGATCACGGCCTGGGCGAAATCGGCGTTCTCGCTCAGGAAGCCGTAGCCGGGGTGCAGCGCGTCGGCGCCGGTGGCGAGCGCGGCATCCAACAGGCGGTCCACGCGCAGGTAGGAATCGGCCGCGGCCGCGCCGCCCAGCGCGTACGCGGTGGTGGCCTCGCACACGTGCGGCGCGCCGGCGTCGGGTTCGGAAAACACGGCCACGGTCTCGATGCCCATGGCGTGCGCGGTGCGGATCACGCGGCGCGCGATCTCGCCCCGGTTGGCGATCAGCAGGCGCTTCACTTCACCGCCCTCTTGCCGATCCCCATGGCCTTGCTCAGGATGCCCAGCATCACCTCGTCGGCGCCGCCGCCGATCGAGGCCAGGCGCCCGTCGCGGTACAGGCGCGAGACCTTGTTCTCCCAGGTGAAGCCCATGCCGCCCCAGAACTGCAGGCAGGTGTCGGGCACGAGGCGGTTGAGCCGGCCGGCCTTGAGCTTGGCCATGGTGGCCCACTCGGTCACGTCCTCGCCGGCCACGTAGCGCTCGCAGGCCTGGTAGGTCAGCGCGCGCAGGGCCTCGACCTCGGTCTTGAGCTCGGCCAGCTTGAACTGCACCCACTGCTGGTCGGCCAGCGTCGCGCCGAACAGCTCGCGCTGCTGCGCCCATTCGACCGTCCACTCGATGCAATGGGTCAGGCTTTGCAGCGTGCTCGCGGCGCACCACAGCCGCTCCTCCTGGAACTGCTGCATCTGGTAGATGAAGCCCGCGCCTTCCTCGCCGATGCGGTAGCGCTGCGGCACGCGCACGCCGTCGAAGTACAGCAGGCCGGTGTCGCTGCTGTGCATGCCGATCTTGCGGATCTTCTGCGCCACCTCGACGCCCTTGACCAGCCGGCCGTTCTCGCGCAGCGGCACCATCACCAGGCTCTTGTTCCTGTGCGCGGGGCCCTCGCTGGTGTTGACCAGCATGCACATCCAGTCGGCCTGCAGGCTGTTGGTGATCCACATCTTCTGGCCCGAGATCAGGTAGTCGTCGCCGTCCTTGCGGGCCACGCTGCGGATGGCGGCCACGTCGCTGCCCGCGCCCGGCTCGGACACGCCGATGCAGCCCACCATCTCGCCGCGGATCGCGGGCGCGAGGAACTGCGCCTTGAGCGCCTCGCTGCCGAAGCGCGCGAGCGCGGGCGTGGCCATGTCGGTCTGCACGCCGATGGCCATGGGCACGCCGCCGCAGTGGATGTGGCCGAGCGTTTCGGCCATGGCCACGCTGTAGCTGTAGTTCAGGCCCGCGCCACCGTGCGCCTCGGGCTTGGTCAGGCCCAGCAGGCCCAGGTCGCCCAGGCCCTTGAAGACCTCGTGGGCGGGGAACATCTCGGCGGCCTCCCACTCGTCCACGTGGGGGTTGATGTGGTCGTCGATGAAACGCTTGAGCGTTTTCTGGATCTCGCGGTGCTCGTGCGTGAACTGCATGGCTTGTCTCCTCTGTGGGCGTGTGCGTGACGGATCTACATGCGCGCCACCCCGAAGGGCAAGGGGCGTGGGGTGCGCTGCGCGGCCTCGGCGCAGGTGTCGAGGCAGAAGATGAGCACCGCGCGCGTGTCGCGCGGGTCGATCACACCGTCGTCGAGCAGCAGGCCGCTGGTGTGGAAGGCGTCGGCCTGGCTTTCGAAGACCTGCACGATCTGCTCGAACTGCTGCTGCATCTGCACCGGGTCGGGTGTGAGGCCTTTGCGCGCCAGGCCGGCCTCGGCCACGATCTGCATGGTGCGCGCGGCCTGCTCGCCGCCCATCACGGCGGTCTTGGCCTGCGGCCAACTGAACAGGAAGCGCGGCGCGAAGCCGCGCCCGCACATGCCGTAGTTGCCGGCGCCGAAGCTGGCGCCGCACTGGATGGTGATCTGCGGCACGGTGGCGCTGGTCACCGCCTGGATCATCTTGGCGCCGTGCTTGATCATGCCACCCTGCTCGCTGTCCTTGCCGACCATGTAGCCGGTGGTGTTCTGCAGGTAGACGATGGGGTGGCCGAGCTGGCACATCCACTGGATGAAGTGCGTGGCCTTGTTCGCGCCGGCCACGTCGATCGGCCCGTTGTTGCTGACGATGCCGACCGCGTGGCCGCCGATGCGCGCCTGCACGCACAGCGTGGCCGCGCCGTACAGCGGCTTGAAGGGCAGCAGGTCCGACCCGTCGGCGATGCACGCCATCACCTCGTGCATGTCCACCGGCTCGCGGTGGTGCACGGGCATCAGGGCCAGCAGCTCCTCGGGGTCGCGGCGCGGCGGATCGGCCGGCGCCCGGTGGGCTGGCGCGCCCGGCGCCCAGTCCAGGCGCGCCAGCAGGCCGCGCGCGATGCCCAGTGCCTGCCGGTCGTCCTCGGCCAGGTACTCGCCCAGGCCGGAGACGCTGGTGTGCATCTCGGCGCCGCCGAGCTCTTCCTCGGTCGCGACCTCGCCAGTCGCGGCCTTGAGCAGCGGCGGGCCGGCGAGGAAGGCGCGCGAACGCCCGCGCACCATGACGACGATGTCCGACAGGCCGGGCATGTAGGCGCCGCCGGCCGTGCCCGAGCCGTGCTGCACCGTGACGACCGGCAGGCCCGCGGCCGAGAGGCGGGCCAGGTTGCGGAACAGCGCGCCGCCCTGCACGAAACCCTCGACCCGGTACCTGGTGAGGTTGGCGCCCGCGCTTTCCACCAGGTGCACGAACGGCAGCCGGTTCTCCAGCGCGATCTCCTGCACGCGCAGGACCTTCTCCAGCCCGCGCGGCTGGATCGCCCCGGCCTCGATGCCCGAGTCGCTCGCCACCACCATGCAGCGCACGCCGGCCACGAAGCCGATGCCGGCGACGATGCCGCCGCCGGGCACCGAGGCCTGCGGGTCCTGGGTGTCCTGCAGGAAGCCGGCCAGCGTGCACAGCGGCAGGTAGGGCGCGCCGGGGTCCAGCAGCAGGGCGACGCGCTCGCGCGGCAGCAACTGGCCCCGTTTTTCGAACACCGGGCGCGAGCGGGCCGAGGCCTGCGCGGCGCGGTCCTCGAGCGCGCGCAGCCGCGCGATGCGCGCCAGCATGGCCTCGCGCCGCTCGGCGGCCTGCGGGTTTTGCGGGTTCATCATGGCGGCACCTTGAGGAACAGTTGCAGCGCCGCGCCGGCCAGTTCGTCGAGCGACGCGCGCGCACGGCCCCGGGCGCTGCGCGGCGACGGCGGCACGTACCACTGCGCCGACCAGTTGAGCGCGCCGAAGATCATGAGCCGCGCCAGCACCGGATCGGCCGCCAGGCACCCCTGCGCGTGCAGCGCCTGCAGCACCGGCACCCAGGCCGCCTCGTATTCGTCCTTCAGGCGGTTGACCTCGCCGCGCTGGGCGGCGCTGAGGGCGCGCCATTCGTAGAGCATGACCGGGACGAAGTCGCTGCCCGGCCCCAGCAGCACGTGCACGTGGCTGCGCACCAGGGCGTGCAGGCGGTCGCGCGCGCGAGTGCCGGGGCCCAGAGCGGCCAGCGCCGCGTTCTGCCGCTGCAGCGCGCCGCGCATGCCTTCGAGCATCACCGCGGCCAGCAGGGCCTCCTTGCTCTCGAAGTGGTAGAACGGCGAGCCCGGGTGCATGCCCACGGCGGCCGCGATGTCGCGCGTGGTGGTGGCGGCGAAGCCGTGCTGGCGGAACAGCCGCGCCGCGCCCGCGACCAGCTCGCGCCGGCGGTTGCCGTCGTCGCGCTCGTCGGCGGTCTTGCGCGGCCGTCCGCGCGGGCGGCGCGGGGCCTCGCCCACGCCCGGCTGGCCTGGGGTGTCGTGCGCGCGGCCGAGGTCCATGCCGCCCACCATAGCAGCACGCCCGATTTATGACAAGCATGTGCTTGGCATAAATCGGCGGCGCGGCAATACCGCACCAATCCCGTGCGGCATCGGTCCGTGGGTATGGTGACGCTCCCATGGCCGCACATTCCTTTGGCGTTGACCCGAGTGTGGCGGGTCAACGCACCCCGCGCGCCGGCTGAGGCACCCCACCGCTCCCGCCTCTCCGGCCGTTCCGCCACACCTCCCCCGCGCGAACCGCCACCGCCGCTGGTGGCTCGCCTGACCGTGGCCCGCGCGCGCACCGCGCGGCCCTCGCCCGTCTGGAGATGCCATGGTTTCCGCCATGCCCTGGTCCCTGCCTGCCTGGCTGGCCCGCCCCGCCGAACTGCGCATCGATGTGAGCGAACGGCCGGACCGGCCGCCGGAAGACACGTTCGCGTCCCTGCACGAACGCATGAACACGCCGGGCGACCGGCTGCACGGCCTGCCCTCGGTCGCGCTGAACGATCCGAGATTCGTCATCCGGCACCGCCAGGCCGATGGCGAGTACTACGTGTACGTCGAGGACATCCAGCGCCGGCGGCTGGCCGGCCACACGGTCTTCAACCGGCTGGTCGAACTGGACAAGCGCGCCGACCGCCATCTGAGGGCGCCGCACTCCCGGTACGGCCCCGACTACCAGCGGCGCGGCCTCGCGAGCGCGGTCTACCGCTGGGGCCTGGATGCCGGCCTGTGCCTGATCACCGGCGCGCGCCAATCGCCGGGCGCGCACGCGCTGTGGCTCGCGCTCGCCCGCCGCTACGAGCTGGGCTACGTCGACCTGCGCGACAGGACCTTGAGCTACCTGGGACGCGAGGTGCGCCCCGGCGTGCTGGACGACCTGCACACGCGGATGATCCTGCTGGGCAAGGACTGGACGATCGGCCGCCTGCGCGCCGCAGCCGGCATGCGCTGAAAAACGGAGCGGCCGGGCTTCATGTCAGAATTTCCGCATGCCCTCGCCCCCTGTCCTGAATGCGCCCCTCGTGGCCCGTGCCCTGCTCCTGCTCGTGCTGGTCGCGGGCGTGTACTTCTTCTCGGGCTTCGTCGTACCGGTCCTCGCGGCGCTGATCATCGGCTTCGCGAGCTGGCCGCTGTACCGGCGCGTGGTCGCGCGCTGCAAGGGCAACACCACGCTGGCCGCCAGCCTGGCGCTGCTGGTCGTGCTGGCGGTGCTGGTGGCGCCGCTCACGCTGGCGCTGCACTACGCGCTGCAGGAGGCGACGATCATGGTGAACTGGCTGCTGGAAGCCAACCGGCACGGCGCCGCCGCGCCGGCCTGGATCGAAGCCCTGCCGCTGGTGGGGGCGCAATTGGCCGCCTACTGGCGCGAGCACCTGGGCGAGCCGGGCGCGCTGGGCGAGTGGGTCCAGTTGCTCAGCGGCCAGCACATCGGCAACATCTACCGCTGGGTGCTCACGGCCACAGGCAACCTGTTCAACCTGGCCCTGACCGGCCTGTTCATGCTGATCACGCTGTTCTTCATCTACAAGGACGGCACGCGCATCGCCGGGCAGCTCGACGTGGTGGGCGAACGCGTGCTGCACCGGCGCTGGCAGCGCTTCTCCCGCGTCGTGCCGGCCACGGTGAGCGCCACCGTGATCGGCATGGGGCTGATCGCGTTCGGCGAAGGCGTGGTGCTGGGCGTGGCCTACTGGATCGCGGGCGTGCCCTCGCCGGTGCTGCTCGGCGTGGCCACCGGCTTCATGGCGCTGATCCCCGGCGGCGCGCCGCTGTCGTTCACGCTGGTCTCGCTCTACCTGGTCGGCTCCGGCCATCTCGCCGCGGGCCTGGGCCTGTTCGTCTGGGGCTCGGTGGAGCTGTTCATCGTCGACAAGACGCTGCGCCCGCGCCTGGTCGGCGGCCCGGTCAAGCTGCCGTTCCTGCCGACCTTCTTCGGCCTGGTCGGCGGCGTCAAGACCATGGGCTTCGTCGGCCTGTTCGTCGGGCCGGTCCTGATGGCGCTGCTGGTCGCGGTCTGGCGCGAATGGCTGCACAGCATCCGGATGGAGCAGGCCGCCGACACCGCACACGACACGGCAACGACGCCCGACACCTGAAATCCAGGGCGGCGCGCCGGGGCGGGCCGGGCCTCGCCGGCAACGGAACGCGCTGGAGGCGCTGCGCTAACATCAGCGCCCACATGCCGAAGGAGACCGGTCAATGAACATACGGCAACTGCAATACTTTCTCGCCGTGGCTCATGAGCTCAGTTTTACCCGTGCGGCCGAGCGGGTTCACATCGCCCAGCCCCCTCTCAGCCAGCAGATCATCGCGCTCGAAGAAGAACTGGGCACCAAGCTGTTCGTCCGCGACAAGCGCAAGGTCCAGCTCACGCCCGCGGGTGCCATCCTCGTCGAGCACGCCCAGCGCGTGCTCAATGCCGCGTCCGCCGCGATCGCGGCGGTTCGCGCCGCCGATCGCGGGGCCCATGCCACCTTGTCGGTGGGCTCGGTCTACTCCCCGCTCTTCACCCTTCTGCCGCACACGCTGCGCCTCTTCAAGTCCCGGCACCAGGCCACCGACGTCCATCTGCAGGAGCTGACGGTCAGCCAGCAGATCAGTGCGCTCAAGGAGGGCGGAATCGAGATCGGCATCCTGCGCGGCCAGGTCTACGACCGGGACATCGCGAGCCAGGTGCTGTACCGCGAGCCCTTGGTGGTCGCGGTGCCCAGCGGCAGCCCGTTCGAAGGCGAGGGCAAGGTCTCGATCGCCGAGCTGGCGAACTGGCCGCTGATCGCCGTCGCGCGCGGCACCACGCGCGGCTACTCGGAACGCATCTACGAACTCTTCGAGGAGCGCGATCTGCAGCCCAGCGTCGTGAACGAGGTGCAGGACATGCACACCTCGATTTGCCTCGTGGCGGGCGGCCTGGGCGTCTCCGTGGTGCCGGCGGTCATGCAGGTGATGCAGTCGCAGGGCGTCGCCTACCGGCCGCTGCAGGACGACCACAAGGGCGTGAACTGCGTGGTCGCCTGGCGCCGCAATGCCGAGACGCCCCTGATCATGGACTTCCTGGAAGCCGCGCACCGCACGGCCCAGCAGTTGATGGCGCAACGGCCGGACATCTACCTGGGCGCCGCCAGCGCCTGATCAGGCGTACACGAAGCCGTCGAACAGCCGCCGGGTGGTCCGGGAGAATGCCCCCGAGCGGGCATGCCAGCCCTGCCCCGTGCGCTGCACGCCGGCCACTCAGTAGGGGCGCGGTGCGCGCTCGGCGTGCTCGCGCACCGCGAGCGTCATGGCGCCCACGGACTCGATCTCGATGCGGACCTCGTCGCCCGGGACGAGCGGACCGACGCCTTCGGGCGTGCCGGAGGCGATCACGTCGCCCGGCTGCAAGGGCAGCACGGACGAAACCAGCTCGATCAGTTCGGCGATGCCCACGATCATCTCGCGGGTGTTCGCGCTCTGGCGCAGCTCGCCGTTGACCCACAGCCGGTTGGACAGCGATTGCGGGTCGGGCACCTCGTCGGCCGTAACGATCCAGGGCCCCATCGGGTTGAAGGTCTCGAAGGACTTGCGCATCGTCCGCTCCTCCTCGAAACGGCCCTTTTCGATGCGCAGCGTGGCGTCGATCAGGCAGGCGTAGCCGAACACGTGCGACAGGGCCTCGGCGCGCGGGATGTGGCGCCCGCCACGGCCGATCACGACCGCCAGTTCCGATTCGTGGTCGAAGCGCCGCTCGGATCCGCGCGGCAGCAGGATGGCGTTGCCCGCGCCGACCAGGGAGCCCGGCGCCATCAGGAAAAAGCCCTGTTCGCGCGCGCTGCGGCCGCCGGTGGTCACCGAGCGGTTGCCGAGCTCGCCGATGTGCTTGCCGTAGTTGGCCGGCGCGGCGAACACGTGCTGAGGCGCCGGGTTGGGCGGCAGCAGCCGGACGGCGGCCAGTTCGCGCCGGGGCGCCGAGCGGTACTGGGCCAGCAGCAGGGGGCCCATCTGCGCCCAGTGGGCGATCAGGTGATTGACGCGCTGGCGCGGCAGCGCGTCCAGGAACGGGGGCAGCAGGGCGGTGACGTCGTGCACGGCGTCGCCGTCCACCACGCCGACGCGGAAATCGTCAAACGATACGAGTTTCATGGGGCTTGCGGTTCAGGGAGTCATTCATTCAGGTTCGGAGGCCGGCGACGGCTCACACGGCCGCGGCGTCTTCCCGCAGCCAGCCCAGCCTGCCGAGCATGGGGCGGTCGGACATGCGCAGCAGCACGGCGCCGCCGTCGCTGGCGTGCCTGGCCGGCGTCCAGTAGGGCACCGCCACGATGTCGCCGCGTTCCCATTCGAAGTGGCGATCGCCGCACACCGAGCGCCCCCGGCCTTCGATCACCACCAGGATCTCGCTCGCGGTGCTGCGGCCCGGCTGCCAGCACGCGCCGGCGGCCAGTTCGATCGCCGTGCGGTCGAAGGTGGGAAAGACGTCGGGTGCGATGGCCAGGGTGCGCACGCCCGCGGCGACCTCGGGCTGCGCCGCCAGCCGCGGCCGGTAGTCGGCGTAGGCGACGCGCATCGCCGAGCCCGGCTCGGCCGCGCCGCTGCCAGAGACCGGATCGGGATGGTGTTCGAAGAACATCGGGCCCAGCAGGTGCACCGTCGGCGAGTCGAGAATGTCGATCCAGTAGGCGTCGACGTCCGCCTGGTTGGCGTGGCCATGGAAGCACCAGTTGGGCGTCAGCAGCACGTCGCCGGGCTCCATGGGCACCTTGGCGCCGTCGACGATGGTGTAGGTGTCCGCCTTCGAATCGAGCGCGATGCGCATCGCATTCGGCGTGTGGCGGTGGCTGCGCGCCGTCTCGCCGGCCTTGACCATCTGGTAGGCCGCGACCAGTGAGTTCACGGTCGGGAAGTCGTTGCCCGGCACCGGGTTGGCCATGATCAGGTTGCGCCGCTCGGCCCATTCGGTGCCGACCAGGCGGCCCGCCGCGTGCAGCGCCGCGTGGGCGTGCGCGTAGCGCCAGTGCGCCGGCACGAAGGGCTGCTTGGGCTGCGGATACATCGACGGCGTGGGCTTGGCCCAGCCGTTCTTCATCTGCACGCCTTCCAGCAGGTCGTGCAGTTCGGGCAGCGTCCGCGCGCGGTCGAAATCGGGCGTGGACGCGTGGTCGGGTTTCATCGCGGCTCCCATGGATGGCTTCTCCTCATTGGCCGGCGCTCGCTCATTCCGGCTGTACGTTGGCAAAGCGGATCATCACGCCCGAGGCCGCCACGTCCTGCTCGATCGCCGCCGCCAGCGCGGCGCCGTCGCCGGCCACGAGGTCGAGGCCGCGCGCCGTCACCTGCGCGGCCGCGAACGCGGGCTGGCGCAGGATCTGGTTGACGTCCTGGGTGATGCGGTCGACCACCGCCCGGGGCGTGCCGGCCGGCGCCAGCAGGGCGTACCAGATCGAGGCCTGCACCTGCGGGTAGCCCTGCTCGGCGGTGGTGGGCACGTCGGGAAACTGTCCCGCGCGCTGGGCGCTGGCAAAGCCCAGCGGCTTGACGCGGCCGGCGCGGATCAGTTCGCCCGCCACCGACGCGCTGCCCGTGCCGACCATCACCTCGCCCGCCACCACCGCCTGCATGAGCGGGGCGATGCCCTTGTAGGGCACGTGCAGCAGGTCGAGATGCTCGACCGCCGCGAGCGTGGCGTAGGCCAGATGGGGCTGCGTGCCGGCGCCGAACGAGCCGAAGCCCACCTTGCCCGGGTTGGCGCGCGCGTACGCCACCAGCTCCTTCACGTTGGAAAACGGCGCCGAGGGATGGGCCAGCAGGAAATGGTCGCCGCGCACCATCAGCGACACCGGAACAAAGCTCTTGTCCGGGTCGTAGGGCAGCTTGCGGTACAGGTAGCGGTTCGTGGTCACGACCTGGTTGACCGTGGCCAGCAGCGTGTGGCCATCCGGCGCCGCCTTGGCCACGGCGTCGCCGCCGATGATGCCGCCACCGCCCGCCCTGTTCTCGACCACCACCGGCTGCTTCCAGCGCACGGTCAGCTCCGCCGCCACGGCGCGGATCAGCACGTCGATGCCGCCGCCGGGCGGGAAGGGCACGACGATGCGCACCGGCTTGTCGGGGAAGGTCTGCGCCTGGGCCAGGCCCCAGCCCTGGCCCAAGGCCAGCAGCAGCAGGGCCAGGCCGCGAAAAAGGCGTCGTTTCGTCATCGGGCGGTCCTCCTTGAAATGGGTGGCTCGGCGGCGATCTCAGGCGTACCGCTGCTCCAGCGCATCGAACAGCGGTTTGTCGACCAGGCGCTGGCGCTCACGGAAGGAAACGACGAGCGAGGGGTCCTCGTCCAGGCGGCGGCGGGCCTTGAGCTCGCCGAGCGAACGCTGCATGCCCAGCACCGCGCCTTGCAGCGCCGCATTGGCGTAGAGCACGATGCCGAAGCCCAGGCGGCCCAGTTCCTCGCCGCCGAGCGCCGGCGTCCTGCCGCCCACGACGATGTTCATCACCTGAGGAACCTGGATGCACTGCGTCAGCCGGCGCACCTCGGCTTCGCTTTCGGTGGCTTCGACGAACAGGATGTCGGCGCCGGCTTCGGCGTAGCGGTGGGCGCGTTCGACCGCGCCTTCGAATCCCTCGGTGGCGCGCGCATCGGTGCGCGCGATGATCTGGAAGTTCTCGTCGCTGCGCGCATCGACGGCGGCCCGGATCTTTCCGACCATCTCCTCGGCCCGGACCACCTGCTTGCCGCTGAAGTGGCCGCAGCGCTTGGGGCTGGCCTGGTCCTCGATCTGCACGGCGTCCGCGCCCGCGCGCTCCACCTGCCGGATGGTGTGGCGCACGTTGAGCGCGTTGCCGAAACCGGTGTCGATGTCGACGATCAGCGGCACCTCGACCGCGTCGCGGATGCAGGCGGTGTGCTGGACGATGTCCTGCACGCCGATGAAGCCCAGATCGGGCAGGCCATGGTGCATGTTGGTCAGGCCCGCGCCGGAAAGGTAGACCGCTTCATAGCCCAGATCGGCGATGACGCGCGCGCTCAGGGCATTGAAAGCGCCGGGAACGATCAGCCCGTCCTTGCGGGCCACGCGCCGCTTGAGCGCGAGCTTGGTGGCGGAACCCATGGGTATGGTGAATGCATGCGGGGCAGGCCGCCGATCGGCCGGTCCCGGTGTGAAGGTGGATGGACCCAGTATGCCCGCGCGAGGGCGTCTCGGCTCAGATGATTCTCATATGGGTGGCCTGGCCGGATCGCGCGCTCCAGCGATTACCATCGCTGGCGACAAGAGAAACTCCATGACGTGAAAGGTACCGGGCGATGGGGCGATGGGATGACAAGTTCGTCCGCGCGGCGCGCAAGTGGGATCGCTGGCAGATGCAGGAGCATGCGCTGACGGACCGCGTGCTGCACCGGATCCTCGAAGACAAGGCGCGCCGCCACCCGAACCGCGTGGTGTTCCAGTTCCACGACGAGGGCCACACGCTCGAACAGGTGCACCTGGGCGCCAACCGCGTGGCCAACGGCCTGCTGGCGCTGGGCGTGAAGCCGGGCGACAAGGTCGCGGCGATGCTGCCCAACTGCATCGAGTTCATGCAGCTCTGGTTCGGCCTCAACCGCATCGGCGCGGCCATCGTTCCCATCAACGTGGCGCTGCGCGGCGAGGGGCTGCGCTGGCAGATCGCGCAGTCCGACAGCGTCCTGGTGGTGCTGGACGAGCGCTACGCCGACCCCCTGCTCCCCCTGTCCGACGACCTGGCGCAGGTGCGCCACCTCGTCCTGCGCCCGGCGCCGCCCGCGGCCCGCCCCGCCCTGCCCGCATGGCCGCGCGGCGGCGCGCTGGCCTGGAGCGAACTCACGTCGCACGGCGAAAGCACGCCGCAGCGCGACGTCCCCTTCAACGCGCTGTCCAGCATTTCCTTCACATCCGGCACCACCGGGCGCGCCAAGGGCGTCATGTGCAGCCACCACTACTGGTACCAGATCTGGCGCAGCGCCGTTCAGTACGCCCGCTACACGGAAGACGACGTGCTCTACACCGGCCTGCCCTTCTTCCATGCCGCCGCGCACGGCACCACGGGGCCGGCCCTGCTGGCCGACGCCAAGGCGGTGATCGCCGAGCGCTTCTCCGCCCGCCGCATGATGGAAGACTGCCGCCGCTGGGAATGCACCTCGGCCAAGTACCTGGGCAGCATGATCGCCATCCTGATGCGGCAGCCGCCGGCGCCGAACGACCACGACAACTCCCTGCGGCTGATGGTGGGCGCGGCGGCCCCGCTGGACCTGTACCACGCGTTCGAGCAGCGCTTCAACACGCAGTTGCTGGAGCTGTACGGCATGACCGAATGCAACGCCTGCCTGGTCAACCCCTATGAAGCACGCCGCCCCGGCGCCTGCGGCAAGCCCATCACGGGCTACCGCGTCAAGGTCGTCGACGAGAACGACATGGACCTGCCCGCCGGCGCGGTCGGCGAAATCGTGGTCCAGCCCGAGCGCATGTTCCTGGGCACCACGGGCTACTACAGGGACCCGGACGCCACGCTCGAGATGTTCCGCAACTTCTGGATGCACACCGGCGACCTGGGCTACGCCGATGCCGAAGGCTACTTCCATTTCGTCGACCGCAAGAAGCAGGCGCTGCGCCGCCGGGGCGAGAACATCTCGTCGTTCGAGGTGGAATCCGTCATCAACAGCCACCCGAAGGTGCGCGAGTCCTGTGTGGTGGGCGTGCCGGCCGACGTGGGCGACGAGGAGGTCAAGGCCGTGGTGGTGCTGCGCGAGGGCGCCTCGCTGTCGGCCCAGGAGCTGGTGGACTGGTGCGAGGCCCGCATGGCCTATTTCGCCGTGCCGCGCTACGTGGCCTTCCGCGACCATTTGCCGCGCACCCCCACCGAGCGGCTCGAAAAATACCGCCTCAAGGCCGAGGGCGTCACGACCGACTGCTGGGACCGCGAAGCGTCCCGTCCCGGCGCCGTGGCCACGGCGCGCTGACTTCGCCCCCGTTCTGGCCGTTTGCATATAAGAGGAGACGAAAGAAGTCATTTACGCATCCGGTCCGGCTCGGCACCATGGCGACCTCAAGCGATCCGCCACCGAGACACCGACCCATGACTTCTCCCTCGTTCCCTCCCGCGCTCGACGGCGCCGCGGGCCGCCCCCTGGAGGGCGTGAAGGTCCTCGAATGCAGCAGCTACATGTCCGGGCCGCTGTGCGCGCAGATGCTGTCGGACCTCGGCGCGCACGTGCTCAAGGTCGAGCCGCCCACGGGCGACCCGTACCGCAACTTCGGCCATGGCCGGGGCGGCATGGGCGTGCCGTGGATGAACTCCAACCGCGGCAAGAAGAGCGTGACGCTGGACCTGAAGGCGGCCGGCGACCTGCAGCGCATGAAGGCGCTGATCGCCGAGGCCGACCTCTACATCGAGAACTGGCGCCCGCACGTCTCGGCCAGCCTGGGGCTGGGCTTCGAGGCCACCCGCGCCCTCAACCCGCGCCTGGTGCACTTCTCCATCACCGGCTTTGGCGCCGACGGCCCGGCGGCCAGCGAACCGGCCTACGACGCGCTGCTGCAGGGGCGCACCGGCCTGGCCTTCTTCGAGGCCGCCGGCAAGACGCCCAAGGCGAGCGAGTCCTACCTGGTGGACAAGATCGTCGCCGTCTTCTGCGCCCAGATGGCCCTGGCCGCGCTGCTCAAGCGCGACCGCACCGGCCAGGCGGTGCACCTGCAGACCTCGATGCTGGACATCATGGCCTACTTCAACTTCCCGGACATGTTCCAGAACATGACCTACCTGGACGACGCGGCGCCGCCGGCCTACACGCCGCAGCCGATCCTGGCGACCAAGGACGGCCACATCGTGCTCTCGCCCGTCACCGGCAAGCAGCTCGGCCGCACGCTGGAAGCGGTGGGCCATCCGGAGTGGAAGGACGAGTTCAAGCGCATCGCCGACAAGAAGGAAATGACGCGCACCTTCTTCGAGCGCCTGGCCGGTCCCTTGAAGGAACGCAGTTCGGCCGAATGGCTGGCGGTCTTCACCGAGTTGGACGTGCCTGTGGCGCCCGTCAACCAGCCGCGCGAGCACTTCGCCGATCCGCAGGTGCTGCACAACCGGATCTACGCCGAGGTCGACACGCCCTCGGGCCGCATCCGCGCGCCGAGGCACCCCGCGCAGATCGATGGCCAGTTGCTGACGCCGCGCGGCCCCGCGCCCACCACCGGACAGCACAACCCCGAGCTGTCCTGACCCCGTCCCCCTCCCGCCACAGACAAGGAGACATCGCATGAACGCCTTCCGCCGACAATTCACGTTCGCCGCCATCGCCACCGGCGCCCTGCTCGCCGCCCTGCCCGCGGCGACCCTGGCACAGGCCTATCCGTCCAAGCCGATCCGGGTCGTCGTGCCGTTCCCGGCCGGCAGCTCCACCGACATCGTGGCGCGCACCGTGGGCGTGCGCCTGAGCGAGCGGCTCAAGCAGACCATCGTGGTCGAGAACAAGCCGGGCGCCAACGGCGCCATCGCCGCCAAGACGGTGACCGAAGCCGCTGCCGACGGCTACACCCTGTACATGGGCACCGTGGCGCAGGCCACGGGCGCGGGCTTCCTGGCCCAGCCCGCCACCTCCTACATGCTCAAGGACCTGGTGGCCGTGACCATGACCACCAGCGCGCCGCTGATGATCGTGGTGCGCACCTCGCTGCCGGTGAACAACGTCCAGGAGCTGATCGCCTACGCCAGGAGCCAATCGAAGCCGGTGACCTTCGGCTCGGGCGGCAACGGCACCGCCAACCACCTGGCGGGCGAGCTGATCAACGACATGGCCAAGATCAAGATGCAGCACGTGCCCTACAAGGGCGCGATCGCCGCGATGACGGACGTGATCAGCGGCCAGATCGACGCCTTGATCGGCAGCATGGTCGACCTCAAGCCGCAGGCCGATGCCGGCAAGGTCCGCGCGATCGCCGTCACCAGCGCCCAGCGCGCCGCGGCGCTGCCCAACGTGCCGGCCGTGTCCGAAACGCTCGGCGGCTTCGACGTGGTGGGCTGGCACGGTTTCCTTGCCCCCGTGGGCACGCCCCAGCCGGTGATCGAGCTGCTCTACCGCGAGACCGCCGAGGTGCTCAAGCTGCCGGACGTGCGCGCCAAGCTGGAGCAAAGCGGCGCCACGCCCGTGGGCAGCTCGCCGCAGCAGTTCGGCGCCTTCATCAAGGGCGAGATCGACAAGTGGTCCCATGTCGTCAAGGCATCGGGCGCCACCCTGGAATGATGGGTCATCGGGAGTCACGAAAGATGTCGAGTTCTTCCTCTTTGCGTTCGATACCGGTGGTGATCGTCGGCGCCGGGCCGATCGGCCTGGCGCTGGCCGGCGACCTCGGCTGGCGCGGCATCGAGTCCTTGCTGGTCGAGCGCGGCGATGGCCAGGTGCACCAGCCCAAGATGGACATGGTGGGCATCCGCTCCATGGAGTTCTGCCGCCGCTGGGGCATCGTCGACTGGGTGCACCAGGCGGGCTACAACCGCGCCTATCCGCAGGATTGCGCCTGGGTCTCGCAGCTGCATGGCGGCTACGAGTTCGGGCGCGAGGTGTTTCCGTCGGTGCAGGACGAGGTCAAGCCGCCGGAGAGTCCCGAGAAGCGCGAGCGCTGCCCGCAGAACTTCTTCGATCCGGTGCTCACGCGCTTCGTGCAGCGCAGCGGCAAGACCGATCTGCGCTACCACACCGAATACCTGTCGCACGAGGAGTCGGCCGACGGCGTGCTGGTGCGGCTGCGCCATGTGCACAGCGGCGCCGAGGAGACGGTGCGCTGCCAGTACCTGGTGGGTTGCGACGGCGGCGCGAGCAGGGTGCGCGAGGCCCTGGGCATCGGCATGTCCGGCATCCCCGCGCTGACCTACACCACCAACGCCATCTTCGAGTGCGCTGGCCTGGAGAAGCTGCACGACAAGAAGCCGGCCTACCGCTACATCTTCATCGGCCCCGAGGGCACTTACGCCACGGTCGTGGCGATCAACGGCCGCGACCAGTGGCGCTTTTCCATCGTCGGCGACGAAACCATGCGCACGCTCACGGAAGAGGACGTGTGCCGGGTGTTCCGCCGCGCCGTCGGCCGCGACGACTTCGCGTTCAAGACGCTCTCGGTGCTGCCCTGGGTGCGCCGCCAACTGGTGGCCGACCGCTACGGCACGGCGCGCGTCAAGATCGCCGGCGACGCCGCGCACCTGACCTCGCCGACCGGCGGCTTCGGCATGAACATGGGCATCCAGGACTCGGTTGACCTGGCCTGGAAGCTGGAGGCGACCCTGCGCGGATGGGGCGGCCCGCAACTGCTGGCGTCCTATGAAGTCGAACGCCGGCCGGTGGCGATCCGCAACGTGAACGAGGCCACCGGCAACCTCAAGTCCATGCTCAAGCCGCGCGAATCGCTCAACGCGGCGGTGTTCGAGCCGGGGCCGGCCGGCGACGCGGCGCGCAAGACCTTCGGCGACGCCTACACCGAGGCGATGCGCCGCGAGTGGTACACCATCGGCATCCACCTGGGCTTCCGCTACGAGGGGTCGCCGATCGTGGTGGCCGATGGCACGGCGGAGCCCGAAGACACCGTGAGCACCTACGAGCAGACCTCGCGCCCGGGCCATCGCTCGCCGCACGCGTGGCTCGCGCCGGAGGTGTCCACGCTGGACAGCTTCGGACGCGGATTCGTGCTGGTCAAGACGAGCGCCGGGGCCGACACCTCGGCGCTGGAGGCCGCCGCCGCGCGGCGCCGGATCCCGCTGACGGTGGTGGACTGGTCGGCCCATGCCGGCGTTCGCCAGGCCTACGAACGCGCCCTGGTGCTGGTGCGGCCGGACGGGCACGTGGCCTGGCGCGGCGACCAGGCGCCGGTGCAGGTGGACGCGGTGATGGCGCAGGTCGCGGGCCTGGGCGGCCTGGCCCGCGCGGAAGACGCGGCGGCCAGCCGGGCAAAGGAGCCCGCATGCAACTGACCGAAGAGCAGACCCTGCTGCGCGACACCGTCACACGGCTGGCCGAGGAAAAGGTGCGGCCCCTGGTGCGCCGCATGGAAGAAGGCGACACCTTTCCGGACGAGCTGGTCGAGGTGTTCGGCGACATGGGCCTGCTGCAGATGTGGGTGCCGGAGCAGTACGGCGGCCCGGGCGGCGACCTGACCTCGGTGTGCCTGGCCAAGGAAGCGATCGGCAAGGTATCGCTGGCCGCGTCCACGCTGTGCTCCAACAACGCGATCGGCCTGATCCTGCCGCTGCTGCACTTCGGCTCCGAAGCGCAGAAGCAGCGCTGGCTGCCGCTGTCCGCCAAGGGCCGCACCATCGTGGCCGTGGCGATGAGCGAGCCCGAGGCCGGCTCCGACGTCTCGGCGATCCGCAGCACCGCGCGCCGCGACGGCGACAGCTACGTGATCAACGGGCGCAAGAACTGGGTCACCTGGGGCGCGCAGGCGCAGTGGATCCTGGTGTTCGCCAAGACCACCGAAACCGGGGGGCACCACGGCATCAGCGCCTTCCTGGTGGACACCGGCAAACCCGGCTTCAGCGTCGGCCCCAAGGAGGAAAAGCTCGGCCGCCACGGCTCGCCCACCTACCCGCTGTTCCTCGACGACGTGCGCGTCGAGGCCGACTGCATGATCGGTGCCGAGGGACAGGGCTTCAAGCAGTGCATGCGCATCCTGGACATGAACCGGCCCACGCTGGCCGCGTCCTCGCTGGGGCTGGCGCAGGGCGCGCTGGAGGAATCGATCCGCTACGCGCAGGAGCGCCGCCAGTTCGGCAAGCGCATCGCGGACTTCCAGGCCATCCAGTTCAAGATCGCCGACATGGCGATGAAGATCGAGGCGGCGCGCGCCCTGCTCTACGACACCGCGCGGGAGATCGATTCGGGCGACCTCTCGCGCCTGACCCTGCTGTCGTCGATGACCAAGTGCTTCGTGACCGACGTGGCCATGGAGGTCGCGCTGGAAGCGGTGCAGGTGCACGGCGCCTACGGCTATTCCAAGGAATACCCGGTGGAGCGCATGATGCGCGACGCCAAGCTCAACCAGATCCTCGAAGGCACCAACGAGATCCACCGCCTCATCATCTCCCGGCAGTTGCTCGGCCGCTGAAGACAAACCGCAAGGAACCCAAGAAATGGCAAGTGTCGATTACCTGGCCAAGGACGGACGGGCCTACGTCACCCTCAACCGTCCCGAGAAGAAGAACGCCATGACCTCGGCGATGTTCGAGCAGCTCATGGAATGCTACGACCGCGCCGAAGCCGACGACGACGTGCGCGTGGTCGTGCTCAACAGCGCCGGCACCGATTTCTGCACCGGCCACGACCTGGCCGAAGTCGGCAAGGAATACGGCGAGACCACGGTGGACGAGAAGGGCCGCGTGCGCAAGCCCAGCCAGCGCGCGCGCGTGCAGCACGACCAGCGCTACATCGGCCGCTTCCAGCGCATCTTCAACTCGCTCAAGCCGACGCTCTCGCTGGTCAAGGGCTACTGCCTGGGCGCCGGCCTGTACCTGGCGGAAGCGTCGGACCTGGTGATCGCCGCCGACACCGTGAAGATGGGCCACCCGGAGCAAAAGCTCGGCCTGTCCGGCGCGGCCTACTTCGCGGCCTGGGAAATGGTCAACATGGGGCCGCGCAAAGCGCGCGAGCTGCTGCTGCTGGCCGAGGTGTGGGACGCCCAGACCGTGCTGAGCCTGGGCATGGTCAACAAGGTGGTGCCGCTGGACGAGCTGGAGCGGGCCGGCGAGGAGTGGGCCGAGCGCATCGTGCGCCTGCCGCGCGACGGCGTGGTGCTGGGCAAGGCCGCGACCAACCTGGCCATGGACTCGCTGGGCATCTCCAGCCAGTTCTCGTACGGCCACATCCTGCACGCGCTGGCCACCAACGTGCGCTACGAACCCGACGAGTTCAACTTCATGAAGGCGCGCCGCGACAAGGGCGTGACCGCGTCCAACAAGGAGCGCGAAGCCTTCTACGTCGACGAGAAGAAGCAGAAAGGCTGATCCCACCATGAGCGGCGCGCTGAAAGGACTCAAGATCCTCGACTTCACCCAGATGATGACCGGCTCGATGGCCACCATGCTGCTTGGCGACATGGGCGCCGACGTCATCAAGGTGGAACAACCGGAGGGCGATCCGTTCCGCCGCTCGGGCGAAACCTCGCTCGGCGGCGATGGCGTGTTCTTCCTGGCGATCAACCGCAACAAGCGCGGCATCGTGCTCGACCTGAAGACGGCCGAAGGCCGCGCGGCGGCTGCACGGCTCGCGCAGGAAGCCGACGTGCTGGTCGAGAACTTCCGGCCCGGCTTCACCGCCAAGGTCGGCCTGGACTACGACACGCTGCGCCGCGCCAACCCGCGCCTGGTCTACTGCTCGATCACCGGCTTCGGCCGGGAGGGCCCGGACGCCGGCCGCCCCGCGCTCGACCAGATCATCCAGGCGATGTCGGGCCTGATGCAGGTGACCGGCACGCCGCAGAGCGGGCCGCTCAAGACCGGCTTTCCGCTGTGCGACCTGGTGACGGCCCTGCTCGCCACGATCGGCATCCTGGGCGCCGTGCAGGCCCGCCACCACACCAACGAAGGGCAGCGCGTCGACCTTTCGATGATGGACGCCTCGATGTTCACCCACGTGCCGCGCGACGTGTACTTCGACGCCACCGGCCAGAGCCCGCCGCTCACCGGCAACGAGCACTGGGACATCGTGCCCAACAACACCTACCGCACCGCCGATGGCCGCGACATCATGGTCATCACCATCAACGACAAGTTCTGGGAGGTGCTGTGCGACGGCCTGGGCATTCCCGAGTGGAAGACCGACCCCCGGTACGCCACCAAGGCCGAGCGGCTGCGGCGCCGGGACGAGGTCGACGCCCGGCTGGCCGAGGTGTTCGCGACGCGTCCGCTCGAGGAATGGAACCGCATCCTGCTGGCCGCGGGCGCCATCTTCGGCCCGGTGCGCACCTGGGACGAGGTGTTCAACGACCCGGCGATCCGCGACCACCTGATCAAGACCATCGAGCATCCCAAGGCCGGCCGCTTCAAGGTGGTCAACAACCCCCTGGCGTTTTCCGGCACGCCAACCTCGATCGACTTGCCTCCCCCCACGCTGGGGCAACACAATACGGAGGTATTGAACGCCGGCGGCTGGCCGGCGCGCCAGGACCTCCATTGAATCCCATCCTCAAGGACATCCGCATCGTCGACATGACCTCGGTCATCTTCGGCCCCTACTGCACCGCCACGCTGGCGGCCATGGGCGCCGACGTGATCAAGCTGGAGCCCGCGGAGGGCGACGAGGTGCGCAAGGTGGGGCGGCCCGTGGCCACGCGCGGCATGGGGCCCTGCCACATGACGGTGAACCACGGCAAGCGCTCGGTCACCTGGAACCTCAAGACCGACGAGGGGCGCCAGCGGTTCGAGCAGCTGGTGCGCACCGCCGACGTGTTCATCCACAACCTGCGGGCCGGCGCCGTCGCGCGCAACGGCCTGGGCTACGAGGCGCTGCGCCGGCTGCGCCCGGACCTGGTCTACGTGCACTGCACCGGCTTCGGCCTCGACGGTCCGTACGCGGGGCGCTCGGCCTACGACGACATCATCCAGGCGGCCTCGGGCGCGGCCAGCCTGCTGCCCCGCGTGGACGGCAACCCCGCGCCCCGCTTCCTGCCCATGGCGCTGGCGGACAAGGTCTCCGGCCTGCACGCGGTGCAGGCCGTGCTGGGCGCGCTGTTCCACCGCGAACGCACCGGCGAGGGGCAGGAGGTCGAGGTGCCCATGTTCGAGTGCTTCACGCACTTCCTGCTGCAGGAGCACCTGTACGGGCACACCTTCGTGCCGCCCAACGACCGCATGGGCTACCCGCGCCAGACCGATCCCCTGCGCCAGCCGATGCGAACCGCCGATGGCCACATGGTGGTGGCGCCGTACAGCGACGACCGCTGGGTGCGGTTCTTCGACGCCATCGGCGAGCCCGACTTCCTCCCGCGGCACGGCCTGCTGACCGCGCGCGACCGCTTCGACAAGCTCGATCTGCTGCAGCGAAAAATGGCCGAGGCGCTGCCGGCCCGCACCACCGCGCAATGGCTGGAGATCTTCGCCGCGCACGACATCCCGGCGTGCCGCGTCAACGACCTGACGGACGTGCTGAACGACCCGCACCTCGCGGCGGTCGGTTTCTTCGAGCACCGCACGCACCCTACCGAAGGCGACTACCTGCACATGCGCCAGCCGGTGAAGTTCTCGCGCGCGCCGTCGTCTTCCGAGCGCCACGCGCCCCTGCTCGGCGAGCACGACGGCGATCGGTTCTGAGACGGCCGCGCCCCGGGGCCGAGCAGCGGGCCCGGCACGCGCGCCGAGGCCGGGATCGAAGGCCTGGCAATGCATCTCCGTTTTCCATGGTGCTGAGCACCACCCGCAACGCATGAACGCAGCAACCCAGCCCAGTGCACCCGCGGAACCGGCTTTGCCGGGCCGCAGGGTGCGCCCCCCAGTGGGGGGAGGCGCCGCAGGCGCTTCGGGGGGCGTTCATCTCAAACCATATGAAAGAAGTCTCGCACGCCGCCGCGGCTCTGCCACCATACGACGTGTTCGCCTTCCCCATGGCGGACACCAGCGGGCTCCGCGCGCACCACGGACCCGGCAAGCCGCCCAAGCGGCGGCAGACATCCAAACCCGTGAGGAGACACAACATGCTGAGACGCGTCATTTCATCTGTCCTGCTGCTGGTCGGCCTGCACCAGGCCGCGCTTGCGCAAACCTATCCCACCAAGCCCATCACCCTGATCGTTCCCTACGCGGCGGGCGGCGGCGCCGATCGCATCAGCCGCCTGGTGAGCGGCGAGATGGCACGGCTGCTGAACACGTCGATCGTGGTCGAGAACGTCCCCGGCGCCAACGGCCGCATCGGTGCGGCCCGCGTCGCCAAGGCCCCCGCCGACGGCTACACGCTGCTGTTCAGCTCGGCCGGTCCCCTCACGATCAGCCCGCACGCGGCAGCGCTGTCCTACGACCCGCTCAAGGATCTCGACCCGATCGGCATGGCGGTGGTCAACCACATGCTGGTGGTCACCCAGCCGGACAATCCGGTGCGCGACCTGGCGGCGCTGGTCGCCGCGGCCAAGCGGGAACCCGGCAAGCTGAGCTACGCGAGCTCCGGCGTCGGGGGCACGTCGCACCTGATCGGCGAGCTGTTCAAGAGCGAAGCCAAGGTCGACATCGAACACATCCCGTTCCGCGGCGACGCGCCCGCGCTGGTCGAGGTCGTCGCGGGTCGCGTGCCCTACGCGATCACGGTGCTCGCCAGCATCGAACCCTACCTGCAAGGCACCCCGCGCGTGCGCGTGATCGGTACCGTGAGCGAAACCCGCAGCCCGCGCTTTCCGGACATCGGCACGGCGGCCGAGGCGGGCCTGCCGAACGCGCATGCCTATGGCTGGATGGGTTTCTTCGCTCCGGCCGGCCTGCCGCAGCCGCTGCTGCGGCAGCTCAACGGCGCATTGACGAAAGCGCTCGACGGTGCCGAGCTCAAGGACAAGCTGCTCGCGATGGGCGCGGTGCCCAAGCCCGGCACGCCCGAGGCGTTCCGCCAGTTCATCGCCAACGAATACACCACCTGGGGCCGCGTGATCAAGGACAGCGCGATCAAGCTGGATTGACCCCGAAGAACCCGCGATGCCACCACCCGCTTTCAAGCTTCGGCTCTCGGCGAATCCGGACATCTGCATCGGCGCCGGCCTGTGCGTGATGTCGGCCGCCGAGGTGTTCGACCAACGCGAACAGGACGGCGCCGTGCAACTGCTGCTGCCGGAGCCACCCGAGCACCTGCACGAACGGGTGCTGGCCGCCGTGCGCAGTTGCCCGTCGGGCGCCATCACCGCGGAACAGATCGACCGTTGAACGAAAGGAAGCCTTGCATGAGCACGCCACCCGGCGCCGACGAGTCCCCCATGAGCGCCTACCAGCGGCGCCTGAACGAAGGCGTGCTGGCCTACCAGTACAGCCCGCGGGCGCAGCGCGCCGTCTTCTACCCGCGCGTCCTGTGCCCCTTCACCGGCAGCGCCGAACTGGAGTGGCGCGAAAGCAGCGGAGAGGGAACGGTGCATGCCGTCACCTACCTCTACCCCAAGGGGGAACCCGCGTACAACGTGGTGCTGGTCGATCTCGACGACGGCTTTCGCATGATGAGCAGCGTGGAGGGCAACGGGCAGGTCGCCGCCGATCAGGTGCGCATCGGCATGCGCGTGCGCGTCCGGATCCGCCGCAAGCCCGATGCGGACGCGGTGCCTTTCTTCGAATTGATCGATCCCCAGCCATGACCATCCATTCGCTTCAACGTGGGGCCACCGCCATCGTGGGCGTGGCCGAATCCGATCTGGGCCAGGTCGCGCCGGGCATGCTCCCGGTCGACCTGATGGCCCAAGGCACCCTGCGCGCGCTCGAAGACGCGGGGCTTCGTCTGTCGGACATCGACGGCGTGTTCGCCTCGTCCGCGCAGGTCCGGCTGGCCTCGGTCGCGCTGTGCGAGTACCTGGGCATCCGGCCCCGCTACCAGGATTCGTCCTTCAGCGGCGGCTCGGTGTTCGAGACCATGGTGGGCCATGCCGCCGCCGCGATCCAGGCCGGGCAGTGCGAGGTGGCGCTGCTGGCCTACGGCAGCACGCAGCGTTCGGTGGCCGGCGGCCTGCTCAACATCCGGGGCTTTGACCCGCTGATCACGCCTTTCGGCCCGCGCATGCCCTTGAGCGGATACGCGCTCGCGGCCTCGCGCCACATGCACGAGTTCGGCACCACCCGCGAGCACCTCGCCGCCGTGGCGGTGGCGGCGCGCCAGTGGGCCATGATGAACCCGGTGGCCTGGGAGCGCGACCCGCTCACGCTCGAGCAGGTGCTGGGCTCGCGCATGGTCAGCCATCCCCTGACGGTGCGCGACGCCTGCGTGGTGACCGACGGCGGCGGCGCCGTGATCATCACCACCGCCGAACGCGCGCGCCACCTCAAGAAGCCGCCGGTGTACGTGCTCGGCGTGGGCGACGCAGTGGGCCACCTGGAGATCCACAGCATGCCCGACCTCACCACCACCACGGCGGTGGAATCCAGCCGCACCGCCTACGCCATGGCCGGCCTGGGGCCCAAGGACATCGACGTGGTGGAGCTCTACGACGCGTTCACCATCAACACCCTGCTGTTCCTGGAGGACCTCGGCTTCGTTCCCAAGGGAGAAGCCGGCCCCTTCGTGGCCTCGGGCGCGATCGCGCCGGGCGGAACGCTGCCGGTGAACACGGCCGGCGGCGGCCTGTCCTACACCCATCCGGGCCTGTACGGCCTGTTCCTGTTGATCGAAGGCGCACGCCAGATCCGCGGCGAATGCGGCGAGCGGCAGGTGCCAGGGTGCGAGACCGCGCTGGCGCACGGCAACGGCGGCACGCTGTCGGCCCAGAGTTCCGTCATCCTCGGAGGCGCTTCGACCTTGTGAACGCGCGGCACGCCGGGCGTGCGCGCTCCTTTTTCCTCGATCCCACCCCATGGACATTCAAACCGCCGTCGACGCCGACCCCGAGGCGCCGGCCACCACCTCCTCACCCCGGCGCCTGCTGCGGCACCGGGACCTGCGGCGCGTGCTGCACCCCGAAAGCATCGCCATCGTGGGCGCTTCCGATCGCCCGGGCTCCTTCTGCGAACGCGTGATGGCCAACCTCGCGCACTACGCGGGGCGGGTCTACATGGTCAACCCCAAGTACGCCCGGATCGGCGAGCGCACGTGCCATCCCTCGATCAGCGCCTTGCCCGAGGTCGTCGATGCGGTGGTCTTCGTGGCCAGCCGCGACGCCGCCGAGGCGACCGTCAGCGAATGCGTGGCGGCCGGCGTGGGCGGCGTGGTCCTGTTCGCGTCCGGCTTCGCCGAGACCGGCAAGCCCGAGCACATCGCCCTGCAGGAGCGGCTGCGCCGGCTCGTCGCGGGCACGGGAACGCGCCTGATCGGGCCGAACTGCATCGGCATCTACAACTACGTCAACGGCGCGCGCATGGCGTTCTCGCCGCCGGTGTCGCAGCCCCGCATCGGCGAACGCGCGTTCGCCATCGCGAGCCAGTCGGGGGCCATGGGGTCGGCGCTGTCGCAGGCGATCGAGCACGGCGTCTCGATCAGCCACACGCTGACCTCCGGCAACGCCTGCGACGTGGACGTGACCGATCTCGTGTCCTATCTGGTGGACGACCCGAACTGCCAGTCCATCGTCTGCATCTTCGAGGGCATGGAGGACCCGCGCCGCCTGCTGGAAGCCGCTCGGCGCGCCTGGGAGGCGGACAAGCCGCTGATCGTCTACAAGATGGCCACGGGCGAGAAAGGCAGCCGGGCGGCGCTCTCGCACACCGGCTCGCTGGCGGGCTCCAACGAGGTCTACGAGGCCGCTTTCCGCCGCTACAACATGATCGCGCTGGACCGGCTGGAGGACGTGGTGGAGACGGCCGTCTTCTTCGCCAAGGCGCCCCGGCGCTGCAAGGCCGACGGCGTGGCCGTGGTGTCCACCTCGGGCGGCGCGGCGATCATGGCGGCGGACAAGGCCGAGCAGCATGGGGTGCCGCTGCCCGATCTGCTGCCGCAGACCGAGGCCTTCCTCACCACCTTGCTGCCCGAGTTCGGCTCGGCCAAGAACCCCTGCGACCTCACCGGCCAGGTGCTGAACAACCCGCAGAGCATCGCGGCCTGCGCCGATGCCCTGCTGGACGAGGCAGCGATCGGCACCCTGCTGTATCCGCACCCGCTTTCCTACGACGGCGCATCGTGGCGCTTCGACCTGCTGGCCAAGGCGGCCGCACGGCGCGGCAAGTGCTTCATTGCCGTGTGGATCAACGAGTGGCTGGAAGGCCCAGGCATACGCGAGGCGGAAGCCAACCCCGACGCGATCGTGTTCCGCTCCATGGACCGCGCCTTCCAGGCCTTGGCGGCGTGGCAGCGCCGCAGCCGCGCGCGTGCCGAGGCCGGCGCGCCGGCGCCCGCGCGAACGGCCGGCGCGCAGGCCCGCCAGGCCGCGGGCGCGCTGCTGCGGTCGTTGCCGAGGGACCGCGCCCTGACCGAACGCGAAGCCAAGAACCTGCTGGCCTGCTACGGCGTGCCCGTCACGACGGACCGGCTGGCCGCGAGCGCGAAAGAAGCGGTCGAACTGGCCGAGCAGACGGGCTACCCCGTGGTGCTCAAGCTCGAGAGCCCCGACGTGCTGCACAAGACCGAGGCCGGCGTCGTCAAGCTGAACCTGCAGGACCCGGCGCAGGTCATGGCCGCGTACGAGGACATCGTGCAGCGCGCCGCGCGCATCGAGCCGGCGCCGCGCGTGCAGGGCGTTGCCGTCCAGCCCATGGTCGAGAGCGGCATCGAGCTCATGGTGGGCGGCCGCATCGATCCGGCGCTGGGCCCGGTGGTGCTGGTCGGCTGGGGCGGCGTGATGGTGGAAGTGCTCGAGGACGCGGTGACCGAGCTCGCCCCGGTCACGCGCCAGCAGGCCGGCCGGATGCTCGAGCGGCTCAAGGTCTTTCGCCTGCTCCAGGGGTTCCGGGGCAGCGCGCCCGTCGACCTGGAGCGCGTCAAGGACATCGTCTGCGCCCTGTCCGAGTTCCTGGCCGACTTCGCCGCGGAGATCGGCGAGGTCGACATCAACCCGCTGATCTGCACGCCACGGCGGATCATGGCCGTGGACGCGCTGGTCACGCGCGCATGAATGAATCCAACCCTTACTGAATCAGATCGAAGAGGAAGCATGTCAGCACACGTCTCGTTGGAAGGAAAAGTCGCCCTGGTCACCGGCGCCGGGGGCGGCATCGGCCGGGCGGTCGCGGTGGCGATGGCCCGTGCGGGGGCGCGCGTCGTGATCAACGACCTCGGCACCAGCCTCAAGGGAGAAGGCCAGTCCGGCTCGCCGGCGCAGGAAACGCGCGCCCTCATCGAGGGCCTGGGCGGCCAGGCGGTGATCAACACCGACAGCGTCTCCGACTGGGCCGGCGCGCAGCGCATGGTGCAGGCCGCGCTCGACCATTTCGGCCGCATCGACGTGGTCGTGAACAATGCGGGCATCCTGCGCGACGCGATCTTCCACAAGATGTCGGTGGACGACTGGAATTCGGTGGTGCAGGTGCACCTCAACGGCACGTTCTTCGTCAGCCGCGCGGCGGCCGAGCACTTCCGCCGCCAGGAAAGCGGCGCCTATGTGCACATGACCAGCGGCGCGGGCCTGGTCGGCACCGTCGGCCAGGCGAACTACTGCGCCGCCAAGCTGGGCATCGTGTCGCTGTCCAAGGCTATCGCGCTGGACATGGGCCGCTACAACATCCGCAGCAACTGCATCGCGCCCATCGCCTGGGGCCGCATGACGGACGCGATCCCGTCGGAAACCGAGGAACAGCGCGCGCGCATCAAGATCCTGCAGCAGATGACGCCGGAGAAGAACGCCCCGCTGGCGGTCTTCCTGGCCTCCGACGCGGCGCGCGAGGTCAATGCCCAGGTATTCGCCATCCGCATGAACGAGATCTTCCTGATGAGCCAGCCGCGCCCTCTGCGCAGCGTTCACCGCTCGGACGGCTGGACGCCCGAGACCATCGCGGAACACGCGTTTCCCGCGCTCAAGCCGCATTTCCTGTCGGTCAGCACGAGCCCCGAGCTGTATCCGTGGGATCCCATCTGAACGCCCTCCGAAATGAAACACCCCCCTGCGCCGCTGCGCGGCTTCCCCCCTCTCTGGCGCGCCGCTGCGCGGCGCTGGGAGGGGGGACGATGCCTGTGGCCCGGCAAAGCCGGTTCCACGGCATCTCTGGGTTTTGGCGCTTCTTCACTTCGGAAGCCGGCCCATCGCTGTCTCTGGGTTCGGCCGTTTCATGCGATGCGGGTGGCGCGCAGCACCATGGAAAACTGAGATGACGGAAGTTCGCGACGATGTGATGCGCATGCTGCAGGACAGCGCCGCCGAGGTGGCGCCCGCGAAGGACCTGGCGCGCGTGCGGGCCCAGCGCTACCGCGAGCCGGGTTTCGATCCGGCGGTGTGGGCGCTGGTCGGCGAGATGGGCTGGCTGGGCCTTCGGGTGCCGGCCGAGGAAGGCGGCGCCGGCCTGGGCATGCGCGAAGCGTGCGCGCTGGCCGAATCGCTGGGCGCGGGCCTGCTGCCCGAGCCGGTGATCGACGCGGCCTTCTGCGCACGGGCGCTCAGCGGCCCGGCGCGCGCGCAGTTGCTGGAAGACAACCGCCTGATGGTGCCGGCGGTGAGCGGCACCACCGCGCCGGCCGTGCGCCTGGAGAACGGCAAGGTGCACGGTATCCAGCACTTCGTGCCGGCCGCGCTGGGCGCGCAGGCCTTCCTGGTCGCGCTGGCCGATGGCGCCGTCGTGGTGGAAGCGGGCGACGCGGGCGTGAACATCGAGCCGGTGCCCATGCAGGACGGCGGCTTTCAGGGAACGGTGACCTTCAACGGCGCGCGCGGCACACCGGTCGCCGCCGAGCTCGCGCAGGCCTGGGAGGAAGCGGCGCTGCAGACCGCCGCCTACCTGCTGGGCGCGAGCGAACGCGCCTTTCGCATCACGCTGGACTACCTCGGCACGCGCGTGCAGTTCGGCAAGCCGATCGGCAGCTTCCAGGCCTTGCAGCACAAGGCCGCGGACCTGGCGCTGCAGCTCGCCCTGACGCGCGCCAGCATCTACAGCGCCGCCGCCGAACTGGACGGGGCGGCGGCGAACGGCGCCGCGCGCCAGGCGGCGGTGTCGCGCGCGAAGTGCCGCGCCAGCGACACCGCCATGCTGGTGACGCGCCAGGCGGTGCAGATGCACGGCGGCATGGGCTACACCGACGAATGCGACGTCGGCCTGTACCTGCGCAAGGGCATGGTGCTGATGAATGCGTACGGCTCCTCGGGCTGGCACCGAAGCCGCTATGCCCGCCTGGTGCTGGAAGGCGGAACGCCATGAAGCGGGGGATGAACGACGATGGCTGCTGAACCTGGACGCGACTACGACGCCATGGGCGACGGCGAATTCCGGCTGCTGGTCCGGGATTGGATCGGGAAGCACTACCCGCTCGACGTGATCAACCCGCCGCACCGCCTGCGTTTCGAGGCCGCGCGGCCCTGGTACGAGACGCTCTCGAAGGCCGGCTGGCTGGCCCCGGGCTGGCCCGTGGAACATGGCGGCCTGGGCCTGTCGGCGGGCAAGCAGCTCATCCTGATGGAAGAGCAGGAGCGCTACGGCTGCGCGCGCATCAACGACATGGGCGTGGTGATGATCGGCCCGCTGCTGATCCGCTACGGCACCGACGCGCAGCGCGCGTTCTTCCTGCCCAGGATCCTCTCGGGCGAACATGTCTGGTGCCAGGGCTACAGCGAGCCCAATGCCGGCTCCGACCTGGCCAGCCTGCGCACCGAGGCGGTGCTCCGCGACGGCGAGTGGGTGGTCAACGGCCAGAAGATCTGGACCACGCGCGGCGCCGACGCGAACTGGATGTTCGCGCTGGTGCGCACCGACAAGGCCGCGCGCAAACAGGAAGGCATCAGCTTCCTGCTGATCCCGATGAACGCCAAAGGCCTGGAGGTCCGCCCCATCAAGGACATCTCGCTGGACGACGAGCTGTGCGAGACCTTCTTCGACGACGTGCGCGTTCCCGCGGAGAACCTGGTGGGCGAAGTGAACCAGGGCTGGTCGATGGCCAAGGCCCTGCTGGGGTTCGAGCGCATCTTCCTCGGCGCGCCCAAGCATTCGGAATACGCGCTGGAACGCCTCGCCATGCTGGCGCGCGAGATGGGCTGCTGGGACGACCCGGTGATCCGCGATCGCTGCGCTCGCCTGCATCTGGACCTGGAGGACCACAAGGCCCTGTACGAGACCTTCGTCGAGAAAGTGCGGCACGGGGAAACGCTGGGCCCGGACGTGTCGATGCTCAAGCTGCACCAGAGCGAGCTGTTCCAGCGCATCACCGAGTTCATGCTCGACATCGCCGGCATGAACGCGGGCCGGCTGCAGCCGATGGCGGGCAAGGACGCGCTGCACCCGGCGAGCCAGTTCTTCCAGGCGCGGCCCACCACCATCTACGGGGGCAGTTCCGAAATCCAGCGCACGATCATCGCCCGCAACGTGCTCGGCCTGCCAGGATGAACCATTCCATGGGCCTGCTGGGCCGCGCCGCCGTGGTGAGCTGGTCGCAGGTCGACCCGTCCGACCAGCACGACTTCCTCGCCTGGCACAACCAGGAACACATGCCCGAGCGGATCGCGCTGCCGGGTTTCCTCCGCGGGCGGCGCTATGCCGCGGTGAGGGCCGAACGCTCGCACTTCATCCTGTACGAGACCACCGACTTCGATGCGCTCGTGAGCCCGGACTACCTGGAGCGGCTCAACAACCCGACGCCCTGGACCCGGCGCTGCGTGGCGATGCTGCGCGATTCCATCCGCGGCCTGTGCACCGTGCGGCACTCCCGCGGCCGGGGCGTGGGCGGCTTTCTTGCCACGCTGCGGCTGCACGGCGCGATCGGGGACATCTCGACGCTGCCGGCCCTCTGCGACCTGGCGATGGGCCTGCCCCAGGTGGTCGGCGCGCACCTGGTGGTCGCCGATGCCCACGCCAGCGGGATCGAGACCGCCGAACGGCGAGGGCGGCGGCTGGGCACGCCCACCGCAGCCGTTCTCGTCGAAGGCACGTCGGCCGCGGCGGTCGACGATGCGGCCGAGAACCTGTGCCGCCGCCTGCCCGCCAGCCCGCCGGCGGCGCGGCCAGCGGTCGACATCCATCAATTGCAGTTCCTGATGACCACCCGCTGAGCGCCCCGCCCGGCGCCGAAACAAGGAGAAGACCATGTCAGAGTGTCCCTTCCATGCCCTCAAGGACGAGGCCGAGGCACCGCCCGCGTTTCCCTTCCCACGGGACGACGGCCCGCTGAACCCGCCGGCCCGCTACGCACACCTGCGCAAGGAACACCCGGTTTCCAAGGTCACGCTCTGGGACGGTACGCAGGCCTGGATCGTGACGCGCTGGCAGGAGGTCCGCAAGGTGCTCTCCAGCCCGCACTTCAGCATCGACCCGCACACGCCGGGTTTCAAGTCGCTTTCCCAGGCGCGCCACGAACAGGTGCTGGCGCGCAATACCTTCATCAACATGGACGACCCCGATCACGCGCGCTTTCGCCGCATGCTCACGCGCGACTTCATGCAAAAGCGCATGGGCGAGATCAAGCCGCAGGTGCATCGCCTGCTGGAGTCGCTCTACGCCAGGATGGAGAAATCCCCCCGACCCACCGACTTCATGCAGGCCGTGGCGCAACCCTTGCCCGTGCAGGTGATCTCGCTCCTGATCGGCGTTCCGGTCGAAGACTTCGAGCTGCTCGGCCGATGGAGCAACCTGCGCATCGACCATACCGCGGCGCCCGAGGAGATCCGCCAGGCCACCCGCGACATGGAAGCCTATTTCGAGCAGGCGATCCGGAGCCGGATGGACCATCCCGGCGATGCCGAGGACCTGCTCACGAGACTGGTGAAGGAACAGCTCCTGCCGGGCCACATCGAACTGGAGGAGTTGGTGCGCCTGTCCGCGCTGCTCTACTCCGCGGGCCATGGCACCACCACCAACCAGATCGGACTCGGCACGCTCACCCTGCTGCTGCACCCCGAGCAGCGCGCGCAACTGGCCGCCGACCCGGAACTCGTGCCGCGCGCGATCGAGGAAATGCTGCGCTACAACTCGATCACGCACCTGAACTCTTCACGGGTCGCGCTCGCCGACGTGGAGATCTGCGGCCACCAGTTCCGCAAGGGCGACAGCGTTCACGCCATGCTCTCCTCCGCCAACCGCGACCCCGAGGCGTTCGAGGAGCCCGACCGCTTCGACATCCACCGGCAAGGCCACCCCCACGTGGCGTTCTCCTTTGGCGTGCACCAATGCCTGGGCCAGCCGCTGGCGCGGCTGGAGCTGGGCGCGGTGTTCAGCACGCTGTTCCAGCGGTTCCCGAATCTGCAGCTCGCCGCGCCGCTCGAGGTGCTGCGCTTCAACGCGAAGTCGCAGGTCTACGGCGTCGAAGCGCTGCCCGTCACATGGTGAGCGCCGCCATGCCGCAACAGCAGACCGGATCACCCCATCGGTTCGACGGCCAGGTGGCCCTGGTGACGGGCGGCGCCTCGGGCATTGGCGCCGCCACCTGCGAGCGCCTGGCCCACGCGGGCGCGCATGTCTGGATCGCAGACCTGGACCTGGCCGCTGCGCGGCGGCTGGCCGACCGCCTGGCGGCCTCGGGCGCGCGGGCCGAAGCCGTGGCGCTGGACGTCACCCGCGAGCAGGAGGTGCGCGACGTGGTGCAGGCCTGCCGGCAGCGCCATGGGCGCCTGGACATCGCGGTCAACAACGCGGGCATCTCGCAGCCGGCCGATGGCCTGCTGCAGACGCCGCCCGGCCAATGGTCCAACATCATGGGCGTGAACCTGGACGGGGTCTGGAACTGCCTGAGGGAGGAGGTGGCCGTGATGGCACCGGCGCGCTCGGGCGCCATCGTCAACGTCTCGTCGAGGGCTGGCCTGACGGGGCACCCGAAGGTCGCGGCCTACACCGCTTCCAAGCATGCCGTGGTGGGCCTCACCAAGTCGGCGGCGATGGAGTTCGCGCCACTGGGCATCCGCATCAACGCGGTGTGCCCGGGCCTGGTCCGCACGCCCTTCGTCGAACGCAAGTTCGGCGATCGGCTGGAGGACCTGGCGCGCACCGCCAACCCCCTGGGCCGGGCCGCCGATCCGATGGAGATCGCCGAGGCCATCGCGTGGCTGTGCTCCGGCGCGGCGAGCTACGTGGTGGGCGTGGCGCTGCCGGTGGACGGCGGCGCGCTGGCGGGCGGCTCCACGGGCAAGTAAGGCCGCGTCACCACCGAGGGCCGGCGCAGAGCGCGCCGTCGACCAGGTACTCGCCGCCTGAGCAGTACGACGCTTCGTCGGACGCCAGG
This sequence comes from uncultured Hydrogenophaga sp., assembly GCA_964487025.1. GTDB lineage: Bacteria > Pseudomonadota > Gammaproteobacteria > Burkholderiales > Burkholderiaceae_C > Hydrogenophaga. The sequence continues at coordinate 118,668 of CAZAPJ010000008.1, forward strand.
AACAGCACCAGGCGCGCGACCTCGTCGGGGTGCGCGGCGCGGCCGAACGGGGTGTTCTGCGCGCGCCGGGCCTGCTGCTCGGCCGTGCCGCGCTGCACCATCGGGGTATCGGTGAGGCCCGGGCACACCGCGTTGACGCGAATGCCCCGGCCGGCAAACTCCAGGGCCGCGACCTTGGTCATGCCGCGCACCGCATGCTTGGCGGCGACGTACGCCGCCATGCCGCGCAAGCCCCCCAGGCCCGCGGTGGAACAAATGTTGACGATCGCGCCCGCTCCCTGCCGCAGCATCGCCGGCAGCACCGCGCGCATGCCGAGGAAAGGGCCGATCTGGTTGACGCGGATCACGGTCTCGTAGTCCGCCAGCGTGGTCTCCAGCAGCGGCTGCACGCGCTGAATGGCGGCGTTGTTCACCAGGATGTCGATGCGGCCAAAGTGCTCGACCGTGGCGTCGACGGCTGCCGTCCACTGCCGTTCATCGCCCACGTCCAGGCGATGGTGCCGCGCCTGGCGCCAATCCGCCACCCGTTCGGCGACCGCGTCGCCTTGCACGTCGGTGGCCATGACGTTCGCGCCTTCGGCGCAGAAGAGGCGCACGATGCTCGCGCCCATGCCCTGGGCGGCGCCGGTGACCAGGGCGGTCTTGCCGCGCAGGCGCGTTCCGATCGGCGGCTCGGGCATGGCGGACCGGATGCGGTTGTCAGGCAGCGGCTTTCAGCCGGATCAGGCCATTGTCCAGCGCCGTTTCGCCGCGCGAGGGGACCAGGACGCGAAACGCCAGGGCGACGGTGTCCGGCTCGCCCTGCGGGTCCTGGGGCAGGCGCCAGAAACGCACCTGCACCGCGTCGCCCGCGAACGTGGGGCGCGTGAAGCGGCACTGGATCGATCGCAGGCGGGCGGGGTCGTGCGCCCCATACGCGCCCAGCGCGAGCCGGCTGGCTTCGCCGAACAGCAGCAGGCCATGCAGGATGGGGCGCTCGAACCCGGCCCTGGCGGCAAACGCCGGGTCGACGTGCAGCGGGTTGTAGTCGCCGCTGAGGCGGTAGATGAACGCGGCGTTCTGCGGCAGTTCGATGTCGAACGCCTGGTCGCAGGCCACCTCCGGCACGCGGGGCGCCTCGGGCGCCTCCTCGGGCGCAGCGCGAAAACCGCCGTCGCCCCGGCAGTACGACACCATGGTCGAGGTGGCATACAGTGCCTGCGTGTCGGCGTCGCGCACCTCGCGTTCGAGATACAGCAGGGCCCCCTTGTCGGCACCACGGTCGACGAGGCGGGGGATGCGCAGGCGGCAGACGGTGCGCGCCCGGGGCGGCAGCGGCTGGTGCAGCACGAGCCGCTGCTCGCTGTGCACCACCCGCGCGAAATCGATGCCCAGGTTCTCGTCGCGCAGGGATTTGAACCCCAGCGTCACGGCGAAGGCCGGCGACACCTTCAGGCGCTCTTCGAAGATGAAGTCCAGTTCGGCCGGGGACGGCGTTTGCCGGCCGTAGCCGATGCCCAGCGCGTACAGCATGGCGTCGCGCGGGCCGTAGGATTGTTCGACGGGCTGGAAGACGTGCTGGAGAACCCGGTTCGGATCGAGTGGCATGGGCGGAGGAAATGGAGCGGTCGAGCCGACGCGGCGTGCGAGGCGCAGTGTCGCGCAAGGCAGCAGACGCAGCGGATATGGAAACAGACTAAAAGGGTTTTGGACGATCGCCGGAGGGATCACCACAATGGGCCGCCATTGAATCCAGGCCACCGGCACCGAGCCGCCGGTGCTGACGCCCTTCCCCCTTTTCCATGCCTGAAACCCCGATCGCCCCGTCTGCCACCGCCCTTGCGGGCCTGAAGGTCGTCGATCTGTCTCGCCTGATCGCGGGCCCCTACAGCGCCATGCTGCTGGCCGACCTGGGGGCGGACGTCATCAAGGTGGAGCAACCGGGCAAGGGCGATGACAGCCGCTTCCTGAACCCGAGCCGCGGCGGCATGAGCAGCGTGTTCGTGTCGATGAACCGGAACAAGCGCAGCATCGCGCTCGACCTGAAGTCGCCGGCGGGCCGGGAGGTGGTGCTGGACCTGATCCGGAGCGCCGACGTGGTGGTGGAGAACTTCTCCGCCGGCACCATGGAACGCCTGGGCCTGGGCCACGACGCGCTCGTCGCCATCAACCCACGCCTGGTCTACTGCGCGATCACCGGCTTTGGCCGCGAGGGCCGGTACGCGGCGCGCCCAGGCTTCGATCCCGTCATCCAGGCCGACAGCGGCATGTTCTCGCTCAACGGCTACCCGGACCGCCCGCCCGTGCGGTCGGCTTCGCCCGTGGTGGACGTGGGCACCGGCCTCTGCGCATTCAGCGCCATCCTGGCCGCCCTGCTGGCGCGGCAGCACACCGGCACGGGCCAGTACGTGGAAGCGGCCTTGTTCGACGCGGCGATCGCGCTGACGGCGAACTACAGCATGAACTACCTGCTCACGGAGGAAGAACCCTCGCGCCAGGGCAACGGTTCGGAGATCTCGCAGCCGGTGGGCCTGTTCACCGCGCGCGATGGCGATTTCTACATCACCTGCTCGAGCGACCGCATGTTCCGCAGCCTGTGCGAGAAGGTGCTCGACGAACCCGGCCTGGCACAGCGGCCCGAATTCCGGAGCAACACCGACCGCTGCCGCCATGCGCAGGCGCTGCGCGAGCACCTCGCAACGCTGTTCCAGCGGGGCGGGCGGCAGCACTGGGTCGATCGCCTGCTGGCCGCCGGCGTGCCGGCTGGCGTGGTCCGCACCGTGGGCGAAGCCATGCGCTCCGATGAAGTGAAGGACCGCGGCCTGGTGACCACGGTGCACCATCCCATCGCCGGCGCCCTGCCCAACATCGGCGCGCCGATCCGCCTGAGCGGCACGCCGCTGGTGGCCGCGCGCGCGGCACCGCTGCTGGGCGAGCACACCGACCAGATCCTCGCGCACGACCTCGGCTACGACGCCGCGCGCATCGCGCAACTCAAGGCACAGGGCGCCTGCGGCCGGCCCGAGCCGGCGCACGCGGCGTGAGCGCCATGGGACCCTTGCAGGGCATTCGCGTGATCGAGCTGGCGGCGCTGGGTCCGGCGCCCTTTTGCTGCATGCTGCTGGCCGACATGGGCGCCGACGTGATCCGCGTCGACCGCCTGGCGGCGGCCGATGCGGGGGAATGGCAGGTCGACCACCGGCGGCACGTGGCCAGCCGCGGCCGGCGATCGCTGGCCGTCGACCTCAAGCACCCCGAGGGTGTGGCCGTGGTGCGCCGCCTGATCGACGGCGCCGACGTCCTGGTGGAGGGCTTCAGGCCCGGCGTCGCGGAAAACCTGGGCCTCGGGCCCGACGCCTGCCTGCAGCGCAACCCGCGCCTGGTCTACGGCCGCATGACCGGATGGGGGCAGGATGGCCCCCTGGCCCGCAGCGCCGGGCACGACCTCAACTACATCGCGCTCTCGGGCGCCCTGCACACCATCGGCAGCCGGGACGGCCCGCCGGTGCCGCCGTTGAACTACGTGGGCGATTTCGGCGGCGGCGCGCTGTACCTGGCCTTCGGCGTGGTCAGCGCGCTGCTGGAGGCGCGGCGTTCGGGACAGGGGCAGGTGGTGGACGCCGCCGTGCTGGACGGCGTGGCCTCGCTCATGGGCTTCATCTTCACGCAGAAGGCGGCCGGCCTGTGGCGCGACGAGCGCGGCTCGAACATTGCCGACGGCAGCCGGCCCTGGAACACGGTCTACGAAACCCGCGACGGCCGGCACGTGACCGTCGCGGCGCTGGAGCCGCGCTTCTACCGCGAACTGGTCACGCGCATCGGGCTCGACCCCGGCGAGCTGCCCGACCGCGACGACCCGGCGAACTGGCCCATGCTGCGGGCGCGGCTGGGCGAGGTGTTCCGGTCACGCACCCGCGAGGAGTGGAACCAGTTGCTGGAAGGCAGCGATGCCTGCTACGCGCCGGTGCTCTCGCCCGACGAGGCGACCCGGCACCCCCATGCGGCGAGCCGGCAGGTGTTCATCGAGCGCGATGGGCTGGTGCAGCCCAACATCGCCCCCCGCTTCAGCCGCACCCGTCCAGCGCTCGATCGGCCGCCGCCGCGGCCGGGCGAGCACACGCATGCCGTGCTCGCCGAGCACGGATTCACCCAGGAGGACATTGCGCGGCTGCAAGCGCTGCGCGCCATCGACCAGGGACAGACCGAAGCCGCGTGAAAGCGTGCGTTTTTTTGTTCACCTTCCGACAGGAGACAAGCCATGACACCTCTCTCGAAAAAACTGCTGGGCCTACTGGCCGGCGTCGCACTGGGCATGACCGCCGGCGTTGCATCCGCGCAGAAATTCCCCGACAAGCCGATCCGCATCGTGGTGCCCTACGCCCCCGGCGGCATGGCCGATGCGCAGGCGCGCATGATCGGCGCGCGCCTGCAGGAACGCTGGAGCGTGCCCGTGGTGGTCGAGAACAAGCCGGGCGCCGGCACCATCGTGGGCACGAACTTCGTGGTCAACGCGCCCGCCGATGGCTACACCGTGCTCTACAGCGCGTCGCCCCTGACCATCCTGCCCAGCCTCAACAAGGACTTCACCATCGACCCGCGCAAGGACCTCGCCCCCATCGGCCAGTTGGCGCGCGGCCGCTACCTGATCGCCGTGTCCGCCGACCTGCCGGTGAAGAACCTGCAGGAACTGGTGGCCTACTCCAAGGCCAACCCCGGCAAGATGAACTACAGCACGCCGGGCACCGGCACGTCGCCGCACATCGCGTGGGAGCTGTTCAAGAGCAAGACCGGCGCCAAGATCCAGCACGTGCCCTACAACGGCAGCTCGCTGGCGGTGCTGGCCGTGCTGCGGGGCGAGGTGCAGGTGACCATGGAGCCTTCGCTCACGCTCAAGCCCCATCTGGACAGCGGCAAAATGCGGGCGCTGGCGGTGACGTCGCTGGAACGCCACCCACAGTTCCCGGACGTGCCCACCGTCAGCGAAACCCTTTCGCCCGGCTTCAACGTGCAGCCCTGGGTCGGCTTCCTGACCACGGGCGGCACGCCGAAGGAGGTCGTGCACCGGCTCAACCAGGAGATCAACGCCATCGTGCGCGAACCCAAGGTGAATGGCGCCCTGACGGAAATCGCCTACGACCCCGTCATCGAATCGTCGGAGTACTTCTCCGACGTGCTCGCGAAGGAACTGGCGATGTGGGCGCAGGTGATCAAGGACGCCAACATCACGCTCGACAAATGAACCCCTCGCCGCCATGACGCCACCCACTGCTCGAAAAAAGGTCTGCATCTTCGGTGGAGGCGCGATCGGCGGCTACATCGCCGGCTTGCTGGAGAAAAAAGGCGACTGCGCCGTCAGCGTGGTAGCGCGGGGCCGGAACCTGCAGGCCATGCGGGAGCGGGGCCTGACGGTGACGGTCCCCGAGGGACGCTTCACCGTGCGGCCGCAGGTGACCGATGATCCGGCGGCGCTCGGTGCGCAGGACTACGTGTTCATCACGCTCAAGGAGCACCAGTTCGCCGACGCGCTGCCGCAGATCGCGCCCCTGCTGGGGCCCGAGACGGCGGTCATCCCGCCCACCACCGGTATCCCCTACTGGTTCTTCCACAAGCTGCCCGGCCCCTTCCAGGATCGCCGGCTGGAGCGGGTGGACCCCGGGGGCCGGATCTGGTCCGCCATCCACCCGTCCCGCGTGATCGGCGCGGTGTTCTGGATCGGCGCGCACCTCGTCGCGCCCGGCGAGGTGCGGCAGGACGGCGCAAAAGCCGGCTGCCCGATCGGCGAACCCGACGGCAGCCGCAGCGAACGCGTGCTGTCGCTCTCGCGCCTGCTCACCGAGGCCGGGCTCAACGCGCGCGTGCGCCCCGACATCCGCGGCGACATCTGGGTCAAGGCCGTCAACAGCCTGTGCTGGAACCCCGTGGCCACGCTGGCCATGGCGCGCATGCGGGACATGGCCGACACGCCCGAATGCATCGCACTCGTGCACGCCATGATGGTGGAGGCCGATGCCATCGCCACCCGTTTCGGCCTCGCGATCCCCTATGCGCCGCAGCGACGCATCGAGACCACGCTCTCGGCGCCGGAGCACAAGATGTCGATGCTGCAGGACCTGGAACTCGGCCGGCCACTGGAGATCGAGGCCATCGAAACCTCGCTGCGCGCGATGCAGGAACTCTCCGGCCTGTCCACGCCCCTGCTCGACGGGGTGCTGGCCATCATGAAGACCCGGAACCTCACCTACGGGCAGGCGCGGGGCGCGGCCGCCGCCTGACGTCCCGGGGCGCGCTCAGGCGCCATCGGCCGCCGGTTCCAGCCACACGTACAGGCCCATCACCGGCCGCCGCTGGTCTTCGCGCAGCGGCGCCTGCCATTGCCGCCAGACGCGGAAACCGTGCGCCTGCGCGAGCTGTTCCACGTAGCCCGGCGTGTGCGCGTAGCGCAGGCTCGGCCTCAGTTGCAGCGCTGGCTCGCCGCTGGCAAGTTCCACCGAGAAACCGAAGCGGCCGCCGGGCCGCAGGCAGCGGCGCACCGCGGCGAAGACCTCGTCGAGCGCGCCGACGTAGATGAACACGTCGGCCGCGATGACGAGGTCGGCCGGTTCCGCCTGGTCGCGCAGGAACGCCAGCAGGTCGCCCTGCGCCACGCGCCGGTAGGCGCCGCAGGCGCGCGCCTGCGCCACCATGGCCTCGGCCAGGTCCACGCCGTCCACCGCGCCGGCCTGCGCCCGGATGAGCTGGCCGCACAGGCCGGTGCCGCAGCCCAGGTCGAGCACCAATGGATAGTGCCGGGGGTCGCGGCGGCCGTCTTCTGCCTCGCGCAGCGGCGCGAGCAGGGTCTGGTGCGCCTGGTACTTCAGGCCCTCGACCAGGTGGGCCTGGAAATCGTCGGCGTACTCGTTGAACAGGCTTTCCACGTAGGCGCGCGGCGGCCGCGCCGGGACCGGCGACGCGGCCGCGCCGCTGCCGTTCACCGAGACCAGGTAGAAGCGGTGCAGGTCCTCGTCCGCCCCGTGCGCGAGCGCCTGCTCGAAGCAGTGCGCCGCCTCGGCGTGGCGCCCCGCCTCGCGCAGCAAGTGGCCGCGCTGGCTCCAGGCGTCGGCCAGGGCCGGATCGAGCGCGAGCGCCTCGTCGAGCGAGGCCAGGGCATCGCCGGGCTGGTCGAGGCGCAGCTGGCACAGCGCGAGCGACAGCCAGGGCCGGGCGCTGGCCCCGTCCAGCCGAATGCCCTGCCGCCACGCCTGCGCGGCCGGCTGCCAATGGCCCAGCGCCTCGTGCGACAGGGCCAGCGCCCCCCAGGCATCGCGCTGCGCGGGATCGGCCTCGGTGGCCTGCGACAGGTGGCCGACCGCCTCGGCCCACAGGCCCAGGCGGTACTCGGTCACGCCCAGGTTGGCCAGCACCGAGGGCCGCCCCGGCGCCAGCGCCAGGGCCTGCTGGTAACAGTCGCGCGCGGCCTGCAGCCGGTCCGCCTCGAAGTGGGCATTGCCTTCGAAGAAATGGGCTTTGGCCTGCTCGGCAGGGTCGGTAGGGGTGTCGCTCATGGCGCGACACCTTACACCACGGGTTGAGTCGGCAGATGCTTCTGCCGGTAGCGTGTCGGAGCCTGTGTATGGAGACGCCTTTGGTTGACGCGTTTTCGTGTCGGTCGTTGAGGCGGTTGGATGGCTGCTGTGCAGCGGTTCCTGCCGGTGATGTCGCCCCCGCGTATTCACGGTCTGGGCCGCACAGCGGTCTTTTATGCCCTGTGGACCTGGAGCCCAATGGGTAGTTTCATGGTAATGCTGACCTTGCCAGCCTTCTGGTACGTTCGTACAACCCTACTGTCTGATGAGCTCGGAAGCCAGCTGATAGGGCCAAGCCGCTATCGACATTTGAATACGTCAACAATGCTCCCCGGCGGCTTGCTCCGTAGATGACAACCAACAGGAGCACCCGGCCGTGCAAGCCTTGAATCCGATAGGTCAGAGTTCTTGTAACGGAATTGCTCCGTCTTGTGCTCTGTGGTGCCGCCCGCGCTGGAAAGTAAGCTGAGGCGAAAATATCCTGACTTAAAGAGCGCATGAAGAATAAAGAGCTAACCCGTGGTTTCTTCGCCGATGCCGGTTTCTAAAGAATGAATGGCTTGGCCTGATATCCGTTGCTCATACTTCCGCACCAACGCGGTGATCTGTGGATCACCAATCCGTATCTCAGCTTGTTTAAGTTCTCGCATTGCTAAGTCGTAAACTTTGAAATCTGCTGTTTTTCGATACCATTGAACTCCCACCTCGCAGTAAGTGCCGAGGATATGTTTATTATCCGAGTATTTTTGAGCTGCGGCTCCGGCGAGCTCGCAGGCGTGCGAGAGTATTGCAATACGATCTTCTTCCAGAATTCCCTCAGAGTGCAAGGACCTCGCGACGGCGGCGGTGATTCTGTATCGCGCAACAGGTGCATCTTTACCAAAGTCCTTTTCATAGATCCTTACTTCGGCCTCGGCTTTGTCAAACTCGCCTTGGTTGATAAGATTGCGAATTAATCGATGTCGTGGCACGCGCTCGGCCGGTGCTCTTGACATCATTTTCCGCAAAAGCCGATTTTGAACTTCAGTGTCGTGAATTCTCGAGAGGCCTGACTCAAGATTGCACAATTCACGGATTGTACGGATCTCTACATCATAGGTGGGAGAGATGGTGAATCGCCCCGGGTTTTGAGGAGGCTCAACACTCTGAGAGGATTGAGCCATG